>JBFHSP010000060.1:0-14423 GCA_041591085.1 Kangiellaceae bacterium | reverse complement strand
TCTAGATAGGGCAAAATTTTACCTTCTGCCATTAAAGGAATCACATCATCCACATGTGGATAAGGATAGACATAATGCAGTCGTACCCAAGCATCCAATTTTCCTAACTCTTTACATAAATCTATGAATTTGGTTTTAACTGGCGCGCCATTCCAAAAGCCGGTTTTATATTTAACATCAATACCATAAGCACTGGTATCTTGTGATACCACTAATAATTCTTGAACACCATTGTCGACTAAGTTTTGCGCTTCTTGTAACACACTGCCAATTTCTCGGCTGACCAGTTTCCCTCGCATTGAAGGAATAATGCAAAAAGTACAATTATGATTACACCCTTCAGATATTTTTAAATAGGCATAATGTTCGGGTGTGAGTTTTAATCCGGCAGGAGGTACTAAATCCATAAAAGGATCATGCATGGGGGGCAAGTGTTGGTGAATTTGCTTCATGACTTGATCATAAGCATGAGGACCAGTAACCGCTAAAACATTGGGATGAACTTCTCGAATCGTGTCTTCTTTAACGCCCAAACATCCGGTTACGATCACTTTGCCATTTTCTTGTAAGGCCTCTCCAATGGTATCGAGTGATTCTTGAACGGCAGCGTCAATAAAGCCACAAGTATTTACAACCACAATATCGGAGTTTTCATATTGGTTCGAAAGTTCGTAACCTTCAGCACGAAGTTGAGTTAAAATTCTTTCTGAATCGACAGTATTTTTAGGGCAACCTAAACTAATAAATCCAACTTTTGGTATTGCTTTTGTCATGATGAAATAACCTAATAATTAGTGCTCAGAGGCGATAGTTTTTAACGCGTCATTTAATGTGCTATTGAGATTGCTCACTGATTCATTCAAAAAATGCATAGTTTTGATCAGTAACTGATAGGCATCACCTGTAGGTTTTAAAGCAATGCTTTGTTGTAAATAATCTCTTGTTTGTCCCCAATGCTGCTCTCGGAAACTAAGTAATCCTAGTGCATAAAATAATTGCCAATCGGCCAAGCCTTGATTTTTAAAGCTAGATGCAAATTGTAATTGATTAGCTGGATTAGCATGTTGGGTTTTAGCATACCAGTAGATCAATTCAGGATGATATTGCTTCTTTAAAAAAGATCGAGCTAAGTCTTCAGAATGATCTAGCACATTAAGTTTTACCAATTGTCTGATCAGTAATATTTGTAATTTCGCATTTGATTTTTGTTCTTTGCTTAAGCGCTCCCAAATCTTAATAAGATGTTCTCTACCGCTCTCAGCTGATTTTAATAATAAATTGGTTAAGCAGTTTTCTTCTAACGCAACGTATTTTTCTTTGCTTAATATTTGTTTCTTTTTGAGCTCGGGTAACAATTCGAACAAGTGTGGCCAGTCTTTTAACTCAACATAGGTTTTGGCTAAAAGTTTAACCACAAAATTCTGATGTTTATTATTCTTGTAAAGTTGAGTTAAGGTAGCCAGTGCTTGCTCAAACTGTCCTGCATCGAATTGTAAGTCGGCTTGCGTGACGGCTACTGCATTAGATGCTTCTGGTTCAAATTCGCTGGCCTTTTTCAAATAGTCATCGCGTTCATTAAAATGGCCCTGTTCTTGCGCTGCCTTTGCTGCGAGTAAATAGTTGATAAGAGGACTATCAGCATTATTGATAGCTTTGTTAAAAAGTTCTTCTGCACGAACCCAATTGCTTTCTGTTAATGCAACCAACCCAGAAATAGTCTGGCTTCGAGATCGTTTACTGCCTCGATTTAAACTCCAGCGTTTAAACCTTTTAGTCGTTCCAAATAAATGAAAAAACATCCAGCTTATCACCGATACCAAGAGCATCAGTATCAATAATGAAATGAGCCCAACCCAGAGTCTCATCTCCAAGGTTTTGTTACTCCACGCAATTAAAATAAAACCTCGCTGTTCTTGCAAAACCCAAGCGGTAACGGCTCCAAAGATTAATGCGAGTAAAATGATGTGCCTTATTTTCACTTTTACTCCCCTTTACTTTGTCGGCTTAGCCACTGCATTCGACGCTGCTCTTGTAGCTGCGATATTGCCTCAAGTGAAATAAAATGATGTTGATAATCTTGCGTAATAGCTGCTTGCTTTAATACGCTGAGTTGTTCTTTGATCGAATCTGCAGAACCATCAAGCTGAAAGTATTGCTCCAGTAATGTTTCATAAAAACTTAATCGGTTTAGATAATAGACTTTATTTTTATTGAGTACGGCTGTTTGAGCTTGAGTTAAGGTCAGCTGCATGGTTAAAGAAATAACGGCCATTTGTTCTTGGCTGAGTAAAGGTTGAACCCTTTCATCGTGAGTTCTAAATTTAAATGCTTTTTCACCAAATTGATTCATAGTTGCAACCCACTCATCATACCAAGTTTTTTCTGAGTCACTTAAAGGCTGCTTAACTTCTTCTAATTGTATGGCAATGGGTTTAAGATTTTTTCCTACCTCTGAAATTGCGTTAAGTTGCATTAGCAGTTGCTGCTGATCGAAATCAGGTAATGCTAAAATGGACGCTGAATCGTTGGCAATGGCTTGTCGAATAGGGCCGACATTTAAGTCGCCAGAATCACGCAGTGCTTGATCGGCAAGCGATAACAAATGAACACTGGTGACTTTTTGTTGTTCAAATATCAGTTTGTTGTGAGCGAGCTGAATGTAATAACGGGCTTCTTCGATCAACCATTCTTTTTTGCCTTCGCTACTGAGCAGACGAAGTATATCTTGAGTTTGGACAAACTGTTGGCGTAACCCATGGATCTGATTTTCATTTTGTTGCAACAATTGACTCTGTTGCTGGACCGATTCGTTTAGCGACTGTTCTAACAAGGATTGGTGGCTTTTAATCTGGTTAATTGATTGTGTAAGTTCGTTCGACTGAACAGACGACTTGTCCACTTGCTTCTGGGTCTGAATGTGCTGAAAATAAAGCCACGCAATTGCACTGATGATCCCAATAAAAATAACAAATACAAACACAAAAGCCAGTGAGCTACTTTTTTCTGGTTCCTTTGCGCTTTGCTTAGCATTAGGCGTTTGACGGGTTTCGCTATTCGTTTTTGTTTCAGGTTCTTTCACTTGATTCGGATCTGAACTTTTTGAAAGATTTTTATTATTACTCATCGTACGTTCTTCTCACAAAGCTGGTTTACAGTTTCAATCAAATCACCGGTTAGAGCAGAGCGACTTAACCCAATCACATTAAATTCTAGTTCAAGAGCTTTTTCTTTTAATCGCTGGCTACTGACAATCATTTTTACGTTACCTGGATGCTCGCTCTGGTACAAAGACGACATGGCCAACTCACTGGTCACTAGCCAAATGGTTGAAGGATTCTGAACCAGTTGTTTTTCTGTACTTGAAAAAACACGTTTAGCGCGCTGCCGGTAAACTGTAGCACGTTCAAATCCAACTCCCCAGTGGTTTAAGGTGTGTTCAATCAAACCTCTTCCCTTTTCACCCGCGATAATCAAATAGTGATCGGATTGAGTTTTCGCTTGGTCTAATAATTCAATCAGCCCTTCACTGTTGGCCGTTTGTGGTTTTATCACCGGTGCGAATCCATGCTGTTCTAATAGTTCGGCTGTTTTTGCACCTACCGCAAAATGCTGTCCGGCAAAAAGTTTAAGTTGTTCTTTGCTGCACTGCTTGGTCACAGACAATACTGCATTTGGGCTTAGCCAAATAAATTGATTAGCTTTCGAGATGTTTTCAAAAAACGTTGAGGTAAGCGTTAATGGCTCAATTTCTAGTAGCGGTACAGACCAAACGGTTAATTGGTTATTTTTTAGTGCGGCTACTAACTCATGACTTTGATGGCTAGGCCTGGTCACGATAAATTGATAAGACGCATAGCTCAAAATAATAGCTCTTATATCAAGCTAGTGGTGCAAGGCTGCAATGATTTTATCAGCACCCTGCTCTTTTAGTGCTTCACCTACCAATACACCCAGTTTTTGCGCCTCGCTTATTGGTGCCTGATGGGAAAAAGTCAGAACTTGTCTGCCGTCTAAAGAAGCGACTAACCCTTTAAGGTTAAGTAAACCCGGATTGTGCGGATCAACTTGGGCAAATGCGCCTATTGGCACTTGGCAGCCGCCCTCTAAGTGATGACTAAGGGCTCGCTCTGCCGTTACGCGAGCAGCGGTAATTGCATGATTAAGAGGCGCTAATAACGATAGCGTGGTTTCGTCATTTACGCGGCATTCAATACCCACCGCTCCTTGGCCGGCTGCTGGCAAAATCATTTCAGGTGGAATTCGGCTTTTTATACGGTATCGCAGGTCGAGGCGGATCAGTCCAGCGCTCGCTAATAAAATCGCATCAAATTCTTGATCGTCGAGTTTTTGTAAGCGCGTGCCCACATTGCCGCGAAGTGAACGGATTTCAAGATCAGGCCGAATTCGAGCAAGCTGAGCTTGGCGTCGTAAACTTGAAGTGCCAACGATAGCAGCGCGTGGCATTTCATCTAAAGAGGTATAAATATTAGAAACAAATGCATCAGTCGGATCTTCGCGCTCACAAATAACGGCTAGCCCTAGTCCTTCTGGAAACTCAGCCGGGACATCTTTCATCGAATGAACTGCAATATCGGCTTCATTATTTAACAGTGCAAGCTCGAGCTCTTTTACAAACAAGCCTTTGCCGCCAATTTTTGCTAGCGGAGTATCTAGAATTTTGTCGCCTTTGGTCACCATTGGCACCAACTCAACGATGAGTTCTGGGTGATTTTGCTCTAATTGTTTTTTCACAAAATGAGCTTGCCACAAGGCCAAAGGACTTTTTCGCGTTGCAATTCGAATCAAAGACATGAGGCATTCTTAACTATAAAAAGATAATGTGATCCTACCACAATCGGAGGTTCGGCAAGAAGATTGAAGAAAATTAAATTGTTAAAGTTTTTTGATCAACTTTCGTATTTCTGAAGCGTGGCGGCGGCTTACTTCAAGCTCGTGATCAAGCTCCTTAATGAGACACAATAAACGACCATCAGAATGTTTGTGAAGTCCTTTTATAAACTGAATGTTGACTAACGCATTGCGATGGATCCTTACAAAGTCTTGTCCGAGTTCGCTTTCAAGCGCTTTAAGAGGCTCCTCAATAAGTGCTTCGCCTTTTTTGTGTTTCACATTGACGTATTTTTGATCGGCATGAAAATAGAAAATATCCTTAATCGGAATCAGTTGAACTTCCGCACCTAATCTTGCTGATATATGTTGGCGCTGCTGATTCAACTCTGGCGTCAGCTGCTGGAACTGCTGTAATTGTATGCGTGTTGGCGTTTGTAAGCGCTCAATCAATGCGGCAATATCGTCAGCTTTGGCAGGTTTGAGTAAATAATCGACGGCATTCACTTTAAAGGCCTGTAAAGCGTGTTCATCATAGGCGGTAACAAACGCAATGGCTGGTTTTTCATCTAATTTAAGTAAGTGCAGCGCAGCCTCGAGACCATCCATTTCTGGCATACGAATATCAAGTAGCACTAAGTCGAATCGGTGTTTATTGCATAAATTGACCGCCTCTAATCCGTTTTCAGCTTGCAGTATTTCGTGCTCGCCAATTTGGGAGATCATTCTTTCTAGTCGTTGTCTGGCTAAGGGTTCGTCATCGGTTATCAGTATTTTCACGACAAGCCTCCGGTAAGGTGAGCGTCACTCGATAGCTTTTTGACAAAGCTTCTATGTTCATTTTAGCTGAATGACCATAGCGAATGGCCATTCTTTGTGCAATATTGGATTGCGCGGTTTGGTTGCCAGGTTTGGAAGGCGTTTCTGGGATTGGGTTTTCCACGCTAATGAACAAACCATGATTAAGTGGTTTTATTTCAATAGTGATCTCACCTCCACTAGAAAGTCGTTGAATGCCATGGTAGACCGCATTCTCAACTAAAGGTTGTAGGGTAAAAGGTGGAATGGAGTATTGTTTGGGATCTACTTCAATTTGCCATTTGACTTGGCATTTGTCGCCTAATCGTTGCTGTTCAATTGCCAAGTAGTGTTGGCTGATTTCTATTTCTTGTGCGAGCGAAATCGATAGTTGACCAGGTTTTAGATTGGCTCTTAAAACCGAAGCCAAATGTTCTACTGTAGTTTCTGCTCGCTCTTGATCGATAGTAATTAGGCTAGCAATAGTGTTTAAAGTATTAAACAAAAAGTGAGGCTGGATCCGAGCTTGCAGAGCCCTAAACTGCGCTTCTCCTTCAGCTATCAAGCTCTGATAAACCTGATTGCGTAAGTACAAATAGCGCAGCCAAGTTAAAGTAATGATAAGTCCAACGGCGACATTGCGAAAAATAAACCAAGATTGATAGTTATTAGCAACATCGAGAGGATTGTTATAAAAATAAACAATTGCGGCAACGCTGTTTAGCCCAATGATAATAACGACTGTGCTGATAGCCATGACCGATAAAACCGCGGTATTTTGCTGGTTTAGGTAATCTTTTGCGGCACAAAAAACAATACCGCAACAGCAGGCGTTCCAAACGATAAATAGCGAGTTAAGACCAAGCTGTGACCAAAACGAGTGATCTTGATCATACATGAGTAAGGTAAGTAACAGTGCCAGTGATTGCGCTAATATCAACAGCGCCAAGGCCCGAGTAGGCAGACAAAAATTTGGGATCATGCCTTGCGTTTTGTCTTGCTCGGAGTTTGTCATGTTGACTCTTGCGCTGTTTCTAACATGGCTTGCAGCGTTTTTATGAGCTCATCACGAGCCCTGTTAATCAAAGAAGTACTGCTGTCGCCTTTGTGCCAATGTGCAATGCCAATCAGTGACAATGGTGCTTTGATATCGAGTTGCTCGCAAAGACGCAAAATCCTAGATTCAATTTTATCCTTTAGAATCCCGGTCGAACCGGCATCAGTTTCTGGCAAAACAATTAAAAACTCTCCCTGATCGGTCGAGCTGATCATATCAGCCCAACGCAATTCATCTCTAAGCAATAAACTGGCTTCTTCAAATAGTTTTGATTGGCAATTTTGGGAAGGTTCATTTTCGAGCCAAGCGAGTTTAAGTTTCATCACACTTAAAGGATTATCATATCGACGGCTACGACTAATTTCGTAATCTAAAAACTGAAACCAATGGGCGCGTTGACTTCTAGGCGTGCTGTCTGGTCTAAACTTGAGGGTCGGCATCGGACGAAAATAGTGGATCTGATGTTTGCCTCCTTCTATTGCCGCTTTCCAATGAATAAAGAGCTTAGCTGCTCCCTTTTCTCCAAGTAGGGCCAAACAGCTGTTGTCATGTTCAGTGGCTTCAAAAGGCAAAGATTTAAAATGTTTACCCATTAAGTCCTCAGAAGAAACCCCGAGCCAATCCGAAATAATCACGTTTGAATCGGTGATCATCTCTTTTTCGTCAGTGATGAGCAAACCTAAATCAGCCGCTAATAAAATGTCGGGAGCAAGTGAAGCAATGAGTGATGTCGAGTCCATAGTGCTAAAAAATAATGATAGAGTTCTTGTTATCGGAAAATAATGACCGTGGTTTAGTGTCACATTAATCGATAAACGCTAAAAATCCAATATTATCAGAGTATTATTGAGAACTTACTCCTATAATTTAAGCTTATGCGAATTGAAACTGTGGTTAATGAGCGTGTAACAACTTGAACTCCATTGCCGAAATCGATATCGATCGCCTCGAACTCAAAGGTATGCTTGAGCATATTCTTGCGCTCAATAAAAAGCGGGTCGACTTATTGCTGCAAAATTGTTCGAGCAAAGAAAAAGAATTATTAGAGTTATTGCCATTCTTTTTTCATGTGAACCATCCGACCTTACCGGGATTTATCTCTACCGAGTGTCCGAGTGGTTTGGCTAGTTTTTCTCCTTCTGATGCGATAATAAGGTTAGCTAAAAAATACGCTCGAAGTTTGAATTATCAACACAGGGCGGCCAGACGCATAGATATTGAAGGCATTTATTTAATGGGTAGTGCCGGCTCGGTTGCCCATACCGGATACAGCGATTTAGATATTTGGGTGATTTATCGTCCCGATTTAGCAAAACCTGAGTTAGAACAACTCAAACAGAAACGGAATAAAATTCAAAAGTGGGCAAGTCAGTTAGCCATTGACTGCACCATTTATTTAGTCTCGACAGAGCAAATAATCGATCATCAAGCAGAAAATAAATCTGAAACGGCCACACTTGGCTTGCTTTTAGATGAGTTCTACCGCACCCAAATATATTTAGCCGGTCGCTATTTGTTGTGGTGGCTAGTGCCGCAAAATTACCATTCTCATTATCAAGAGTACGCTGAAAAGCTAGTGCGCTCTCGGTTTGTTGCGGCTGATGAGTTTATTGATTTTGGCCCCGTGCCGTCTATAGAGCTAAAAGAGTTTATTACCCATAGTCTTTGGTACATTAATAAAGCGCTCACTTCACCCTATAAAACAGCATTAAAACTGGTGCTTATGGAAAGCTATTTAAGTGAATACCCTAAGCTTTCTTTGTTAAGTGACGACTACAAGCAATATGTGTATGCGATGCTCGACAACCCAACGGTGATTGATTCTTATCTATTGATGCACCGAAAAGTGGAAGACTATTTACAACAACAAAACGATCATGAACGGCTTGAGTTTATTCGCCGCTGCATGTATCAAAAAATTCGTGGTCGCGCGCAGCAATTGCAAAGCGTTTCTAAGTTAAGGCAATCCATTATTAATGAACTGGTCAATGAATGGCACTGGCAGCCCGACAAAGTCGCGGTGCTCGATCAGCGTCAGCAATGGAGCATTGAGCAAATCGGCAATGAAAAACATCTCTATGTAAAACAATTGATTGTTTCGTTTAAAACCATGGTCGATTTTATTCGAAAAGATCCAGTGGCTTTTGCCGAGCATCAAGCGGCACTGAGTATTTTGCATCGAAAAATAAGCGCCAGTCTGGAGCAAACTACTGGAAAAGTAGAGCGGATTAATATTAATTTTGTACCCAATTTAAGTGCACGTCATTTGTCGATTACGCGGCAAACTAAAGCTAAAAATCTAGACCTATGGAGTTTTTACGACAGAGCGGTCAGTCAACAAGAGGCGAACGTGGCCGAGCCTGTGTATCAATGTGCTTCACTGATTGAATTGTTGGTATGGGCTGAAATTAATGGTGTTTTAAATGAGCAAACCTCAATTCAATTTCGCGATGCCAAACAGCAGCTGCAATATGGCGAGCTCGAAAAACTAATCAATGTGTTGCTAAAAAGTAAATATAGAGGGTCTGTGGTTGATGATGAAGCTTTTCGTCATAAGCCTCAAGTTAAAGAAATTCACTGCTTTATCAATGTGGCTCAAGATAAACTCACCCGTCTTGCCAAGCAGGGTATTCATATTATTACCCGACATAATGATCCTTTTTGTTTTGGCGAAGAATGCCATAACTTAATCGAAACCATCGATCTTTATTATGAAAATAGCTGGGGTGAGCCTTTTGTTGTTCATTTTAAAGGGGCTGATGCGGTTACCGAAACACTGTTGGCTTTAATCCAATTCATTCGCTATCAAAAGCAAGTACCAAAAATCAGCTGCCACAGTTTTTCTATGATGCGCTCGGATGATTTAGTCAAAAGACTCAATGTTTTTTTTCGTCAGGCCTTAGCATTTTTCTATCAACCCCATGAACAGGTGGCTAAGTTTGTTTATCGATTAGGAGCAGAGTATCGAGTGGTGATTAACGCAAACGAACATACACTGGTTAAAAAAGCGTTGAACGAAATCGAACTAAATCAACTGATTGTTGCTGAAAATCAGATGCTGCAAAAACTCGATTTTGACCCACGCTGTTTTTCTGACTCCGTTATTCGCAGCGCGCTGCAAAGCGCAAAACCGAATCGAGTCACACTGGTGGTTTCTAAGCAACACGCACCCAGAATCAGTTATGCTTTTGTCGATGAATGTGGTGGCTTGAGCTATGGTTGGATGTCAGAGCCAATGTTAGATCAAGAGCTCGCATTAATGCATCGATGTATTGCTAAGCTGCAACAAACCTCAACAATTGATTGGGCTTATTATGAGCTTCATTCAGACCATAAATTGACCCCATTCACACCATTAATAACCCAACCTAATTCACAGTCAGACTTAATTGATGTGAGTTTAATCATCGATAGCGAAGACAATGACGGAATTGGCAGTATTACGCTTTGTGCTCAAGGAAAGTCTTTCACGATTGCGCTCGATTATCCTGATTTGGCCGCCAAGGTTACCGCATGGGTTGATCGCGCTTTTGCCGTCGATAACAATGCATGGCACATAGTTGAAATTGAATTTCATCAACCTTTGCCTAACAAAACCAGTGCCGCGGTTTGGTGTGAATACCTCAAATGGAGTGAAAAGCTGCAACAATTGCACTGAACGCTCACTTATTGTCCAATGCCGAACCTAAAGTAAGGCATTGATCTGAATTTCTTAGTCCTCCCTCCTTTTCGCGGCAATCGCCTTGTGGTTATACTTGACCTCATGAAAAAGAAAACTCAACTTTGTTTAGGTCTTGTTCTGCTGGCTTGTCTATTAGGTTGCGGACAAAAAGGGCCTCTTAAGCCTGCTGATCCCAATGTGCAAGCGAAACAACAATTGGAAGCCATGCAGCCGGGCTTTGCTGCAAAACAAAATTCTTAAGAGAACATTATGCTAATAAGTTTTGCAAAAATGCAGGGATTAGGTAACGATTTTATGGTGGTCGATACCATTTCCCAGCCGGTGTATTTCAATGAAGCGCAAATTCGGCGCTTGGCCGATCGTCATTATGGTGTAGGTTTTGATCAGTTACTGTTGGTAGAGCCGCCGCAACAACCCGATACCGATTTTCACTACCGTATTTTCAATGCTGACGGCAAAGAAGTGGAGCAATGTGGCAACGGTGCTCGTTGTCTAGCACGATTTGTTCGTATGATGGGACTGACTTGGCGCTATAAGATACGAGTCAGCACCTTAAAGGGCGTGGTCACCATGCGCATGCACAAGGATGGTAATGTCACCATCGATATGGGCGTGCCGCAATTTGAGCCGAGTAAAATTCCCATGCGTTATGCCCAAAGAGAAGCCGAGTACTCGGTGGACGTTGCCGGGATCCGCCGTAAAATAGGCGCCGTTTCCATGGGTAATCCACATTGCGTCATGGAAGTGGAGTCGGTCGCTCAAGCACCAGTAAAAGAATGGGGCGCGGAAATTTGTAAACACTCGTTGTTTCCCGAGCAGGTTAATGTGGGGTTTATGCAGGTGAACGATCGCCGCTCGATTGAGCTGCGTGTGTTTGAGCGGGGTGTCGGTGAAACTTTGGCTTGCGGCACCGGAGCTTGTGCGGCGGTGGCCATTGGTATTCAAAGTGGCAAGCTTGATCCAAAAGTGAAAGTGCAACTGCCCGGTGGCCAGTTGACCATAGAGTGGGCCGGTGAAGGTGAGCCTTTACTGATGACAGGTCCCGCTGAATTTGTGTTTGAGGGTCAGCTCGAGCTTTAATGTTCGCTTGAGCTTGGTAACCCTAGGAATAAATATGATTGCAAATCCATAACAAAAAGCCCAAGAAGTGTTCGATTATTTGGCAGAAAACCCCGACTTTTTATTGCTGCATCCACACTTGCTGTCGCATTTAACCATTGCTCACGATGTGGAAGGTGGTGTTTCATTGGTTGAGCGTCAAGTTAAAGTGCTGCGCGAAAAAAATCGCGAGCTGCAAGGCCGATTGATTGAAATGTTATCGGCAGCACAATTGAATGAGCAATTGTTAACCAAGTGCATTCGGCTGGTACTGTGTTTAATTGATTGTCGTACTTTAGAGCAGTGGGTCAATACCCTGCACGATGGTCTGCTTCGCGAATTTGATCTGGCAGCGGTGTCCATCCATCTATTTGGGCATTGGCAGCGGGTGGAACATGCTAGGGTGCATTCCACCGGAAAAACATTACAGCAAAAGCTTGATTGCCGCTTTCCCGATAACGAGCCCGTGTGTGGGCGAATGGATTTAAAAATCAAACAGTCGTTATTTGCCCACCACCATTTAGAGCGTGGCTCGGTGGCGTTATTACCACTGGGCAAGCAAGGCCAATACGGGATCATCGCCTTACTCAGTGAAAACGAAACACACTTTTCACCCGAAATGGGCAGCTTGTTTTTAGAACTGATCTCTTCGGTGGCGACTCAAGTGTTAATGAAATACAAAGACTTCAAATAGCGCCTCTACATTTTTGTTGTCAGCGCATAAGGCTAACCACTTTTGATAAACCAATGGGTTGAACAATTCTGCGACTACATCGCAACAGAAAAGCAGCTGAGCGGGCATACCGTGCAAAGCTATCAATCCACTTTGTTGCACTTTGTTGGGTTTTTAGCGCAAAAATCGATTGAGCGTTTGAGTGACATTTCTCATCACACTATTCGAGCTTACTCGGCTCAGCTGCATCGGCAAGGATTGGCTGCAAAATCCATCGCACAAAAATTGTCAGCTTTGCGAGTGTGGTTCGATTACTTAGCGGCACAACATCAAATCGATAATAATCCTGCTAAAGGTGTGAAGGGCCCAAAAATTGGTAAACGCCTGCCTCAAACGCTTGAAGTGGATGAAGTCACCCATTTTCTCGATCAAATTCCTAATGACACCTTTGTGGCCTGCCGCGATAAGTGCATGTTGGAACTCTTTTATTCTTCTGGCGTGCGTTTAAGTGAACTGCAAGGGCTAAAGCTTAAAGATATCGACTTAAAAGATGCTACCGCGCGCGTGCTGGGTAAAGGGCAAAAATCCAGAATTGTTCCTATTGGCCGCAAAGCCATAGCCGCTTTGCAAGACTGGCTCAAACAACGCGCGGCTTATGCCGAAAGCATCGAAGCACTGTTTATAACCGAACAAGGCAAGCCACTCATGCAGCGCAGTATTCAAGCGCGGCTGTCTTATTGGGGTAAAGCACTGGGGTTATCAAGCCGACTGCATCCGCATAAGTTGCGGCACTCCTGCGCTTCGCATTTTTTAGAGTCCGCTTCCGATCTGCGCGCGGTGCAAGAGTTACTCGGCCACGCCAATTTATCGACCACCCAAATTTATACCCATCTCGATTTTCAGCATTTAGCCCAAGTGTATGATGCGGCTCACCCACGGGCGAGAACCAAAAAAAGTGACTGATCATGCTGAGTTTTAAAGACCTTAGTCATAACGTAGATCTTATCGGTTTTGATTTGGACGATACCTTGTGGGACAACCGCCAAACCATTATCAATGCCAATGAGGCCATGTTTAAAGCGTTGGCTAGCCACATGCCGCAGCATTCTGTGAATGAAATAAAAACTCACTACACCGTAGCGGTAGAACAACTGGTTCAATCCGATCCCATTCGTTATGAAAACGTGACCATCGTGCGCCAGCATGCGCTGGCCAAACTGTGCCAAGATTTTTCACTCGATGCTCAAGTGGCTGAACTCGCGTTTAATCAGTTTTTTAAATTCCGCCAGTTTTATCAGCCTTATCCACAAGCGCTGCCTTTACTGAAACACTTATCCCAGTCATTCACTTTGGTGGCGCTCAGTAATGGTAATGTTGAACTGTCGCATTCTACATTAGCGCCATTTTTTAAATTGCATTGGCAAGGCGGCGTGCATGGCCGGGCCAAACCACACCCAGATATGCTTTTAAAAGCTTGCGAACATTTTAATACCCAGCCAAGCCGAATGATTTATGTGGGTGATAACCCCAGCACCGATCATCTAGCGGCTATTGCGGCAGGAGCGCACAGTGTATTGGTGCATGCACCGAGTAAACCTGACAATGCAGTGTGTTTTGAAACGCTGGAGGAGTTGGTTGAGTGGGTGAAGGTTTAAAATAAACTCCAAGTAATATCGAAGATTGTTTTTTTATTACACAAGAGCTTATCGATGTTATGACTAAAGAGATGGATAATTACTATGACTTTTTGTGTTATTTCAAATGACCAAATTACGGATGAAATAGGTAATTTGATCAAAAATAAAAGCAAATACTCTACTGTAGGATTTGAACTCAATTTAAATGAGTACAAAATTTTTTTAGAACTAAAAGATTCTTATATGAGCAAACTTCGAGGATTCAGTATCGAGGAAAAAAAAGAATGGAGTGATAGCATGCTTCAAAAAATTAAAATAAAAAAAGCAACTAATGTTATTCAAGTTTTCGGATTTCTTTTATCCTGTAACCAGAAAGTTAGATTACGTGGTGAAAGAATTACTGATGAAAAATATGTGGTGTGGGTTAAAGGGTTTTAATTAAATATGAGGTTTGTTGCCTTTTGATTACAAAAAAGTTAATCGAGATACAATGGGTTAAGGGTGACCGATCAAAGGATAATTGAATGAATACTATGAAATTGTTGATGCAGAGCTTGATTGTGTCGCTTTTACTTTCAGGAAGCCTTTCAGCAAAAGAACAAAACGATCTTGGTTTAGTCGGAATATGGG
>JBFHSP010000059.1:0-14530 GCA_041591085.1 Kangiellaceae bacterium | reverse complement strand
TGATCATGGAGCAGCCGTAAAGTACTGCGCTTTTTGGCAATCAGTAAACATCCGCTGGTATCTCGATCAAGTCGATGCACTAATTCAAGAAACTTTTGCTCTGGCCGCAGTTGTCTTAACGCCTCAATCACACCAAAAGATAAGCCACTTCCGCCATGTACGGCTAAGCCATGCGGTTTATTCAGTACAATAACCGACTTGCTTTCATAGATTATTTGGCTTTCTAACGCTTGAACTTTATCTAGTTTGACATTGACTTCTGGTGTTGTGTCTTCGCTGACCTTTACCGGCGGAACTCTAACAAGATCACCTTCTTTTAATTTTTGCAGTGCCTTGGCTCTCTTTTTATTAATTCGAACCTCACCTTTACGAATAACTCGATAAATATGACTTTTTGGAACCCCTTTTAGAATTCTCAATAAAAAGTTGTCAATTCTCTGACCTTCATTGTCAGAATCGATAGTAATCAGCTGGACTTTATTCAATTTGATGATTCTTTGTACTAAATGGTGGATAACTCGCTGATATTCTAGCACTATTTAATGAATTAAATTGCTAGATTCCGAGTAAATTGCTATATTTCCACCGATGCGATCCGCAAGTAGGAAATTACCATAACGCGTAGAGCGCATTAATCCTGAAAAAGATACAGAGATTCTGATTGATAGCCCTGATCAGCAAATGGCTGGCAGGAGCAAAATGCATGTAGTAGCTATCAATTATATTGAGTGTTTGAACAATGTGTTCAAACTTACACTAAAAAGATACAGACAGGTTAAACAACCTGAAGAAAAGACAGTCGAGCCTAAGACTTCACAAAAGCCGCTCGCAGGAATATACAAAGCAGATCTAAACGATAGATCGCAATGAATGAAGCGTAAATTGAGACCCCTAGCAGCTCGAAATTGCTAGAGAATAAACTTGTTTATAATAGAGTTTGATCAATTTACCCCTACAATCCTGACGCATCATTAAGCCTTACTGGCATAAAAGGTAAGGAAAATGGCGCTCTGTTCTTCTCTTCTCGTGGCTTTCCTGGCTATTTTACGAGAGACCTTATTAATGAAGCGTATGCTTATTAATGCAACTCAACAAGAAGAGTTGCGTGTGGCGTTAGTTGATGGACAACGCCTTTATGATTTAGATATTGAACTACCTGGACGAGAGCAAAAAAAGGCCAATGTCTACAAAGGAAAAATCACCCGAGTAGAGCCTAGCCTTGAAGCCGCATTCGTCGACTATGGTGCAGAACGCCATGGATTCCTTCCCTTAAAAGAAATCAATCGTTCTTACTTTAAAGATTCTTCCGCTCGTGGTCGCCTTAATATCAAAGATGTGGTCGAAGAAGGACAGGAAGTCATCGTTCAAATTGACAAAGAAGAGCGCGGCCAAAAAGGTGCCGCTTTAACCACCTTTATCAGTCTTGCAGGTTGTTATGTGGTGCTTATGCCAAACAACCCACGCGCCGGCGGCATTTCAAGAAGAATCGAAGGTGAAGAACGTGATGAACTCAAAGAAGCACTAAGAAGCATCGATGTGCCTAAAGGAATGGGCTGTATTGTTAGAACCGCAGGAGTTGGCCGCGTTGCCGAAGAACTTCAATGGGATTTAGGTGTTCTTTTGAACATTTGGGATGCGATTCAACGCGAAGCAGAAAAGCGCCCTGCTCCCTTTTTAATCCATCAAGAAAGTGATGTATTAATTCGCGCGGTACGCGATTACTTACGCCCTGATGTCGGTGAAATCATCATTGATAAACAAGAAGCGTTTGATAAAGTTAGACACTATGTTGGTCTTATTCGTCCTGACTTCAGTAACCGAGTAAAGCTTTACAATGATCGAGAGTTTCCGCTTTTTAACCGTTATCAAATTGAATCGCAAATTGAGTCGGCTTTCCAACGTGAAGTGCAATTGCCTTCCGGCGGCTCGATTGTCATCGATCCTACAGAGGCTCTGATTTCGATCGATATCAACTGGGCCAGAGCAACAAAAGGTGCCGACATTGAAGAGACCGCATTTAATACCAATGTTGAAGCGGCAGAAGAAATTGCACGCCAATTAAGACTTAGAGACATTGGTGGACTCATCGTTATCGACTTTATCGATATGATGCAGACCAAACATCAGCGTGAAGTTGAAAACGTACTAAAAGATGCGCTTCAACACGATCGAGCACGCGTTCAAATAGGCCGAATTTCTCGATTTGGTTTACTTGAAATGTCTCGTCAAAGACTCAAACCATCACTAGGTGAGTCCATTCAAGAAACTTGTCCAAGATGTAGCGGCGTTGGAAGAATTAGAGGCATCGAGTCGCTTTCACTATCTATTTTCCGTTTGATTGAAGAAGAAGCTACCAAAGACTCAACGGCAGAAGTTCAGGCATTCCTACCTGTAGAAGTAGCGACATTCTTACTTAATGAAAAACGCAAAATTATTGCCGCCATTGAAAAACGTCGAAAAGTTCGCGTGGTTCTGGTACCTAACCCAGAGCTGGAAACTCCACATTTTGAAATCTTACGATTAAGAGATGAAGAAGTTTCTGACGCTCGTAGTTATGAGTTGAAAATTGAGTCACCCGAGGGTGAAGCAACTACTAAAGCCTATGTTGCGCCTTCTGCAAAAATCGTTACTGAAGTTCCTGCTGTGCAAGCCATTCAAACGCCTTCAGCTCCTACTCCAGTAAAGAAAAAGAAAGAAGAGAAAAAGAAAAAGCCAGGTTTACTTTCCCGAATTTTCGCATTTTTCTTTGGCGAAGAAGAGCCAAAGAAAAAGAAAAAATTTGATAAGTCAGATAAATACGATAATCGCCGAAATCGCCAAGGTAATAAAAACAATCGTCGTCGTCGTGGTCCAGGCTCTCGTAATAAGAGTAAGAGCGAGTCTGATAATTCGGTCACTAACGATAACGATCAATCTTTTACTCAAGATGATAACAAGCGTTCATCTAATAGAAACCGAAATGATAAACGTTCACGAAATAATCGCTCTCGTAATAATCGAAATGAGAATAGAAGCGATGAATCAAATGTAAATCAAGAAAAACGAGAACCTCGTGTAAGCCGAGCTGAAAGAATGGCTGCGCAACAGGAAGCTCGTAAAAGCAATCGTTCACAATCGAGCGATGAGTCGACTGCAAAAACTGAAACTACAGTAGTTGAAAATAAGCCTACCGAACTCAAATCAGTAGAAGCTAAAGCAGATACTCGAAAAAATGACAGCTCTAAAGCTCAAGTCGTGGCCGATCATTCGAAACAAACAGAAAGCAAAAAAGCTTCGGCAAAGGATCAGAATAAAACTGAAGAGCAATCTTCTGAACAGCCAAAAGCTCGCTCTCCTAAGGTTGAAAACAAAGGATCAAAAGTTGAAGCTAAATCGGTTCGGCCCAAAAATGAAACTAAAGTTCAACAGCAACCCTCTGAGCCGTCTGAATCACAAGCTGAAAAAGTTGAACCTAACGTTGTAATTGATGCAAAAGAGTTAGCAGTCGGTTCTACTACAGAGCTAAAAGCATCAGTAGAAAAAAAATCTACTGCCGTTATTAAGGGTAAAGCATCAGCTCCAATGGCAAAACCTGATAGTATTGGTTCTTTGGTTCCGGCTGAATTCAATTTTTCAGCTTTAGAGCTTCCCTCTCCTTTTACAAAAGAAGCGGAAAGTTTTGCAAAAAACAAAAGTCAAAGCCCAATGACTAAAGCTTCTATTGAATCTATCAGTCAAACGGTTAAAGCAAGTGCATCACCTGTTGTTGAAGCTTCAGAACTTACAAACTCAGAAGCATCGACAGAAGTACCAAGTGAGGCATCTATTGTTGTTGACTCTATCCAAAACGAAAATAAAACTATTTAAAATATTTAAATAGTGTTTTAACAAAAAAGCCGAATCATATAGCTTCGGCTTTTTTTAATCTTATTAAATTCTAGTAGCTTTAGCTAACACTACTATTTAAAAGTAAATTTACATAGAAAATGACGCACCACATCCACAGGTTGCAGTTGCATTGGGATTTTCAATAATAAATCGTGAGCCATCAAGGCCATCAATATAATCTACTTTTGAACCCGCTAAATATTGAATACTGAGCGCATCGACTAATACGACTGTTCCGTCTTTTTCAATTTGAGTATCGTCTTGGGTCATATGATCATCAAACTTAAAACCATATTGAAATCCTGAACAGCCACCACCAGTTACATAGACTCTCAGTCTAAGTTCTGCATTATCTTCATCTTGCAGCAACTCTTTAACTTTAGCTGCAGCAGTTGAAGTTACATCAATTAGTTGGGCAGTAGAATTGGACATTTCGATTAAACTCGCTTGAAAAGCGTAAGAGATAAAATAACTTCGCTTATTATCTCAATTAAATCGTTCGACTATCAACCGAAAATAATAACCATAGCCTTATGCTTATTATGGTTAAACCGGTTGTTCTAAACGACCTTGGCAAAACAGGCTTAACTTAAGCTTGCTCTTTTTCTTCATTTTGATGGTGCTTTAATAATTTTTGTTTTTCTTCTCGATGCACCAACTTACCATTGACTTCAGCGCCCATTGCCATTTCAATCAACTTATAATAAACATCGCCATCAACATGCGCTGAGCTTTTTAGCTCAACATGCTCTGAGGCATAAACATCACCAACGACTTTTCCTAAAACAATCACGTGAGGCACCTCAACTTTGCCTTCAATCACGCCATGCTTGCCAATGGTGAGCAATGACATTTCAAGTTCATCTGAAGTGATATCACCAGAAACATGTCCATCAACATAAAGGACGCCACTAAACCGAATGTTTCCAGTTATATCTGTTCCTTGGGTAATTAAAGTATCTGCCGCACCTGCTTTTGCTTTTATTCTACTTTTTGTTGTTTTACTTCCAAAAAAGCTCATCATTTACTTTCCTAACTTAAATTGACCATTGAAAAAGTTTCTCAGCTACTTGCGCATTTCGGCCACTGGTTTTGGCTGTGACACTGATTTTTTCAGGAACAAAACCTTGTGGCAAGGTTAATCGACCGGTTAAATGCTGAAAATACTTAAAGGTAAACTGAAGATCTTTAGATGCTGTATCACTCAGCTCGCTCATTGCATATTGCGTTGGCTTACCATTTAATAAACCTTCTACGGTTGCCGTCACATTACCCTTTAAGAATAAATCATGCACTTTAACTTGAGTTAAAGCGATCATATAAGAGTATTGATTTTCACTTGCTAATCGCTCAATTGTAAAATCAGCGATATGCAATCCTTTAACATCTTTTTCGGGCGCCATAATGCCACGATAAAAAGATAATTCTGTTTCTAAACCATCGATATGAGTTTGCAATTGACTGATAGATTCAAAAATCCGCTCGCTTGCCTGAGCATCAACCTGTGCAGAACTTTCTAACATAATATTTTGTTGTTCAAGTTCGATAATTCGTTGCTCGTACTCTTCGACCAGTTGCGAAAGCGTATTTCGCTCGAAAGTCAGAGCTGTTCGATCTTCTTTTCCATCCATTCTACCGAGGAAAAACATTAAAATAAGAGAAGCAATTAACACTCCTCCCCAAAAGGCAAACCAAGGCCAACCTCTTTTTTTAGTAATTATTAAATTTGTTGTCATGTTTTTCTATATTTTGTAGATGATTTCGTTAAAATTAATTCATTCTTGCAAAGCAACAGCTATAAAAAGCCAACAAGTTTACAAGTTCCATTAAATTTAGTGTTCCAATTTAATGAACAACTATAATAATATGAGCTAAGTGTAAGGACTCAAAGGAAAAATTAACAGCATTATCGAACTTTTATAGCATTCGGTAAGTATGCAATTGACTCCAACAAGCGCACAAATTTAACTAATAAACCCAAAACAACGAGTGGACTTTTTTGAAATTTAGGATCGCAAAACCGACATTTTGGACTATCGATACCTTGAGGCTTAAGCTAGGGAGTTATGACGCCCTTATTTTATTAGCCATTGTCGGTTTAGCGAGTGGAATTTTAGCGGGTGCCAGTAATATCCTGTTCCGGCTATTTACCGAAAGCGGTGTTGTTTTATGGCACCCAGAATCCGATCAAGGAGATTTTGAAGGCTTGCCTTGGCAAATCAGACTGATTATGCCGTTGGTTGGCGGCACCTTGGTTGGTCTTATTATGTTCAAGCTCAGAAAGCATCGACGATCAGTCGGGGTTGGCTATGTACTCGAGCGAATGGTATTCCATCAAGGGTACTTACCTTGGAAAAATGCGGTCATTCAGTTTTTTGTAGGCGGATTATCACTCGCATCTGGAATGTCTGTCGGCCGCGAAGGGCCCGGCATTCATATTGGTGCAACCGCAGGTAGTTGGCTTGGTCAAATTCTTAAATTTCCAAACAATAGCGTTCGGGTACTGGTTGGCTGCGGTTCAGCAGCAGCTATTTCAGCCAGTTTCAATACTCCATTAGCAGGTGTTATTTTTGCGATGGAAGTCGTTATGATGGAATACACCGTTACCAGTTTTATTCCAATCATTTTAGCCTCCGTCTCGGGCGCGGTTCTTTCTAGGCTTGTTTTTGGTGATAACGTTGCTTTCGATGTTCCGCCGCTTGAGTTAGTTTCGCTATGGGAAATGCCCTACTTCTTATTAATGGGAATACTTATTGGCACCCTTGCAGCTGCTTTTATTGCAGCAACAAAAACTGTAAGAGAACGAACGCTTGACTGGCCCATCTGGTTAAAATGTTCCCTTTCTGGGTTATGTGTTGGCATCATCGCGATTGGCATTCCTGAGGTCATGGGCATTGGTTATGACTCGGTCAACGCGACTTTGCAAGGCAATTATCCCTTTGTAATTTTAGTTCTTTGTTTAGTAGGTAAGCTTTTCGCGACCGTCGCCTGTACCGGCATGGGTATGCCTGGAGGAAACATAGGCCCGACCTTTTTTATGGGAGCCATGGCTGGCGCGGTGATCGGTTATATTGGTCACTCAATTTTTCCCGAGTTTTCTTCAAGTTACCCGTTTTACGCCATGGTAGGCATGGCTGCCATGATGAGCGCAACCTTACAAGCACCTTTAGCAGCACTGATTGCATTGCTTGAACTTACTGAAAACCCAGGGATCATTCTGCCGGGAATGTTTGCGGTGGTTATTGCTAACATCATGGTGTCGCAGGTATTTAACCAACGTTCGATTTTCTTGTCGATGCTAAGCGCGAAGGGCCTAGAGCTTAAGTTTAATCCTTTGACCCAATTCTTAAGGCGCGTGGCGGTTGCAGGCGCAATGGAGCGCTCCATTGCGGTTCACGACCGACAAATTACGCTCATTACTGCTGCTAAATTGCTTGAAAACACGCCTCGTTGGCTTTTGGTTTTAGAAGATAACGTTCCCATTTCATTAATGTCGGCGAATGATCTAGCGCGTTTTGTTTTAAATTGTGAAGACTCAGAAGAACCGATGCCGGAAACTATTGATCTGCTAAAAATTCCAGCCGATCGGCAAGATGTTTCTTCGGTGTATTTACAAGCCACTTTAGAAGAAGTGCTGGACACCCTTGAGCGAGAAAAGACCAATGCAGCTTATGTTTACCGTACGACAGCACCGCTCACCGAAAAGATTTATGGCGTGATCACTCGAGAAACTATTGAGTCCTATTATCAATACAATCCTTCAACGTCGCAGCTCAACAAAATAAAAATGCAGGAATTCTCATGAGTTACTTTTGGCTAAAAGCACTCCACCTCATTTTTGTAGTTAGTTGGTTCGCAGGCATTTTTTATCTACCACGAATTTTTGTGAATATACAGCTGACAGAGCACTTAGAAGTTAAGCAGCATTTACTGGTTATGGCGCGTAAGCTGTATCGGTTTATCACGCCCTTTATGGCTTTAACCATTGCATTTGGTGTCAGCTTGGCTTACATCAATTGGGAGCTGTACCAAACCCAGGTATGGTTTCATATTAAAATGACCATTATGTTGTTACTGATTGGCTATCACTTTTTATGTGGTTACTTCTACCGACAGCTGCTTGAAAACAAGTGTCAACGCTCTCATCTATTTTTCAGAATATTTAATGAAATCCCTGTTTTCGCTTTGTTTGCGATGATCATTCTTGCGGTTTTAAAGCCACAATTCTAGACCACTTATAAATAAGCATTTACGATTTAAATAGTGCGCTTAATCAAGATTTCTTGATAGAAAACCGCTAAAATACGCCCACTTAACATCTCCTTGGGTGACCTCAGTGAATATTAAAGGCCAACACATTTTATCGGTTAAAGATTTTTCCCTTGAACTCATCAGTGAGTTATTTCATGTAGCAGAGCAAATGCGTCCTTATGCCACCCGTAAAAAAGTGACCCGGGTTTTAGAAGGCGCTATTTTAGGCAATATGTTTTTTGAACCGAGCACTCGAACTCGAGTCAGCTTTGGTTGTGCTTTTAATTTGCTTGGTGGTGAAGTGAGAGAAACCACAGGACTATCAACCTCGGCACTCGCTAAAGGGGAGTCACTGTACGATACCGCTCAAGTTCTATCCGGTTACAGTGACGTTATTTGCATGCGCCACCCCGATGCTTTCTCGGTAGAAGAGTTTGCTAAAGGAAGCCGTGTTCCTGTTATCAATGGCGGCGATGGTCCCAATGAACATCCTACTCAGGCTTTACTCGATTTATTCACAATTAAAAAGGAACTCGAATCACAACAAAAAGATTTACAAGAGTTAAGCTTGACCATGCTGGGTGATTTAAAACATGGCCGAACCGTACACAGTTTATGCCAGCTACTATCTTTATTTTCTGGATTAAAAATTCAATTGGTTTCACCACAGGCGCTCGCAATGCCAACTCAATATGTTGATATGTTAGAAAACGCTGGTCATCAGGTTCAACTGAGTGACAAACTTGATGATGCCTTACCGAATGCTAACGTTATCTATCAAACTCGTATTCAAGAAGAGCGTTTCGCCAGCCAAGAAGAGGCCAATTTATACCGCGGTTATTTCCGATTAAATAAAAAAATCTATCATGAACATTGTCAGCCCAAAGCGGTCATTATGCACCCTCTTCCACGAGACTCTCGCAACGATGCCAACGAGCTCGATAACGATTTAAATCATGAACCAGGGCTTGCCATTTTTAGACAAACTGATAACGGTATATTGGTAAGGATGGCATTATTTGCATGCATTTTAGGGGTTGAAAATCAACTCGCTCAATTTGAACGCCCCGTCAATTGGTTTGCTGGACTCAATAACAAGTAGGATTTTCCATGTCTTTATCTCACGATCTGTTTGTTCGCGCTAACAAAGTCATTCCAGGTGGAGTCAATTCTCCGGTTCGCGCTTTTAATGGTGTTGGCGGCGAGCCGGTATTTATCACAAAAGCCGATGGTGCTTTTATATTTGATGCTGATGGCCACAAATACATTGATTATGTAATGTCATGGGGACCGATGCTTCATGGTCACAATCATCCTGCTATTAGAGAAGCGGTAATTCAATCGGCTGCCAATGGCTTAAGTTTTGGCGCGCCGACTCAACTAGAAGTAGAAATGGCTGAGGCTATTTCTCAGTTTATGCCCTCAATGGAACAGGTTCGTATGGTCAGTTCCGGTACCGAAGCCACTATGTCGGCAATTCGACTTGCCCGTGGCTATAACGGGAAAAACAAAATCATCAAATTCGAAGGTTGTTACCACGGCCATGCCGACTGCCTATTAGTTAAAGCAGGCAGCGGAATGCTTACCATGGGTGAGCCTACTTCACCGGGTGTACCAGCCGATTTTGCCAAACACACTTTAACCGCGCAGTTCAATGATTTAGCCAGCGTTGAAGCGCTATTAAAAGCCAACAGCAACGATGTTGCTGCACTCATTATTGAGCCTATCGCAGGCAATATGAACTGCATTCCTCCGACTGAAGGATTTCTTCAAGGACTGCGCCAGTTGTGTGATCAATATTCAGTGGTTCTAATTTTCGATGAAGTCATGTGTGGTTTTAGAGTTGACGGAGGCAGCGCCCAGGCTAAGTATCAAGTAAAGCCCGATCTGACTACTTTAGGCAAAGTCATCGGTGGAGGCATGCCAGTTGGCGCTTTCGGTGGTAAAAGAGAAATTATGCAGTGCCTATCACCGGCAGGAGCCGTCTATCAGGCAGGAACGCTTTCAGGCAATCCGATTGCAATGAGCGCTGGCTTGGCTTCGCTAAAATTGATGCAAACCGAAAACTTTTATCGGCCTATTTTCGCTTACACCGAAAGACTGTGCCAAGAGATGCAAACACTGGCGGATGAGGCATCGATCCCGTTTACTACCAACCACGTTGGCTCTATGTTTGGGTTTTTCTTTACTGAAGAAAAGCAAATATCACGATTTAACCAAGTAGCCAAAAGCCATTTAGAGCGCTTTAAGTCATTTTTTCACTTAATGCTCAAACAAGGCGTTTATTTGGCACCTTCTGCGTTTGAAGCTGGTTTTGTCAGCTCTGCGCATAACGACTCAACTTTTAATCAAACCTTAGAAGCGGCAAAATATTCATTTAATCAACTAACCTAGATTCATTTCAAAAAAATTTAGCGCCTTGTGACGAAGGCGCTTTGCTTAACGCTTAATATTTGTCTATATCTAATACACGACAGGATAATTATTGAGTTCCTTATGCAATTATTTCGTAATTATGTTTTAGCTGGCATATTTGTTTTAAATCAACTGGTTTTCACGGCCTATCTTATTTTCTATAGTGAGTCGATATCGTGGCTGCTGGTTCTGTTCCTTTTAGCTACTTCAGCAGTTCTTGTGACAGTATTTACACTCAATTTGCGAGAGCAAAAAGTGGCGCTTACAGACTTCAATTTAATAGTAAAAGATATCACTCAAGGAAACTCTAATTTGATTGAGCGGGTCAAGGTCGCGGAAAATAGCCAATTTAAAGACCTCTCAGAGCATTTTAATGCCATGCTTAACAAGTTACAGAGTTTACTCATGGATATTGCTGAAGTGTCCGCAGACGTCAATTCAAGTATCGTCAAAACAGAAGCCGAAATCTCAGAGCTTACTGAAAATACCCAAAAGAGCTTTAAATTAAGCAAACTCACCATCAATTCGGTTAAAGATGTCTATGGAATGAGTACTCACATAGCAGAAAGTGCGGAGTCTTCAGCTCAAGCAATTGCACAAGCGGTTCAAGCGTCGCAATCAGGTCATGAGCATATGCAAAAAACCTCGCAAGTGGCAGAAACTATGGGAAACCAAATGGGTGATTTGAAACAGCGAATGGGACAATTCACAGAGCGCAGTGAGTCTATGCTTGGCATGGTTGATATGATTAAAACCATTACTGATCAAACCAACTTATTGGCATTAAATGCCGCAATTGAAGCTGCGCGTGCAGGAGAAGCGGGTCGAGGTTTTGCTGTAGTAGCGGATGAAGTAAGAAACCTCGCAGCAAAAACGCAACAGTCTGCCGACGAAATTACCCAAGAACTATCAACGAACTTACAAGTCAATCAGGAGTTAATGACACAAGTTGATAAGGCCGCAGACACTACTTACAGTTTGCTCGATAACGTTAAGCAGTCGAATGTGTCAATGAGCACAATTGCGAAAAGCATTTCAACCATCGATCAAATAGCGCAAAGCATTGCAGAGTCGTCTCGAAAACAAGCAGACGCAACTCGTAATATTAATACTGTCGGTGAAACCATTGAACAACTATCGGTAGACACCAATGACAAAATCAACCTTTTAATCGATCAAATGAAAGGATTGTTACACTCTGCAGACTCACTGAGTAAGCATGTAAAATCATTCGCTAAAAAATGAGCAATACGCATGCTTTAATCGGTAATTTAATCTTGTTTAAGACACCAAATAGGCCAAGCAGAGATAAAAGCTGTAGCAGTTTAGAGCCTAATTAAAACAAAGATGTCGCCTGCCGCACTAGATTTATCAGGTCGATTCACTCAAAATAACGCTTTTTTATAAAGCGATATATTCAACATGATGAATTTAAATTTAGCCGGACAGCGCGCTCTTGTATGCGGCGCAAGCCAAGGAATTGGAAAAGCGATTGCGCTACAGTTAGCCAAACAAGGCGCGAGTGTGACCCTATTCGCTCGAAATCGAGAAAAACTAGAAGCCGTTTTACAACAACTCGAATGTCAAAATTCGCAATCTCATCATGTGTTAACCGCAGACTTTTCTAATCCAGCAAATGTTAAACAAGCTGTGCAAAGCCATCTTGAAGTTTGCGGCGGATTTGAAATTTTAATTAATAATACTGGCGGGCCTGCGCCTGGACCTGCCCACTTAGCAGAAACCGACGCATTTTTAGATGCTTTCAATCAGCACTTAATTAATAATCAACAGTTGGTTCAGGCGGTATTGCCGTCAATGAAACAAGCGGGTTTTGGCCGCATTATTAATGTCATTTCAACTTCGGTAAAACAACCCCTTCCCAACTTAGGTGTATCAAACACCGTACGCGGAGCGGTTGCTAACTGGGCGAAAACGATTGCCAATGAACTCGGCGCGTTTAACATTACCGTGAATAATGTATTACCCGGAGCTACAAATACCGTACGACTCGAAGCCATTATTAAAAATAAAGCCGATAAACTTGGCTTAACCATTGAGCAAGTCACTGAAAAAGAAAAATCGATCATTCCATTAGGTCGATTTGGCGAAGCCGAAGAATTTGCTAATGCTGTTGGCTTTTTATGCTCACCTGCCGCTGCCTATATTACCGGTATTAATTTACCAGTAGATGGCGGACGCACCACTTGTCTCTAATTGAGCAATCAGAGTACACCATGGAAAAAATCGCTAACTTTATTAACGGTGAATTATTAGCACCGCAAAATGGAAACTATATAGATAATGTTGAGCCAGCTACGGGCGGTGTTTACTCGTTGATCCCTCGCTCTTCCAAAGAAGACTTAGAGCTCGCTTACCAAGCAGCAGAGTGCGCTTTTCTTGCTTGGAGCGGCATGCCGCTAGAAGAGCGAGCCAAAATATTAACAAAGTTAGCGGATTTAGTAGAAGCGGCAAGCGATGAGTTAGCTAAGGCAGAAGCTATTGATAATGGCAAACCCGTAACATTTGCTAAAGCCGTTGATAGTTATCGCGCTTCAGCTAATATTCGTTTTTTTGCTCATGCTTGTACTCAATTTGCCAGTGAAAGTCATGCTATGGGTAATATCGGTATTAATTACACCCTACGCCAACCGATTGGCGTAGTCGGAACCATTTCGCCTTGGAACTTTCCTTTGTATTTATTTACTTGGAAAATTGCCCCAGCACTGGCGGCTGGAAATACCGTGGTAGCTAAGCCTTCTGAAATTACGCCTATGACCGCGTATTTATTTTCTAAGCTATGTCAGCAAGCAGGCTTACCTAAAGGGGTTTTAAACATAGTTCACGGACTTGGCGCTGAAATTGGTCAAGCCATAGTTGAGCATCCAAAAATAAAAGCCATTAGTTTTACAGGTGGCACTCAAACCGGAAAAACCTTAGCAGCCACTGCAGCGCCCATGTTTAAAAAATTATCGCTTGAATTAGGTGGTAAAAACCCGACGTTAGTGTTTGCCGATTGCGACTTTGAAAAAACTGTTTCCGAAGTGGTTCGAGCGGCTTTTTCTAATCAAGGGCAAATATGTTTATGTGGATCTCGAATTTATATTGAGCGCTCTATTTACGAACAATTCAAATTGGCTTTTGTTGAAGAGGTAAAACAATTAAAGGTGGGCGATCCTTTGTTACAAGATACGCAATTTGGCGCACTTGTATCTGAAGCACACCAAAATAAGGTGCTCAGCTATATTGAGCTGGCAGAAAAAGAAGGTGGAAAGGTGCTTTGTGGCGGAAACAAAATAACCATGAGTGGACGCTGCAAAAATGGATTTTTTGTTGAACCTACCGTCATCGAAGGACTATCTCTTCAATGCAGAACTAATCAAGAAGAAATATTTGGCCCAGTATGCACACTAGAACCTTTCGATACAGAAGAGCAAGCACTATCCTTGGCTAATGGTACAGAGTTTGGGTTGGCTACTTCAATTTGGAGTGAAAATGTGACTCGCTGTCACAGACTCGCTAATCAATTAGAGTTTGGTATTGTTTGGGTCAATACTTGGTTACTGCGAGATTTACGAACGCCATTCGGAGGTGTTAAAGCATCTGGCGTTGGACGAGAAGGCGGATTCGAAGCAATGAAATTTTTCACTGAACCTAAAAATGTGTGTATTAAATATTAAGCACACACATTTTTAATCCTTATTTTGAGCGGCTCTTATTAAGAGCGAGATAACCTCGCCGTGAAACGCCTCGCAATGACGTTTTAATACTTATGGTCATCTCGCACTTGATGCGAGATCCAGTATTTTTTCCCGTACAACTTTGAGCTTAATACGACAACAAAAGGCAAAGATCGGACATATTGAGTTTTTCATATCTTTCAAATACTGAACTTCAACTTTATTCTAAAGTTCGTATTTCGCTCCTCAGCGAGGGTGTTTTTTAAACCGAAAAAACACCCGACAAATTCGTCAGGAACGAATTTGAACAGCTTTAGCTG
>JBFHSP010000058.1:0-14790 GCA_041591085.1 Kangiellaceae bacterium | reverse complement strand
TTAAAAGAACATACCCAATTCAACTTAAAGCACATTAATCAAGGTTTTAGAAGTATTGAAGCTGCTGAAATTAATAAATCAGGTTCTTGTAATATTGATGTGGTTTGCTCGCAGGGAGACGCCTGGAGAGATGATATTCGTTCAGTTGCTCGCATCGTTATTGGAGGCTCCGGTCTGTGTACTGGTACGTTAATGAATAATGTGACCGGTGATGGAACTCCTTATTTTTTGAGTGCCGAACATTGTGGTATTACTTCAGGCACTGCTCCTTCTTTGGTTGTTTACTGGAATTATGAAACCTCTGTATGTGATGGTACTCCTAATGGTTCTCTCTCGCAGTTTCAATCAGGTTCTCAATTCAGAGCGCTCTATGCCGCTTCAGATTTTGCGTTAGTTGAACTTGATGAAGTGCCAGATTCCTCATTCAATGCTTACTATGCGGGCTGGGATGTTTCAAGCGCGGCACCAAACTCAGCGGTTGCAATCCATCATCCTAGTGGTGATGAGAAACGAATTAGTTTTGATAATGATCCGCTAACCATTACTGCTTACGGCAACGATTCGCCTTCTTCTAATGGCACGCATTTAAGAGTAGGGGCGTGGGATGAAGGCACCACAGAGCCAGGATCTTCAGGCTCAGGTATTTGGAATAGTGATCATCGCTTAGTAGGTACGTTAAGTGGCGGAGCCGCTTCATGTTCTGCCCCGAATGATCCGGATTGGTATGGTCGAATGTCTGTTCACTGGACTGGTGGAGGCTCTAATGCTACACGCTTAAGTAACTGGCTCGATCCAAATGGTTCTGGAACGACAGCAGTGGATGGAGCTCAAATCGCTGCATGCGATGCTCCAAGTGTATCTTTCACAATTAATCCAAGCTCTACAACTGTTGGAACGGAAGTGACTTTTACCAGTACTGTTTCAGGAGGTTCTGGACAAGGTTACACTTATGCTTGGGACTTTAATGGTGACAGTACTACAGATGCTACCACCGCTAACGCGACTTACACTTATAACTCCACGTATAATGGCAGTGTTCGTTTGACTGTAACAGATGATGCATCTTGCTCTCGTTCAGCCACTCAGAATATTACTGTCGGGCCTGCTCCTAGCTCTGGTGGCGGCGGTTCCATGTTCTGGATTCTTATTGGTTTAGGACTGGTTGCAAGGTTACGTAAATAATCATTATGAAAAGAGGGCTTGGTCCTCTTTTCTGCTTAAGGTTGCTTCAATGAAAACAAAATTAAAGTCATCGAAAAGATTACACTGTTTATTGGTTATGTTATTTGCGTTTATTGTGACAGGCTGTAAACATAATGATGCACAAACGCCAACAGAAACAGCAGAAAATGCTATGGAAAAATCGATTCAAATAACCAACAGCAAAAATAAAATGTTGATTAAAATTACAGATGCTGCGCAAATAGCCGCGATTGATGCTATTTTCGCAAAAAAGGAAAAGGTGCTGTATAAAATGTTGCCGTTTTTTGATTATCAAATTACTTTTGATGGCAAAGGCGAGCAGGTTTGGCAAATGAGTAGCAAAGGCGTTATTCAACTAAAAGACTCGGATGATACCCAGTTGTATCAAATTGATCTTGCCGCGATAAAGCCTTTTTTATCGCCCAACTAATAAATTAATTAAAACGTGAAATCGAGATTGTCGCTATTGTTTTCAAAATAAGCACTGAATAAGTGCTGCATTTCAAATAGCGACTCTTCGACCATATCCGGGACGACTTTGGCATACATGTCTAAATTAACAATGGCGTTAACCGAAGAGTCACTTTTAGTGGCTTCTCTTAGCCGGGCGCCGATACTCTGATTGACGATGCCAACTTGTTGATAAATCTTTCTTAATCCGCGAATACTCCAGTCGGGTTTTTCTCCAGCTCGGTCTTTAAAGTACTGCCCAAGCAAATACATGGATGTAGCTCTGTAGGCTGTTTCTTGTTCGTTGGCTAAAGGCAAATGATAACGGGCCATCGGTCTAAAATAGGCCGTGTGAGGGCAGCCACTGGCGGCCATAATGTACCCTACCATTCCACTGATGGCTTTTTGTGCCGATGTAGTTTGGGTAATGGTTCTTTCTGGCATTTTAACCAGCAGTTTTACTTTATCGAAAGACCGTACTTTATCGAAAATGGGGGTATAACGAGATAAATGTCGAGCAATTGGGCAGGTTGGGTGCTGCTGCTTTTTTAGTGGGCAATGAGAGCATTGTTTATATTCCAGTTGTGCCCAAGCAGGAGCAGGAGCATCTGAATCGAGTAACAACAGAGTACTTTCATCCATGCGTAAACCGATGGTTTCGGTTTGATTTTCTGAAAGTTGAAAGCGATAAATGATGTTATACGTATTCATAAGGCCTGTCGCGTTATTGCATGTTCTGTATTTAGCATAGCCATATTTATACGATCTTTCTCAAAATAACTCACAGTTCTTAAAATTATCTGAAGATTAAAATTTAAACCAATAAGGCCACGACATTCTTGAACGCTTTGGGTAAAATACGCGCAATTTTCTAACTTATGAACCTTAGCAACTAATTTAAGAGAGTTTTTCTATGAGTATGCTACATAACCTCACCAGTCTAGCCGATTACGATCCGGAAATTTTTCAATCGATTGAAAAAGAAAAAGCACGCCAAGAAGCACACATTGAACTCATTGCTTCAGAAAATTATACCAGCGCACGGGTTATGGCGGCTCAAGGCTCAGTATTAACCAATAAATACGCGGAAGGGTATCCTCACAAGCGTTATTACGGTGGATGTGAATATGTTGATGTAGCCGAAGATATTGCAATTGCTCGATTAAAAGAACTGTTTGGTGCTGATTATGCCAACGTTCAGCCTCATTCCGGCTCTCAAGCCAATTCGGCTGTGTATATGGCCTTGTTAAATCCGGGCGACACGGTGTTGGGAATGAGCTTGTCTGATGGTGGTCACTTAACACATGGATCTCCGGTTAACTTTTCTGGAAAAATCTATAAGTCGGTTCAGTATCCGGTGAATGCCGAAGGTTATATTGATTACGACCAAGTTGAAGCTTTAGCCCTTGAGCATAAACCTAAAATGATCATCGCTGGCTTTTCTGCCTACAGCCGAGTGATTGACTGGTCTAAGTTTAGAGCCATTGCCGACAAAGTAGGCGCTTACTTTATGGTGGATATGGCTCATGTTGCTGGCTTAGTTGCTGCTGGTTTGTACCCTAATCCGGTTCCTTTTGCTGATGTGGTGACTTCTACTACTCATAAAACCTTAGCGGGTCCACGTGGTGGTATCATTTTGGCTAAAGCTAATCCTGATCTTGAAAAGAAATTTAACTCTGCGGTTTTTCCTGGTGGTCAAGGCGGACCATTAATGCATGTTATTGCGGCGAAAGCGGTGGCTTTTAAAGAAGCGTTAAGCGATGAGTTCAAAGCGACCCAACAGCAAGTGGTTAAAAATGCCAAAGCCATGGTTCAAGTGATCATAGAGCGCGGCTATAAAATAGTATCGGGCGGCACCGATAACCACTTATTCCTAGTAGACTTAATTGATAAAGACATTACCGGGAAAGATGCTGAAGCGGCATTAGGCAACGCCTATATTACCGTTAACAAAAACACGGTTCCAAATGAGCCTCGTTCTCCGTTTGTAACCAGCGGTTTAAGAATGGGTACTCCAGCTATCACTACTCGTGGATTCAAAGAAGCAGATGCTACGTTATTGGCTGGCTGGATTTGTGATATTCTCGACGACATCAATAATCCTGCGGTTATTGAAGAAGTAAAAGCAAAAGTGGCTGAGTTAACTGCGAAATTCCCTGTTTACAAGTAGTTAAGCTCATCCAATCAATTGAGCGTATAAGAATGGCTTATACGCTTTATGTCATTTTGAGGTGACTATGCATTGTCCATTTTGTGCTCATGTAGATACTAAAGTAATCGACTCTCGTTTGGTGAGCGATGGAGGACAAGTGCGAAGACGCCGTGAGTGCTCGGCGTGTGGTGAGCGATTCACCACCTTTGAAGTGGCAGAGCTTGTAATGCCCCGCATTGTAAAAAGTGACGGCTCACGCCAACCATTTGATGAAGACAAAATGCGTGCTGGCATTATGCGCGCAGTTGAAAAGCGCCCAGTTTCTATTGAAGATGTTGAAGGCGCCATTAATATGATTAAGTCCGCGTTAAGAGCAACCGGTGAGCGTGAAGTAGAAGCTAAAATGGTTGGCGAACTCGTGATGGAATCGCTTAAAGAGCTTGATGAGGTCGCTTATGTTCGATTTGCTTCAGTATATCGTCGCTTCCAAGATGTAAAAGAATTCAGCGCCGAAATCGACAAGCTAAAGGCCAAACCCAAAGACTGAACCTCATGGTCGAATTCACCGCATTTGATGCAAAAATGATGGCTCGCGCTATTCGCTTAGCGGAAAAAGGTCAATTCTTGACCCGTCCTAATCCTAGAGTTGGTTGTGTTATCAGCAAAGACAACCAAATAGTCGGAGAAGGATATCACCAACTATTTGGTTCTGCTCATGCCGAAGTTAATGCTTTGAAACAAGCCGGCAACAAAGCTCAAGGGGCAACGGCTTACGTTACTTTAGAGCCTTGCTCGCATTTCGGCAAAACCGGACCTTGTGCCTCCGCATTGATTGATGCCGGCGTTAAAAAAGTCTTATGTGCCATGGGTGATCCTAATCCTTCGGTTAATGGTCAAGGGTTCGAGCGCTTAAGAAGTGCGGGTATTGAAGTAGCGGTTGGGCTGATGGCGTCTTCTGCGCGTTCTCTTAATAAAGGGTTTATTAAGAGAATTACTTCTGGTTTGCCTTATGTGCGGCTTAAATTGGCGCAAAGTGTGGATGGAAGAACCGCGATGGCAAGCGGCGAAAGTCAATGGATAACCGGAAGTGGCGCGCGTCAGGATGTGCAAAGATTAAGAGCAAGTTCAGACGCCATCATTACTGGAAGCGGAACCGTACTCCAGGATAATCCATCACTGAATGTGCGTTTTATTGATTGGAGCAATCCTCCAGATGAACAAGCTCAAGGTGCCTTTCGTCAACCGCTGCGAGTGGTGCTTGATCGAAGTGGTCAACTTAAACTCAGTAACCCTTTTTTTAACATCGAGCAGGCCATTTGGTGGGTTAGTCCGACAACCAATAAGTTAATGCCTAGTCATATACAGTTGATTGACAGCAAGAGTTGCTCACTAGAAAAGCTTTTGAAAGCGCTGGCTCAGGTTCCTTGTAATGAGGTACTGATTGAGTGCGGCGCGCAATTAGCTGGCGCTTTTATCAAGGCACAATTAGTGGACGAGCTGATCATTTATACCGCGGCAAAACTCATGGGCAGTGATGCTCGAAGCTTAGCTACACTACCGTTTGCTTATATGTCTGAAGCCATTGAGCTTTGTTTAGTGGATCAGCGAGTGATTGGTGATGATGTACGCTCCATTTATCAAATGAAATCTAATCAAATGTAATCAGTTTAAGGTGATTGAATGTTTACCGGAATAATTGAATCTGTTGGAAAAATTACAGCCATTCAAGATAAGCAAGGCGACAAGCGATTCTCCATTGAGGTGGGTAAGTTAGATATGTCGGATGTGGCATTAGGCGACTCCATTGCCTGCAACGGTGTCTGCCTCACGGTGATTCAATTTGATCATCATTCATTTCAAGCCGACGTATCTTCAGAAACGATTGCTTTGACCGGGTTTAATCGCTATCAAGTCGGGCAATTATTGAACTTAGAAAAAGCCTTAACTCCGAACAAAAGACTCGGTGGGCACCTAGTAAGCGGTCATGTCGATGGTATTGGGACGGTTAAACAAAAATGGCAAGATGCTCGTTCCGTTCGATTTGTGATTGAAGCACCTCATGAGTTAGCTCGTTATATTGCCCACAAAGGTTCCATTACCGTAGATGGGATCAGCTTAACCGTTAATAAAGTGAACGGAGACGAGTTTGAACTCAATATTGTGCCGCATACATTGCAAGAAACTATCATGCAAAACTATCAGCAAGGGACCCAAATCAATTTAGAAGTTGATCAAATAGCTCGCTATTTAGAGCGACTTTTGCAGTATGATCCCAGTGTTGCGAATCAGACGCTCAGTAAAGATTTTTTGATAAATGCTGGTTTTATTCAATAAACCTTGCAATCGCTGATATAATTCACCCAAATTTTTAACTAGGCCTTCATTGGAGAGTATGTGATGGCAGAAAACGGTGTAGCCACACTCAGTTCAGTCGAAGCGTTGGTCGACGATATTCGCCAAGGTAAAATGGTGATCTTGATGGATGATGAAGATCGCGAAAATGAAGGTGACCTTGTCATCGCTGCGAGTCATGTGCGTGCTGAAGACATAAATTTTATGGCGAAGCATGGTCGAGGGTTGATTTGCTTAACCTTGACTCGTGAACGCTGTGAACAGCTTAACTTGCAATTGATGGTTCAAAAAAACGGTGGGCAGTTTTCTACCGCATTTACTACTTCAATTGAAGCTGCAGAAGGTGTCACTACCGGAATTTCAGCGGCCGATAGAGCCAGAACGGTTCAAGCCGCGGTGGCTGCCAATGCAAAGCCTTCCGATTTAGTTCAACCCGGGCATATTTTCCCTTTGATGGCACAACCGGGTGGTGTACTGAACCGAGCCGGTCATACGGAAGCTGGTTGTGATTTAGCCCGTTTAGCCGGGCTAGAACCCGCTTCGGTAATTGTTGAAATCTTAAATGAAGATGGCACTATGGCGCGCCGTCCAGATTTAGAAAAGTTCGCCGCTGAGCATAATATTAAAATGGGAACGATTGCTGATTTGATTGAATATCGAACCTTAAATGAAAAAAGCGTCACCAAATTAAGCGAATGTGACTGGCCAACACCCTACGGTGGCTTTAAATTACACACTTATCAAGACTCAATTAATCAGGGTATTCACTTTGCGTTGGTTAAAGGCGATATTGATCCTACCAAACCGACGACTGTGCGCGTGCATGTTGCTAATCCATTAACAGATTTATTGCATAAACAGCGAGGAAAACGTTCAAGCTGGCGAACCGACCGAGCGATTGAAAAAATTGCCGCGTCTGACCAGGGCGTTTTGGTATTAATTGATAACCAAGAAAGTAAGCAAGGGTTACTGAACCGACTGCACCGTTATCAACAAGAAGACAAAGGCATTGAGTCTGTCAGAACTGATGATAGCGCTGCGCTTAGAAATGTCGGGGTCGGCTCACAAATTTTATCGGATTTAGGTGTGCATCAAATGCGTCTATTAAGTCCAGAAAAAAAATACCACGCACTTTCAGGCTTTAAACTGGAAGTCATTGAATATATAGAAGATCACGTTGAATAAGAGATTTAATTACTAAGAGAACCTATTTATGAAAACATTTGAAGGCCAACTCGTTGCAGGTACAGCTAAATATGCGATTTTAGTCGCTCGCTTTAATAGTTTTATTGTTGAAAGTTTATTAAATGGCGCACTCGATACTTTAAAACGTCACGGTGTAGACGAAAAAGATATCGAAATTTTTCGCGTTCCAGGAGCATTTGAAATGCCGATCGCTGCGCAACGTATTGCGGCAAAGAAACAGCACGATGCGATCATCGCCTTAGGTGCAGTTATTCGTGGTGGAACCCCTCACTTTGACTATGTCGCAGGTGAGTGTACTAAAGGATTAGCTCAAGTTTCTTTACAGCATGATGTGCCCGTTTCTTTTGGAGTGTTAACCGTAGACAGCATCGAGCAAGCTATTGAGCGAGCTGGAACTAAAGCTGGAAATAAAGGTGGTGAAGCGGCAGCGACAGCTATAGAAATGGTTAACTTATTTGCGAGCATTAAGTAATGGGATTTAAGCCTTCTCATCGCAGCAAAGCTCGTCACTATGGAGTACAAGCTGTCTATCAATGGCAAATGTCGGGCAGTCCACTTGCCGATATTGAGAATCAGTTTATCGAGACCATCAATCCGAAAAAGGTTGAAGTGCCTTTTTTCCTTGAGTTACTTCGCGGTACATTAACTACATTAGAAAGTATTGATGAAGAGATTGCTCCGCATATTGACCGAGCTGTAGATGATATTGATCCGGTTGAAAGAGCTATATTACGCCTTTCGGTTTGGGAGCTAAACAATCGACATGATGTGCCTTATAAAGTGGTCATCAACGAAGCGTTAGAGCTAGCTAAAGTTTTTGGCGCTGAAGATGGTCATAAGTACGTTAATGGGGTGCTCGATAAAATTGCAAAATTATTGCGTCCAATGGAATTTAGAAAATAAGGCTGTTGTATGGGATTAAGCGAGTTCAATATTATTGAACGGTTTTTCGTGCGTGAAAAACCTGTGCGCAAGGATGTGCTACTGGGGATTGGTGACGATTGTGCGTTACTGAGTGTGCCATCGGGTCAAGCATTAGCTGTTTCTATGGACACTTTGGTTGAGGGCGTTCATTTTTTACATGATACAGCGGCGGCCGATGTTGCTCATAAAGCATTAGCCGTTAACTTAAGTGACTTAGCGGCTATTGGTGCTGAGCCTGCGTGGGTAACGCTAAGTTTATCTATCCCTAAAGTAGATTTAGGCTGGTTGCAGTCGTTCAGTGATACCTTTTTTGAATTATTAGAGCATTATGGGCTGCAAGTGGTTGGTGGTGATACAACAAAAGGTCCATTGTCTTTAACGGTTCAGGTACACGGATTTATCCCAGAAAATGTCGCACTCAAAAGAAGTGGAGCCAAAGCAGGTGACAGAGTCTGTGTGACTGGGCCTTTAGGTGATGCTTCTCTTGGACTTCAAATAGCCCAGCATCGCCTCGCTGCAAACGGCCCGGTTAGAGATTATTTATTGTCACGTTATTATCGTCCTAAACCCAGGGTTGCTGCTGGAATTGCGCTAAGAAGTCGAGCTTCGGCAGCTATCGATATTTCCGATGGGTTTTTACAGGACTTAGGACATATTTGTAAGGCGAGTAAAGTAGGCGCGGTGATCAATGCCGATGATATCCCGTTATCTGCTGAGGCTAAAAAAGTGATTTCACTCGATCGTGCTATTGAGCATGCCTTAACCGGCGGTGATGATTATGAAATCTGTTTTACGGTCAATGACGATAACTTTGTTAAAGTAGAAAAAGCGCTCGAAATTGTTGGTATTGGTTGCCACACTATTGGTCGTATTTCAGGAAAATCCGGAGTGCGTGTGATGCGTAACGGAGAAGCTTTAGAGCTTAAGAAGCAAGGTTTCGACCATTTTGCCTCGGTGTAATTTTTAGTGAAACCTCAAGTTAATTTAAGCTTTTTACTTCAGCATCCAAATCGATGGTTGGCGTTTGGGTTAGGCTCAGGTTTATCTCCAATTGCCCCTGGTACTATGGGCACCATTGCCGCTATTCCCTTAGCTTACTATTTAATGATGCTTCCGTTGTGGGCGATCATTTTAATTATTGTGCTAACGACTCTTTGGGGGATCCACTTGTGCGGAGTGACCGCTCGAGATTTGCACACTCACGATCATCCTGGCATTGTTTGGGACGAGTGGGTCGGTTATTTTATAGCAGTCATTCCATTATCAAATCACTGGCAAGGATTGCTGCTAGCGTTTGTTTTGTTTCGCTTTTTTGATATTGTTAAACCATGGCCAATTCGTTTGATTGATCATCAAGTCAAAGGTGGCTTTGGGATTATGTTGGATGACATTTTGGCAGGAATAGCCGCAGCCCTAGTTGGAGCTTACTTATGGCACTTCACAAGCTGGTTTCCATTTGCCGTTACTTGGTAGTCGTTGCATTTAGTACAACTTCACTTTCTGCTGATGAGTTATCCATTCAGGTGGTGGGGCTCTTTAAAAACACTGCAATTGTAATCATCGATGATGAACAACGAGTTTTAAAAGTAAATCAACCTTCGCCTGAAGGATTGATCTTAAAAAGTGCTGACTCTAAAAAGGCCATCATAGAACATAATGGTCAGTTAATTACTTTAACAATGAACGACAATGCGCCTACTTCTTTTTCGCAAGACTTTTCGAAGAATGAGACAAGCGTCAATAGTCCCAAGAAAAGTTTAAACCTGCTAAGGCAACCCGATGGAATGTATCGAGTTCGAGGGACTATCAACAACATATCCGTCATGTTCTTAGTGGATACCGGCGCGACTTCGATTGCTATGAATCATTTAACCGCACAAAAAATTGGAGTACCGTTTCGTACCGGAGAAAAAATCAGAGCCGCTACAGCCTCTGGCATAGTCGAGGCCTTTCGTGTGAACTTAAGCTCAGTACGAGTGGGTGATTTAGAGCTTAAAAATGTTGAAGGTGCAGTGATTGTTGGTTCTCAGCCCGATCAGGTGCTTTTAGGGATGTCGTTTTTAGGGCAGTTTAAAATTGAACATAATGGCGCCAATATGATCATTGAGCCTCGCCTCTGACAGGCATTTAGTTTATGAAAAGAAAGCAATCAGCAAAAAACAAGTTAAAACAGTTGGGCATTTTTCAGCTTAAACTCGCCGCCGATGCGTTGCGAGATTTGGTGCTTAGTCCAATATCGTTATTAGTTACCCTAATGGATATTTTTGAGAAAAATAATGGAGAGCACTTTCAAAAGTTGATGGCTTTTGGCAGAAAAACCGATGAAAAAATTAATTTATTCGAACATTTTGGCCACGAAGATGAAGTTCAAACCATTGATAAGTTGATTGAGCAAATGGAGTCGGTGGTAAAAAACGAATACCAAAATGGTGCAATGTCGAATAAAGCCAAAGAGGTGATGGATAAAACACTGTGGTTAATGAAAATTAAAAAAGATGACCTAACCTCAAAAGAATAATTTTTTAGTCTGTTTCAAAACAAAAACGAGGGAATTACCCTCGTTTTTTTCTTAAGGCTTTACTTTCTTCTAAAGCAGGCCAATAGTCCTAGTAATAGCCATGAAAATGATCCACTGCTGTCATCTGATGCAGCAGGCTCTTCTTCAATTAATACATTCAAAGCAGGATTTAGATTCGCAGCGGTATCTTCGGCTGAATCAATAATGATCACTGCGTTCACAAATACTAAGTTTTCAATGGTCGGGTTAATTGGATTTCCGTCAGCATCGGTCGCGGTGTAATTAACTGTGGGTGTCTCGGCAAAGGTGCCACCAAAGTTGTGGACATCCAACGCTGCAATAGCGTCAACAACATCCATTCCGGATATAACTTGGCCAAAAACAGTAAACCCACCATTTTGTGGATCTAAGGTGGCGCTATTGTCCTCTAAATTGACAAACCATTGAGTTGTTGCCGAGTTAGGCTGGCCTGAAACTTTAGCCATGGCGATGGTTCCTCGCACATTCGAGTAAACTGGCTCGTTAGTAATTGGACCAAGGGACTCGATCCCCATTAATGGAAATTCGGTGCCGGCAAAACCTCCACCTTGCACCACAAATCCCGGCACAGAGCGATGAATTACTGAGTTTGAGTATGCCGAGCTGTCTACATAGGCAAGGAAATTGTCGACGGTTATTGGGGTGTTTTGATCATAAAGATTAACCTGAAAACTTCCTAAGTCAGTCTGAATCTCAACAATCGTTGCATAACTAATTGAGCTGAGTAAAAGTGCCGCTGAAGTAGCGAGCATGCGTTTAATTGATGTCATACGGGTATTCTTTATTGAAAATGAGCTCGCAAGTTAACGGAAACAGGCTTAAAAATCCAGAAGATTAACAGTCAAAAATTAGTGGTGATATTCACTGATGAATTTAATGACTTTATTTTTCAAGCTCTTACAATAGACATCGTTCACTAATCTTGACTTTTCCAACAAGAGAAATCTTAGAAATTTTATGACTTTAAATATGGCCCAGTCTTTTTCGCCAAGGAAATGGTTTGAATTATTGCTAGTAATATTGCTTTCAATATCGAGCTTGCTGGCAGCACAAGAACAAGAAATCCTGTTTATAAATGAAACAGAGTCGAGTGTACTTGAGCAACCAAGCACAGGAACAATTGAGCCCAAAAAAATGGTTAAGGGCGACGAAATCAAGGATAAGTCCGCTAACACTTTAGTAATATCATTCAACCGAGACCCTTTTCTTAGTCGCTTTCCCGCCTCGGTAAACTACGAGCATCTAGATCTATCGACTTCTTCAGGCAGTTCAAATGCCGTGTTGGATGCATTAGGTGCTATTCCTGGGATAGGAGTTAATGGCCAAGGAGGCCTGTTTCAAACTTATTCTATAAGAGGCGTTGCCAAGCATCGGGTGAAAACCTTGGTCGAAAATGTGTCTATTTTGTCGGATCGGCGCGCTGGCGTTTCTGCTTCTTTTATTGATCCCAGCTTAATTGCTTCAGTCGATGTGATTCGTGGTCCAGTATCGACCTATTACGGAAGCGGCGCATTAGGAGGTGCTGTTAATTTACTATTAGGGCACCAACAAAATAGATGGAATGTGGGAACAACTAACAATGGCTCTGCAAACTCTGCTTCTATAAATTGGATTGTTAACGATCAAACGCTTGGAGCTTCAGTCAGAGAGCAAGCTAACTCTAACGCAGCTAATGGTATTGAGCTTAATGACGGATTCCAATCACTTAATGGCTTATACAAAACCCAAGGTCAGTTTCAAGATTGGCGTTGGAGCTTTTTATGGCTTGAAACCAAAGCCTCTGATATTGGTAAATCTAACCTGCGTTATCCGGATGAAAGAATAACCACTTATCCCGAAGAAAAACATCGAATCGTTACATTAACGGCTACCAACCAGAATGATTTCTCATGGACGTTTTCGCTTCATCCTAATGAGCTTGTTACGGAAAATATTCGAGTGGGTTCTCGAACGGATACTTCTTTTAATGAATCAAAAGACTTTAATCTGTCAATAAAACAAAGCTTTCCAGATGAATGGCCATTAGCTTTTCAGCTAGGAGCCGACTGGTTTGGAAGACGAAACGTCAATGCCTATGAAATAAGAGAAGCATTCGTAAATAGTACAACCGAATATCTCTCGATAATCGATAATGGCTCAGTGGATGATTTGGGTTTCTTTGTTTCAGGTGTGCACCAAAATACACTATTTAATTTACATCTAGGTGCCCGATTAAATTGGCAAAGCATGTCAGTCAGAGAGTATGCGCAAGTTAATGATTTCGCGTTAAGTGGCTTCTTTGGTTTCGAGAAGCCCTTTAATGAAAAGCATTCGCTTAACCTGAATTTGGCATCTGGCTTTCGTTTTCCTTCGCTATCTGAACGATTTTTTTCAGGAACAACCGCTAGAGGAGAGATAATTGGTGTAGAAAACTTAGACTCTGAGCGCTCGAACAACATCGACCTTAGTCTAGATTTAAATTACGCAGAACTCTCGTTAAGTTTTGGAGTGTTTTTAACCAACGTCGATCACTATATTGAGAGGATAACATTAGAAAGTGGCGCAAATACCTATGTCAACATAGAAGAAGCCAAAATTTCGGGAGTTGAAGCGAGTATTCGTAAGTCTTTTGAGCAAACTGATTTAAGCGTTCAATACACTCAATACAATGGTAAGTCGAATTCTGGAGGTTTCTTGGCAGACATCCCCGCTTCTAAACTCTTGGCTGATTATCGTTGGAGATACAACGATTGGTCTTTGTTTTTGGCTTGGTCGCACCAACGAGCAAAAAATAAAGTCGGGCCTGGTGAATTGGCTTCAGGCTCGTTCAATCGCATCGATGCAAATATAAGTTATTTCATCACTAAGGAATTAGAGCTGAGTGTCAGCATTGATAACTTACTCGATGAACTTTATATTGCTTCTAATGATGACTTAGATACTTGGGCGACTGGGCAAAAATTGTCGATTCAACTCAAATGGACTGAGTTTTAACTTTATTACGAACATTAAGAAGTCAGCTTAGTTAGCTGCATTTGTCTGGTTCCGGTAATTTCAACACCATTAGTTGTACAATAGCGGGTTACAACATATCGAACATAAATGCCCTGTGTGTTTTGCATGGAGCCCCAAAAAGAATAATTTAAATTCAGAATCTTGTACTTATTAAATTGTTTTAACCTCTGATCTAAAGAATGATAACTTTTTGCACTGACTTTTGCCCGGTAGTTCTCAGCAGTATCAATTGTCATCATTTCATTCTTACCGCCAGATTTTGTTCCAAATTCGTTTTGGTCACCTTGTACCCGTTCAAAGCAAGATTGAAGTAACGTTTCAGCCTCCATTTCACTGAGCTGATGAATACTTTTACTTTTCTTTTTGATAGGTGGAGTGGGCTCGTCACTAGAGCAACTCAAAATAAAAAAGCAAGATAGAACAGAAATAATGAAATGACGTTTCATCGACACACCGAAGCTCATATTTATCGATTAAATTTAGCAAATATTTCCAATTGTTCTATGCTTTTAGTAGAAAAAATAGCCGCTTTGCTCGATCTTTAAACACTCTTTTGTTCAAGCTTTAATCAAATCAAAAAAAGTTAAAAAAAATTCCAAAAAGCCCTTGTCAAAGACTCAAAGCTCTATATAATGCGCATCCACTTCAGGGGCATAGCCCAAAACACTGAAGTTGAGGTGATAGAACGGATTTGCTAACTACTTGATAGATAAGTAAATTTTTAAGTTCAATTATCGAAATGAGTTAAGAAAACGAAGTTTGAGAAATAAAATAAATTTTCAAAAACATCTTGACTCACTTAAAGAGGCGGGTATAATGCGCGCCCCGACGTTGAGAAAGCGTCGCTTCAAGCGGTCTGGTTACTGTCTTGAGAGTTCTTTAAAAAATTAGATGAAGTAATCTGTGTGGGCACTCAAAGAGATTGCGTCAACAACGACATAATCGATTGAGT
>JBFHSP010000057.1:0-14904 GCA_041591085.1 Kangiellaceae bacterium | reverse complement strand
TGTTCGCTAACAGTGAACGTCCTTGAGCCGATAATACTGTCTGAGGGGGTCGGGCAGTTGTTGGAGGTGTGCAAGTCCGGCATGTACCGGAAAGCCTGATCCAATACCATGACTCCCACCTAGAGCCTTGGGTTCTAGGGCCATTATCTGTAACGGCATCCTGGGTAGCGCATTTATTCCATGTCCCTTTCCTCCGAAAAAGCCTCACTAAGAAAACTCATTCGCGCCAAACGTAATGCCTTAACCGGCGAACAACAGCAATTTTACCAATATCAACTCGCAAAAAGACTTCCTCAGCACCTCAAGATTGAAGTTGGATTTAAAATAGCGGGGTTCTTATCTCAAGACGGTGAGCCAAACTTAGCTTCGGTTTTTAAAAACCTGTGGGCTGCTCACGCTGAAGTTTTTTTGCCGGTCATTCGGCCAATATCTCCAAACTGTTTATGGTTTTTACCTTTTAACGAATCGACCGTGCTAACAAAAAATAAATATCAAATAGATGAACCTGTTTTACCCATTAATCAAGCCATCAGACCAAGCCATTTAAATGCAGTGCTGATGCCGCTAGTTGCTTTTGATGAACAAGGACATCGTTTAGGAATGGGGGGCGGATTTTACGACCGGACTTTTGCCCATTTGCGTCATCAAAAAACCAGACCTCTCTTTGTTGGGGTCGCTTTTGAAGAGCAAAAAGTCGCATCCATTCCATACGAAACTTGGGATCTACCCTTGGATGGCGTTGTGACGCCATCAAAATATTATAGTTTCAGTTAACCTGAGTTCAGATTAATTAACGGAAGGACATAAAAAAACCTGCAAAAGCAGGTTTTTTTATTTCTTGGTTATGACCTATCGTGATACTGATTGGACTTCAACTTTAGCAACTTGAGAAACTTCTCCCGAATTACCAACACTTGATACAGCAATACCCAACCCTAAAATCGCGGCCAAGACAACCAGTACATCTGGCTTCTTTTTCATGGGACGCTCCAACCTTTAGAGGTTTGTTCTTGTTATACGCTTACTTCAATTTTGTAGGCAAACTGAAAAGCGAGTTATTGTTTTTTGACTCCTGTCGAGCAACTTCCCTAACCGATTTAAATGGTACGTTAGAACGTTTTTTAACCGGACGAATAATGTAATCCTGTTTGATTTGATATGCAACACTTTATCTCGTATTTTGATAACTATTCTACACATTACAACAATGGCTAAGTCCTATGAATTATTGGTTAATGAAGTCTGAACCCGATGAGTTCAGCATAGATGACTTAAAAACTCGTCCTCATCAAATCGAACCATGGGGAGGCATAAGAAACTATCAAGTGCGAAATATGCTACGAGATGACTTTAAAAAAGGCGACTTAGCCTTTTTTTATCACTCAAGCTGTAAAGTTCCTGCTGTAGTAGGCGTCATGGAAATATGCAGCGATGCTAAGCCTGATCCAAGCCAGTTTGAGCAAAAATCTAGTTACTTTGACCCAAAGTCATTACCTGATAACCCTCGCTGGCTCTTGGTCGAGGTTAAATATCTTCGACACTTTAAAAACCCGGTCACCTTAAAGCAGTTAAAACAAAATCAATTTTTACTCGAGTCTGACTTTCCACTCATTCGCAAGGGCTTCCGTTTGTCGGTGTGTGCTGTCACCAAACAACAATGGCAATGTATAGAAGCTCTAGAACAATGAAATAGCTGATGTTTGCATACCTTCTAGTGGTTATCTCAGGTATACTATCAAGCTAAATCTTTTACCTACTTTTGGACTTTGCATGACCCAAGATGAGCTAAAAAAGCAAGCTGCAGAACAAGCCTTACAGTACATTGAAGAAGATGAAATTGTCGGTGTCGGTACTGGAAGCACGGTTAACTTTTTTATCGATGCACTCGCCACTAAAAAACACCTAATAGCTGGAGCAGTTTCTAGCTCAGATGCATCTACAGCTCGGTTGAAGTCTCATGGTATTCCTGTTTTTGAACTTAACACTGTTAATAGAGTACCGGTTTATATTGATGGAGCTGATGAATCCAATCATCTGTTGCAGCTGATTAAAGGTGGCGGCGCCGCCCTAACCCGAGAAAAAATTGTCGCAGCCGTTGCAGAAAAATTTGTTTGTATTGCTGATGAATCAAAACTGGTTCGCAAACTCGGCGCTTTTCCTTTACCTGTAGAAGTGATCCCAATGGCCAGAAGTCATGTGGCTAGAGAGTTAGTAAAACTTGGAGGAGATCCAGTTTATCGCGAAGGTTGCACTACCGATAACGGCAACATCATTTTAGATGTACATAATTTAGATATTATCGAACCAATTTCACTCGAAAATAAAATTAACCAAATTGTTGGCGTGGTGACAAATGGACTCTTTGCGGCTCGGTCGGCTGATGTATTGTTACTCGCTTCGAAAGATGGTGTGAAAGTCATGAAGGCTTAATAAGGCTACTTGGAATGAATAAAAAAAGGCTCTATTGAGCCTTTTTTTATTTTCCCATTAGGATCAATTAATACAAAATTCGAGTTCTAATAGTTCCTTTCACTTGTTTCAGCTGCTCAAATGCTTTGTCGCTGGACGTTTGGTCGATATCCGTCACGACATAACCTAATTCCGAAGTGGTTTGTAAATATTGGGCCGAAATATTCACGTTGACCGCACCGAATATGTCATTGATTTTAGCCAAAACTCCGGGCTCATTGTGGTGAATATGACAAATACGGTGTTTTCCGGCGTGAGGCGGCAGCGCAACTTCTGGGAAATTCACCGAGGAAAGCGTCGAACCGTTATCACTGTACTTCACCAGCTTTTCGCTCACTTCAATACCAATATTGGCTTGCGCCTCCAAAGTACTACCTCCAACATGTGGAGTTAATATGACATTATCAAATGCTCTAAGTGGTGATTGAAATTCCTCTTGATTCGATTTTGGCTCAACTGGAAAAACATCAATGGCGGCACCTCCAATTTGTTTAGACTGCAGGCCTTCTACCAGAGCATCGATATCAACCACTGTTCCTCTTGATGCATTAATCAGAATAGCACCAGGTTTCATAAGCTTAATTTGCTCTGCGCCCATCATATTTTTGGTTAATGACGTTTCAGGAACATGCAGAGTAACCACGTCAGATGTAGCCAAAAGCTCATTAAGGTTTTGAGCTGGTTTGGCATTACCTAGGCTTAGCTTACTTTCAATATCAAAAAATTGAACATTCATACCAACGCCTTCAGCCAATATCCCGATTTGAGTGCCGATATGACCATAACCAATAATGCCGAGGGTTTTACCACGGGTTTCAAAAGAGCCGCTGGCAGACTTAATCCACTCTCCACGATGTGCAGCCGCGCTTTTTTCTGGCACGCCTCGAAGCAATAAAATCATTTCTCCAAGCACCAACTCCGCAACACTGCGGGTGTTAGCAAAAGGCGCATTAAAGACTGGAATACCTCTTTTTTCGGTAGCTATTAGATCAACTTGATTGGTACCAATGCAAAAACAACCAATGGCGGCGAGCTTAGGCGCATAGTCCAAAAGCTCATCAGTTACTTGAGTTCTGGAGCGAATTCCCAAAAAGTGGGCATCTGCGAGCACTTCTTTTAATTCTGCATCGAGAAGCGATTTAGCCGCTGTGAATATATTAGTGTATCCATTATTACGAAAGACCCCTTCCGCACTCTCATGAATACCTTCTAATAGCACAATTTTGATTTTGTCTTTTTCAAACGAAGTCGCCTGAATATTCACAACGCATATCCTCTTTATAGTTGATAGAATTTCCGCACTGCAGCGAAAATACGCTTAGAGCTAATGTAATTAATATTTCGCGATATTACCACTGCTAGTGTTGTGAATTTTTGTACCCATTGAGTTTAAGAAACCCTCACTTCTTCAGATAAGAATTCAACGGTGCAAAATAGGGCCGATACTGCTAAAATCGCGCCAAATTGTTACAGATGTCGATTATGAGCCCTACCAATTCAGCCAATTTAGTGAAACAACTGTTGATTGATATACTATCTCTCGATGTTGAAATCACCGATCTTACCGATGAAACGCCTTTACTCGGGAACTTCCCAGAGTTTGATTCTATGGCCATTGTTTCGGTATTAACTGGGCTCGAAGAGCAGTTTGGCTTTGCAGTCGACGACGATGAACTCGACGCGGAAGTTTTTGCGACAGTCGGCAACCTTATCGAGTTTGTTGAAAAGCGCCGTTAACATAGTGACATAAAGAAACAAATTAGGACCGCAGTTTCAAAGGAATGGACATTTAATTCGATATTAATTCACATCTCAGATTTGTCTTATTGACATCTCAAATATCGAAGCGTACGATCTTTAACCCCCCTTTCGAAAATACTGGGACTTTTGTTTATTGTTGCTACATAGCTAATCAGATGTTGTATTTAGCTATGGTGTGGTGTAGCTAGATGAAATTAAACAAAGGCTCATAAAATAGAAGTGAAAAAATTTAGAATATTCGATACTGGGGACCACGCCATCTTTAGGGCAAAAGGTTTGCGACTATCGTTAAAGGAAAAGCGACATGGCGACTGTTAAGTTATTCAATCATCATTTTAGAACTCAGTTCTTGCTCTTGCTGATAATAGAAATTGGCGTGTTGTTCTATTCTGCCTTTTTAGGCCAATATTTTAGATTTGGCGAAATTATATGGCAGCCAACGGATGAAGATTTAGTCAACTTCCCACTCAGAGCGGGAGCCTTTGCGTTTGTGATTCTTATGTCAATGGTAGCGATGGGCCAGTACCAAACGCCACCCTTGCAAGGTAAGTTTTTGCTGCCTGGAATTCTTACCCGAGTACTAATCAGTATGATACTGGGTGGACTCGGCTTGTTCGTTTTGTATTATTTAATTCCCGAGCTACTTTTAGGTCGTGGTCTTTTGGCCTATTCGTTGATTTGTGCTTTCGTCGGTGTCGTACTGACTCGTTTAGTTTTTTATCATACTGTTGATACAAGGCTGTTAAGACGAAAAATTTTGATTTTAGGGACGGGCAAGGTGGTTGAAGGTATGTTCGATGGGGTACACCCAACCAGAGCCCTCACACCTCCCAATGCTTCATATTCAATTCATGGTTTTGTAGCTTTTGCTAACGAGGATCCAATAGTTCCTGAACAATTTATAGTCAAACCAGGAAATAGCCTGGCTGATTACTGTCAGGCCTATGATATTGAAGAAATCGTACTTGCCATTTCAGATAGACGCAAAAAGTTACCGGTGGATGATCTCTTAAATTGTAAGTTGTCAAATGTGAATGTCATCGACTTAGTGTCTTTCTGGGAGCGAGAGCTAGGAATGGTGCGCATTGATATGCTTAACCCCTCTTGGATGATTTTTACCGATGGATGTAAACGAGGTGGTTTTGACCAGTTTATCCGCCGTTTATTTGACTTTGCTGCAAGCTCACTAATTTTAGCTATGATGTTTCCTATTCTAATTCTCACTGCATTAGCGATTTTTATTGAAAGCGGATTTAAAGGCCCTATTTTTTACAGTCAAGAACGAGTTGGCTTAAATGGAAAAACCTTCAAGCTGCTTAAGTTTCGTTCTATGATCACCAATGCCGAAAAAGATGGTGCTCAGTGGGCTGCGGCCAATGACACTCGAATAACTGCGGTTGGTAAATTCATTCGAAAAACTCGAATTGATGAATTACCCCAAATCATTAATATATTTAAAGGTGACATGAGTATTGTTGGTCCTCGACCTGAACGCCCAGAATTTGTCGAAAAACTAGATAAATCGATACCGTTTTTCAGTACTCGCCATAGGGTTAAGCCAGGACTTGCCGGTTGGGCACAGCTGAAATACCCTTATGGCGCAAGCGAAGATGACGCTTACAATAAATTGCAATATGATTTGTATTATGTAAAAAATCATTCATTTTTAATGGATCTGTTTGTTCTATTACAGACAGTTGAAGTCATATTATTAGGAAAAGGAGCCCGATAGTGACAACTAAAACACTACTAAAAACGATAATCTCAGGTGTTTTTCTTATTTCATTACTAGGTTGTAACAACCTTCCTGACTCAGTTTCTTATGGCCCTGAAGTCAGCCAAAACTCTCGACTATTAGTTGATCAGTATCATATTGGCGTAGACGACCAAGTTTCGGTCAATGTTTGGCGCCATCCAGATCTATCAATGGCGGTTCCGGTTCGGCCCGATGGTAAAATCACCGTTCCTCTTGTTGGCGAAGTATTAGCCGGAGGAAGAACGCCTGAAGAAGTCGCGGTTGAAATTACCGATCGTCTTGGTAAGTTTATTAGAGACCCTCAAGTCACCGTCATTTTAGTTGAACTTCGTAGTCATGAATTTCTATCTAGGGTGCGAGTGACAGGCGCAGTTAGAGCACCACGTTCTCTCAACTTCAGACAAGGAATGACAGTGCTCGACGTTGTACTTGAAGCAGGTGGACTGAATGACTTTGCTTCTGGCAACAGCACAAAACTTTTCCGAAAAATAGATGGAAAAATAGAGTCCATCGACATTGAACTTTTCGATATCTTCAATGATGGAGATATGAGAACCAACATTGCAATTGAACCAGGCGATATTATTTCCGTTCCTGAAAGAACTTTCTAACGAGCAAGATAAATATGAATTTAAGCATCAGTGAATTGATAACTCGATTACTGCGAGAAACTTGGCATCGAAGAATATTAGCCTCGCTATTATTTGTTATAACAGCACTTATATTTTTAGTTCTCGGATTGGTTTGGCCCAAAATTTACACTTCATCAAGCACTGTATTTGTCGAGCATCGCAGCATGCTTCAGCCTTTGATGCCAGATACAGCGGTAAACTCAACCGTTGTCGATAGAGCTAAAATTGCCAGAGAAATTGTATTTAGTCGAAAATCTATCGCTCAGATTTTGCAAAACTCGCAATGGTTTGACACCCCTCCTTCCGATATTGAAAAAGACCACCTCATAGAGTCTTTGAAAAAGCGTACCGAGTTCATGAACTTAGGTGAAAACCTCATTAGGATCAGTTTTAAAGATGACGATCCAAAGAGAGCCTTCGATACTGCAACACTGATGACCGACCTATTTATCGATGAGTCTGTTCGAGCCAAGCAAGCGGAAAGCCGCAAGGCTTTTGACTTTATTGATAACCAAGTCAAGCAATATCATGAAAAACTGACCAGTGCAGAACAAGCCATAAAAGACTTTCGTTCCCGAAATATAGATGCGACTCCTGGAGCCAACGCTGCGGCTGATGAACGGTTACTTCAATTAAAGCGTCAAGTAGAATCAGTTTACTTAGAAATCTATGAAGAACAATCCAAGTTAGACGCCACCCGACGCCAACTTGCGGGTGAAAGTGGCACGCAAAACTCGGCTAGTATTAATAGAGAAACGCAACTGAGTAATCGAATCGTAGAGTTAGAACAGCGATTAGCTGAATTGCGTTTAACCTACATGGATGACTATCCGGACATCATTCAACTTAAAGGCCAAATAGAAAACTTAACCCAACAGGTTAAAGACGAAATTGCGGCACGAAACTCTGGAGTCGCGGTAGAAACCACTGAATTGAGAGACGGTCCTATCGCACAGGAATTACAACGACAGGCATTACGTTACCAAACTACACTTTCATCGTTAAAATCCCGCAAGGAACAGCTGGAGTCGCTGATGGATAAAGAGCGAGAAACTAAAAATCGCATCAATGCGGTAGAGGCGGAGCTTGCCGAATTAACGCGCGATAATGATGTCAATCGTCAAATGTATCAACAGTTGCTGTCTCAGCGAGAAAACGCGCGTATTTCAATGAATATTGATATGGAGAATCAAGGCCTGACGGTTCGTATTCAAGAATCAGCGTCCTTACCTGTAACACCAAAGGGCATACGCTTTGCACACATCATTTTAGCCGGTCTCTTTATGTCTTTAGCAGTGCCTGTGGGAGCAGCATTTGGTCTGAGTTTAATAGATCAAAAAGTTCGGGATGCCGCCATAATTTCCGAAAAACTAAACCTTCCAATACTATCTTCACTTTACCCGGTAACGACACCAGCGATGGCCAAACGAAATATTATACATGCCTCAATTGTTGGATTTGTAGTTATATCGGTTTGGTCTCTTTATGGATTCCAAATTTATTTGCGCTTGCGAGGTGAAATGTGAGCATTATAGAAAAAGCGATGAAAGTCGCGACATCAGGCTCTGAAGAACAGATTATTGATAAAATTATTGAAGAAGAAAAAAGAGTCTCTGCTTCACGCAAAAAAGACCCTTCATTATTAGGCTCTTCTCGCAACCAGATATCAATGATGGTTCAAGAGCGCGTTTTTAGTGAGAGTGAGCTACTGTCTAAAGGTATTGTTCACTCTTCCATGAAAGATAGCGTTTTGCTGAACAAGTACAGAAATCTAAGAACTCGATTGTTAGCTACAACGGAAAAAGAAAACTTTGTGACTTTGGTCACTTCCGTTTTGCCACAATCAGGAAACAGTTTAGTTGCAACTAATTTAGCAGCAACCTTTGCATTTGATGAAGGAAAAACATCATTATTGATCGATGCTAATATCAATAATCCTGAGCTACATTCAATTCTTGATGTTAACTCTGAGCTAGGAATTATTGATTATTTGGAGTCTGATGAAATCAATTCAAGCGGTATATTATACGAAACGCCCATTCCGCGGCTTCGTTTACTGCCTAGTGGAAAGGCTCGAGTCAATGCTGCCGAATACTTTACTTCAGAAAAAATGAAGGACTTGTTAAAAGACCTTTTGGAACGTTACCCTGAGCGATTTCCCGTTATTGATGCCCCTAGCATCACACAGTCAGCGGATACTCGTATCCTTATTGACTTATGTGACAAAGTCATATTAGTCATCCCGTATGGTCGCTGCTCTGAAGAAGAAATTCGCTATGCAGCAATAGCGATAGGGCAAGAGAAGTTAGCTGGGGTTGTTTTAAACGAGTTTTAAGCCAATGGATTTAAAAAGGATTTTAACGGGTTGCGTTTTAGCATTCATTTCAACTATTCATGCAGTTGACTATAGCTATGCCATTTTTACTGATGGACGCTATAGTAATAATATCAGTCAATCATTTACTCCTGTCAGTGGCTATTCAAATACAACAGGGTTTAGTTTTCAGTTTCAAGAAAACTCTTATCAAGACTGGGAAGCATCAATGGCTGGAGGGATCAATTATGAGTATTTTTCAGAAAGTGATCTCGGAACTCAAAAACAAATGCAATTTAGCGGCGATTTTTTCTATCGACCCCGCAGTAATAATTTCTCTTTAAGGATTATTGATTAATTATCTCAAGAACCTGCTAATCGATTTTCTACGGAAGTTATTGATACTGTCCGAGAAATCAATACGTTTTCAGTACTGCCCGCATACTTTTTTAGATTATCTTCTGTTGAACAGCTAACTTTCGAAGCAGCACTTACCAAAATCAAAAATGATGGGATTCTAGAAGGCTCAGCAACCATTGATGGATCCAGAAAAATAGGTCGATTTACGGTTGATTATCGGCGTCAACTAAACTCAAGTCAGTCTTTTTTTCTTGTTGCAAGTCAATTAGAAACTGATTTTTCAGCCAGTATTGATGAGGGCGCGGTTGATTATGAACAATCCGACTTGTCTTTGCGCTGGCTCATTTCAGGAAGAGCCACTCGAGTCCAGGTCGAAGCTGGGATTTCACAAATTGCCGATGTTTTAGGAAACAAATACGACACCGATCTTATCGCTCTTCGATTGACTCGAGAAATCAACCGAGCGCAACGTTTTGTACTCAATGCAACCCAAGGGTTTGATCGAGAAATTGAATACAATTTCACCAATGATTCGATTGTTCAAGGAAATGGGAACTATAGTATTATTTCACCTCAGGTTAGAAAAGAGCTCGACCTTACATTTACCCACACCACCAGTGATGGATTTAATGGCAATGTCAGAGCATTTGTTTTTGAATCAGAAGGAGTCGTACAAAATAGTTCTGAGCAACAAAAAGGCTTAGTGACGACTTTAAGTTATCCCATTCATGGGCTTTATTCAGGAAATCATCGAGCAATATTGGAATTACTCGCCTCAAAAACTTACAATGAATTTAATAATTCGTTCTCTTCAGTAACAGAAAATCAGGTTGATCTTACAGAGCTCACATTTTATCAATCATTGAGTAGCGATTTATCGTATTTTGTAGAATTCAGGTTTCGTCAATCGGACGGAAGTGATAGCAGCTCCAATTACCTAGGCGCTGACAGTAAAAGCATTGCGATAGGATTTAGATATGCTCCCAACGGAAGATTCTAACACTGACAAAGTACTTTTCGGACAATCTGCAACATTCAGCCGTCGAGCCTTGCTTAAGGGCAGTCTGCAATCAATGGCAGCACTTTCAATCCCTGTAACTTTTGTTGCTTGTAGCGATCAAAATCTATCACTTTCGAACTTCGCTTGGCTTTTATTAAATGAGGAAAACCAACTTATCTTGAATTTGCCCAAAATTGAAATGGGGCAAGACATTAAAACAAGCTTAGCATTAATAGTGGCCTCCCAGCTTAGCTGTTCACCAAACTCTATTGAAATCATTCATCCAAAATACAGTACTGATCTCGATCCTATGGCTACAGCTGGAAGCACCAGCATCAGCCAAATGTTTGAGCCCTTACAAAAAGCTGCAGCGCAAATGCGCGAACAACTGATTAATGCCACGGCTATCGTAACCAAAAGTAAACTTTCGAATATCAGTATTCAAGACGAGTTTCTAATAATCCATGGCCAACATGAAAAAATACCTCGCAATAAATTAATTGCTATTGCAACGTCAATACCCTTAAACGACAGCCCTCACATTATAAAACATAATGACTTTTCAAACTCCTTTAAAGCCGATATCGATTTAATCATAAAAGGAGGATTGACATACTCTTCGTGTACTAAGATTCCTGGAATGCGTTATGCGTCTGCGCTTCACAGTCCCTTTTTGGGCGGCAAGATTGGATCGATTGACTCTTCATCGATACCCTCTTTTCTAGGTTCGGTAGAAATTAAAGTTGTGGGAAATGTCTTATTTGCCATCGGCGAAACCACTTGGCACGCCGATCAGGCCATAAAACATTTAAAAGTTAATTGGTTGGCACCTAAAAATATTAGCCAACTATCGGATCAAGTGACCAAAAAGACCTATCAAGAACTAATAAAAATACCTGGAGAGTTGATAAAAGGCGAAATACCACAAATCGACAAAGCCACTAAGGCCTTTGACTTTGAAATCATGCCACAGGCCCATGCGCCACTTGAACCGATCACTTGCACTATCGAATTTAAAAAAGATGGATGTCATATCTGGGTAGGCACACAAAATCCAGCAGGAGTAAAGTCAACGGCTGAAAACCTACTGCGCTCCAAGTTTACAAAGCTTTGGCACAAGTTAACCAGTCAATTTGGCTTTGATGATGATATACATATCCACACAATGCCGATAGGAGGCAGCTTCGGTAGAAGACTTGAGTCCGATTTTGTTGAGCAAGCATTGCAATTAGCTTTAACTGTTGAAGGGCCTGTTCAAGTATTTTGGTCTCGTGAACAGGACATAAAAAATGACTTTTACCGACCCTACACAATGCATCGAGTCATCCTTAATATTGAGCAAGAACGTAATATTGATTGGCATCACCGCATCGTAGGGCCATCTCGTGGCAGATGCATAGGAGGCGCAGAATACTTACCTTACCAATTCAATAGCCATTCCTTAGATTTCCATAAAAAAACTACTCCCATTCCGATAGGTTCATGGCGCGGCATTGGCCCTGCTCACAACGTCTTTATTATTGAAAGTATGGTTGATGAATTAGCCAATAAATTCAATCAAGATCCTTTTGACTTTAGATTTCAACACTTAAAAAGTGAGCGATTGATTAAAGTACTGAGACATCTGCAGAGTCTCATTAATGACGCCCACTCAGCGCCTGATCGAACTGGGATAGCAGTGTACAAAGCCTATGGAAGTTATTGTGCTCAAGCGGTCATACTAAGGTCAAACGAATCCTCATGGCGAATAGAAAAAATATTCTGCGTCGCGGATGTAGGAAAAGTAATCAACAGTTCCGCAGTCCAAGGCCAACTAGAAGGTGGCATTATTTTTGGGTTAAACGCAGCAATTGGTCACGAGATAAATTTAAATGAGGGAAAAATCAAACAGTCTAATTTTCACAACTATGCTTTGATTAATATTGCTCAAGCACCCAAGCTTTCGATTTCGATGATTGAATCATCTGAAGCTCCATCGGGCGTCGGCGAGCTAGGCGTTCCAGGAGTTGCCCCGGCTTTGGCAAATGCTATAAAAAATACCACCGGTGCCAGAATGTTGAGGCTTCCATTTAATCAAAGCGATTCTTTATAGTGGTAATATTTTTATGATTAAGTTCATTTTTTGTTATAAAATGGAGGGCTAAATTCATACAGGCTCCATAATTGAGCTTATATTGTAAATGGACTTTATGTGACTGAACAAATTTCCAGCCTCAATGCTTTTACTGTCGATGTTGAAGACTACTTTCAAGTCGAAGCCATGAGTCAAACTGTCGACCGTGCTTCTTGGGACTCCTTTGCATCAAGAGTTGAAACAAATACCCAAGAAATTTTAGAGTTATTAGAAAAAAAACAGCAAATAGGGACTTTTTTCGTTTTAGGCTGGTGTGCAAAACGAAAGCCTGATTTAGTTAAAAAAATTGCCAGCTACGGTCATGAAATTGCTTCACATGGCATGTCCCACCAGCTCATCTATAAACAAACACCGGAAACATTCAAGCAAGAAACATTCGATGCAAAAAAATTGCTGGAAGATATCGTTCAAAAACCAATAAGAGGCTATCGAGCTGCTACCTATTCAATCACCCACAAATCATTATGGGCTCTAGATATTTTGGCAGAAGCTGGGTTTGAGTACGATTCAAGCATATTTCCAATGAAACATGATAACTATGGAATTCCCGAAATCAATCCATTGCCCCATCAATTACAAACGCCAAATGGTCATCAATTAATTGAATTTCCGATTTCAACATTAAAGCGAGGAAAATTGACCTTACCGATTGCCGGAGGTGGATATTTTAGGTTATTCCCTTATTGGCTCACCCAATGGGGACTCAATCAATTACAGAAAAACAATCAACCCATCACCTTTTACATTCATCCATGGGAAGTCGATCCTAAGCAGCCAAGAGTAATTGGTCTTAGTAAATTGTCACGATTTCGCCATTATAACAACTTAGATAAATGTTATAGCCGGCTAAATCGTTTGCTCTCAGACTTTCACTTTACCAGTATGGAAAATGTTCTCTGTCAATACCATTTGCTTCCAAGCAACAACTGACCACTGATTGATTTATGTCTGAGAAAAAACAAGAAATAGGCCGATTTTTCAAACACTCATATATATATGCTCTAGGAAACATCATCAATAGAGTGGGCGCATTTCTTTTGCTTCCTATTTACACCAATTACTTGTCTCCTTCTGAGTATGGCGCTCTCGAACTCTTCTATGGCATAAGCGCTGTAATTGTCGGGTTTCTGTCGGTCGGACTCGCTCATGCTACATTACGATTCTATTTTGAATACGATGATCTAAGCGATCGACGTGCTGTGGTGACAACCAATTTAATCGCCTCATCCATGATTACTATAATAGGTGTAACCCTTGTTGGAATTTGGTACAAAGAAATTTCTAACTTAGTGTTTGGACATCAAGAGTATGCTATGGGTGTTTTGGTAATACTAGTCACTCTTGTTTTGGAAATGTCCTCACAGATCTGTTTGGCCTATATAAGAGCCATCGAAAAATCGCTGTTTTTTGTTTATATCGCGATTGCGAAGTTAGTAGTACAAGTCGCCCTAAATATATATTTTGTAATTTTCTTGGAGTGGGATGTAGTTGGTATATTATATGGAAATGCTGTCAGTGTTTTCCTTGGCTGGATCATTCTATTCTATTTCACTGTTAAAGAATGCGGATTTAAATTTGACACAAAAAAATTAAAAACCGTTTTGCTTTATAGCTTTCCATTCTTACTCGGGACCATAACATCTTTAATATCTAGCAATGTCGACAAATTCGGATTGAATTACTTTGATGCGTTAAGCGCTGTCGGCATTTATATGTTGGCTGTAAAGTTTGGCCAAACACTTGAACAGCTTATTGGAGAACCTTTTAATCGTTCTTATGGCTCATTCCGTTTTTCCATAATGAAGAACAAAAATGCTCCTGAAATTCAGTCTTTAATTGTTAAATATTTATTTATTGGTATCGTTTTCTTTTCTCTTTGTATGAGCTTGTTTATTGGCGACTTACTTAAAATAATGTCAGATGAATCTTACTGGCCAGCATCAAATATTGTTCCTATAATTTTACTTTCGTCTATCATTAAGGTAATGAATTATCCTTGTCAAACAGGTATTTTGATCGCTAAAAAAACCAAGTATTTTTTCTATTTCGGAATTATCACTTCCACCGTAAGTGTAACCTTTAATTTATCTCTGATTCCAATTCTAGGAATTTATGGCGCCTGCATAAGCCTTATTGTTACTGATATTATAGCTATAATATTAATGCATAAGACTAGTCAAAAGTACTTCAATGTAGATTATCAGTATACAAAATTATTAAAAGCTTTTGGTGTTGCGCTTACAATTTATGGCATTCATTTTTTCACCCCAATCAGTAATTGGTATTTATCCGTGGTTTATCATATTGCTCTAACATTGCTTTATGCAGTAATTCTTTTAAAGACTCCTTGGTGTTTTGATTTCGAAGAAAAGGAGCAAATTTATGGGAGACTTTATCAACTAACAAAAATTAAGGCATTTAAATCACTGAATGCGGGAGGTACTCAATGAGAAAGAAAGACATCGCAGCAAAGTTAGC
>JBFHSP010000056.1:0-15118 GCA_041591085.1 Kangiellaceae bacterium | reverse complement strand
TGGTGCTAGCGTTTTTTTAAACGGGACCGAGGTCGGTACAACGCCCTATTTGGGACAAGCTATTCCTGAAGGCACGCACTCGTTAAAAATTATTAGCCCATTACATGAAGAATTAAGAATCGATATTGAAGTTAAGAAAGATCAAATCAGTGAGTATCATTTTTCTTTGCAAACCGGTCATAGCACCATCAATATCGACTCTGTGCCCAGTGGCGCATCCATTTTAATTGATGGGGTCAATATTAATAAAAAAACACCGATTCAATTAACCGATGTGGTAGCAGGAGAGCATGAAATATTTTTGTTTAAAGGTCACCTAGCAGCAAAAGTAAATTTAAACGCGTTCCACAAACAAGAGACCACCATCAAGCCCTCTCTAACTTCTGGGTTAATGGCATTTTATCCTAACGATTGGGTGGCTATTACGCAGTTGTATCAATTGGCAGAGCAACTTATTACAGAAGTAAAACTCAGCGCCCCATCAGGTAATAATGCTGAAGAAGTGTATATGGCTATTTTAAAAGCCAATCCAAAAGAACAAGATGCAAAGGAAAAACTTAATCAATTAGGGGAGCAGCATTGGCAATTGGCCAAACAATATGCCGAACAAAAACAACCCATTGAAACGGAGTACCATATTAAAAGTGCGCGCCGATTGTTAAAACAAAGCTTCTCAGAACCAGAAGCAAAACAGCTCATTAAACAATCTAACAGTAAGTAATTCTATTTAACCTGAACTCGGGATAAGAAAAACCGCTCAATACTTCTATTTTTGCGTCTTACTGCGTTAAACAGACTTAAAATAAGCTGTTATTCTTTCGCCTGTTTGCCTTGTTAGCCACAAAACTAGAAGAATTGAAACATAAAGTCCTTGCAACCGGAGAGGTGTTCATATATGTCCCAGTGTTTTGTAAGTCAATTTCGTCAATCGTTTGGTTCAACACATCTTCATTGGTCGAGTTTAGTCATTCCAGATCGGTTGATCGAGTCCAAAGGCTTAGACCGCTGTTTGCACGCACGGAACAAGTGTCTCCACTTGGGCATGCATTTGGTCGTAGCATTGTATTGCTGACTTGATGTTCTAGCAGAGCACTATCTGCAGGGAAAACTCCCGTGGTTAGTAGCTGAATTTTCTGAGATGCGATTACAGCTTCCACACCTGTGAACCAGCCAAAATAATCCGGAGCACGATTTGGATTCCATTGTAAGTCGTATCCTTGAGTTGGAATCCATACAATTCCGTCTATTGATGTTGCATGAGAAAAGCCTAATGTCGCATTGGCTCCAACGGAGATTGGAACAAGCACTCTATCAGAGTCCGCTATTAAGCCTTTATCTGTGGTGTACCACATGTGAAGTTGACCATTGTGACGTATCACACTAGGCTGCTGCGCATCTAAGCCCAAGCCTTCAATTGGCGCCTCACTGAAGCGAGTCCATATTCGGCCATCATTCGATTGTGCTGTAACAATGCCAAAAGCTGTCTGTTCAGATTCTTGGAAGATGCCATCAGCATTACTATCAATCCAGGATAGAGTGCTTGCAGAGAGGAGCAAGGAACCATCAGCCATCACAATCACATCAGGATCAGCAACAATACCTCCCGTACTGTTATACAGGTCAGTCACAGTCAACACTAATCCAGCACGACCATATGGCGAAGATTGCGCTGGAATGCGCGTGAAATTAACTGAATTGCATGAAGTCGCTAACCCTATCTGGTATGACGGAATATCCAATCCGCCTACTAGACGTTCTGCGCTAGAATAATACAGCTGGTACTCAACCCCGGAGCTGCAGTTTGCACTGGGTACAATTGCGATATCAGGTGTTTCTATTCCGAAGGTGTCCCAATTGTCTTCGGTTGGCTCAAGTACCGGATCGCTATCGAAAGTCCAGTCTATGCCGTCATTGCTTACCGCTCGCATGATAACTTGCTGTCCTTGAGCAGCATCTGCATGAACTCTCAACGTCGAAGCAAACAAAAAGTAAGTACCATTGTGATAAGTTACAGTTGGATCAAAGTAACCTGCAGCCTCAAAACGATCGGTTCTAGGCTCAGTTGGTGGTTCGATCACATGAGCGTTGGCACTGGTCCATGCGGTTTGTGGCGGCGTATTTTGACTATCGTGATTGCTGCCATTACACCCTGCTAGTAAGATTAACAATAAACTTCGTTTCAACATGATGTATCTTGAATCAGTTCAGTCAATTTGCCTTGCTTCATGATAAGTCTCCATCCAACACATCAGATTTGTTCAGCTTATCGTCAATTATTTGAACAATCAATTGGCTCTGAGTTTTGCTGCATTTGCTTTTCGAGCTAAATGTTCGTTTAAACATCGCATAAACCAACTAATATCACACAACCGCTCACGCCATTCTACTATCAATTCGTTGGCTTTACTTTTAACAGCAAGTGAAGCGTTTGCCACCACAAAAAATAACCTAACGCCTTGGGGTAAAATTAGCATTTCTCATGAGATGAAATAAAAATGCATAGAGCTTTTGTTGTTGCAGTTGAAAAATATTTACCATAATAAAAAAGAGCTTCGTCATTTTGTGTACGAAGCTCTTCTTAAATAAAAGTAAAAACGCTGTGGTTAGATTAAAGCTTTATTGTGGATTAGAAATTAAGCTTTCAGCGACGCGTTCAAAGTCGTTTGAGTTTGATTAAGCTCGACTTTTTTAGCCGGTTGAGTTTTAGCTACATTGATGGCCTGCTCAACTGATTTAGGGTTCATGGCTTCTCTAATGCGTTGTTGGGTATTCATATTGAACTTTAACGTGCCGGGAAACAAAAAATACCACCGCATATTGTCAGATAAGCGATACTTTTGGGTTGCGGTAGGGTTTGCAAACAATACTCCGCCTTGACGCTGATCTTGTTGAAACATGTTATAGGCTTTTTTCACTTGTAAGGTTAGGCCTGATAATACCGCATCTGAAATTTGGATTTCGTTCACTTCGCCAAATAAGCATTTAACCCGAATTGCATGACTGTTTAAATCGATATCATCAATTCTTAAGTTCAAAATTTCTTCAAGCTGCAAGCCTGAAAAATGGATTAGCTGTGCGATTAATCGGTAAGGTTCTTGAAGGCTTTTAATCCAAGCAGGAGAATTATCAATATTTTGTACAGAAGCTTTAGGCGTTTCATTTACCGCAATTTCTTCTCCTAAATCAACCGCACTCCAAACAGAACGCTTAAGCACTTGATTATAAAAAAAGTTAAGTGCCATATAGGCTTGCTGTTGGCGACTTGGCATTAATCCTTTATCTTCAGCTAGGTATCTTAAAAACTCTTTAACGGCTACTTGATCAAGTTTGCCAGAGTTAGCTTGATCGCGGTAAGCAAGAAATAATTTGATCCAATCAAGGTAGTTTTGCGCGTCCGAGCGCGAGAACTTGTGAAGCTTGAAGGCTTCAACCGATTTCTCGAATATTCTTTTTTTGTTATAAGTATGATTTATTGACACATCTATCTCCTTTAGAGTATCGATTATCCAGAATTGAGAACTCCATCACAATTAGCGATATTCACTGGCTAATGTGAGATATTCGCCACTCAATCTAGTAATTATGTACCATTAAGGGGCTTGATTGTATCCTTTTTGCAATAACTCCCAATCCGATGGCTGCCAAAAAAACTCGCTGTTTTTCTTTTTTTCTTTGTTAAGCGAGCGTAGTAGCCGCTCTAAATTGGCTTGCTGCCAAGAGCTGTTGGGGGCTCGCTGCTCACCGCGATCAAAGTCAATCAGCCAGGTTTTGTTATGTTCATCGATTAAAATGTTATGAATATTAAGATCGGCATGATAAATGCCAAGAGCATGAAACTTGGCAATGGTGGCACCTATGTTTTCCCAAATGGTTTCACTTAAAGCGCCTTTTAATAAACGGTGATAAGCATCTTGGGCGTTTGGGATCATTTCAATGAGCAAATCGGCCCGATAGAACGTGCCTTTTTTATGAACTAATCCGGCAATGGGTTTGGGAGCGGGTAAGTTTTGGCTCGCCATTAGCTCTAATAATTGAAGTTCACGGTACGGGCGAGTCGATTCAAGTGAGCTGAAATGGTAATTGTCTTTATTAAACTTTCCAATAAGGCCTCCACGATAATAGTGGCGCAGCACCATTTTGAGAGACTCATATTGACAGAAATAAGTGGTGTTTCGGCCTTTTGATTGCCCAATAATTTGTTGATTGTTTTGCCAAAACTCAGGCTTAAACCAATCGGCATTGATGGCATATTTTATGTTTGACTCGGTCAGCAACCATGCAGACTCCTTTGAAGGAGCGAGAGAGGATGTTGAGGAAAGAGATTGGATTTTAATCAATTATTGTTATCTCCAAGTCGCGTTACGCTTGTGTCTATCTGCTTGTTCTATAAGCCAAATGCTGCATGAGTTTACCAGAAGAATTGCAACTAAGCATGGCTGCGCCTAAGATAAACGTCAAAATAAAATGGGAGCGGTTTAATGAAGGTCTTTATATTCTTTTCGCGGGTGATCATTAGCTCGTTGTTATTGGCCATGACGGCATTGCAAGCGGGACTGTTATTAAAGCCCACCGACTTTAAAGATGGCCAGTATGAGCCATCAATTTTAACCGGTGATTACGATGGAAGCATTGATGCGCCCGAATCGTTTTTAACCTTTAAGGCAGGCAGCCGAGTCGCCACTCCAGAGCAAATCAGCCAAGCTATATTGCATTGGCAACAGCAATCAAAACAAATCAAAGTGATTGAGTATGCTAAATCTCATGAGGGCCGACCGCTGCATTATGTAGTGATTTCATCGGAGCAAAACTTAAATCAATTAGAATCCATCAAAAATAAAGTACAGTTATTGGCTTCTGGAAAGCTAGAGCAAAATAAAGCGAAAGAGCTAATCAATCAGTTACCAGCTATTGCTTGGCTCGGTTACTCAATTCATGGCAATGAAACCTCTGGAGCCGATGCCGCATTGCTCGCTGTTTACCATTTAATTGCGTCACAAAGTGATGAAGTAAACGCGCTTAAAGATAAAGCGGTTATTCTAATCGACCCTTTAATGAACCCGGATGGCCGGGCTCGATTTGCCAAAGAGTTAGAGCAACATCGAGGCGTGGCGGCTAATGTTGATGATCAATCGTTACTTCATTCCGGCGCTTGGCCCTATGGTAGAACCAATCATTATTATTTCGATTTAAATCGCGACTTTATTTATGGCACACAGCCTGAAACGGTTGGGCGAATTAAAGCCATTAATAGCTGGTTTCCACAGCTGATGGTGGATGGCCATGAAATGGGGGCTCAAGATACTTATTTATTTGCCCCCGCGATTGAGCCTGTCAATCCTCACTTACCGGAAAGTCGTAAAAAATGGGGGTGGGTGTTTGCTACCGATCAAGCTAAAGCGTTTGATAAAAAACACTGGCCTTATTACACCGGAGAATGGTTTGAAAATTTATATCCTGGTTATTCTAACTATGCAGAATATCGTGGTGCGGTTCATATTTTATATGAACAAGCTCGTATGGCAGAAGATGGCGTGAGAAGACCCGAAGGAAGAGTGCAAACCTACCTTGAGTCTGTGCATCATCAATTTGTGAGTACTATTGAAAACTTAAATACGTTAGTGAAACACAGTCAAGCGATGTATCAAGATTTTTATCAAGAGCGAAAATCCAGCCTGCAAAATAATGGAGAGTACGCTAACCGCAAATTTGTGATCTTTGCTGGACAAAACGGTGCGCGCGAACAAACACTTTTAGATTTGTTGCAATTACAAAATATTGAAGTTGAACAAATCATTCGTGACACCAAAGTAACGGCGACCAACCATTTTGGTGAAAAAATCCAAGTGGACATTCCTAAAGGCTCGTATGTGGTTGCCAATAAACAAGCCGAAGCGAGGTTGATTGCCGCTATGTTTGAGTTTGATGCGAACATTAAACCAGACGTATTAAAGGAAGAGCGCAGTCGAACCTTAAGAGATGGCAGTTCTTTAATGTATGACACCACCGCTTGGAACATCACCATGATGTTTGGTTTAAAAGCGGTGGAAACTGATGCGGTGTTGCCCACTAAAGTTTTTGCGTTTGATCAGCCTGCTTTCGATAAAGTAACGGTCAATCAAGAGCTGATTGCTTTTGCGGTTGATGGCATTAATGATCGTTCAGTTGGTTTTGCAGCTCGATTGTTAGAGCAACAAGTTCAGGTTAGAGCGATAGATAAAAAAACGCGCCTCGGAGAGCACGAGCTGAGTCGGGGTTCTATTATTATCACCAAAACCGATAACCCCAACTTTGAACACACTTCCGCTTTGATATTTAAAGAAGCTGAAACCTTAAAACTCAAACTATTATCAATTCAAACTGGAATGGGCGACGGGGATTTACCGGATTGGGGTGGCCAACATTTTCGCTTATTAGTCAAACCACAAATAGCGCTGTTATCACGAGGTGGATTCGCCTCTTACGATGTGGGCGCTTTGTGGTACTCGCTCGATCGTCATTTAGGTATTCGGCATAGCCAAATTGATAGCAGTACCGTGGGATATGCTGATTTAAGACGCTATAACATTGTGATTATGCCGGAGCAGTATTACCAAACGCTGGATGAACATGAACTTGAAGCCGTGAAAGCTTGGGTTGAAAATGGCGGTACTTTGATTGCTATTGGCGACTCGGCGGTGCAACTTAGTGAGCAAAAAGTATCTTCGGTCAAAATGATTTCGGAAACTTTTGAGCAAGCTGAAAAATTTGACACTTCGTTGCACCGAGAATGGTTAGCGCAAAATGTTGCAATTGACCTCGATAAAGTCAATGCCCGAACCGTCAGTGATTCGGTCAGCTTTCCATGGGGCCGTGAAGTAGAGCGCTTAACCAAAGAAAAGTTGGAGCAGCGTGACACCTGGCAAGCGCGGTTTATGCCATCGGGTTCATTTTTGGCGGCAAGAACCGACCAAAAACATTGGCTCAGTTTTGGCGTTGATTCAGAACTGCCTGTGCTTTTTTCTAACAACCCAGTGTTAATGTCCGATGATGCGAGCGATGCTGTTTTAAGGCTAGGCGTGTATCGGCAAACTAAAACGCCGAGTAATGATAAACCCAACCGAAAAATCATTGGTTGGTCGACCTTACCTGAAAATCATGAGCTATTAATGCGAGCCAGCGGCCTTGTGTGGCCTGAAGCGGCGCAGCGTTTAGCCAATGCCGCTTATGTCACCCGAGAGTCGGTTGGCAAAGGTCAAGTGATATTATTTGCTCATACTCCGAACTTTAGGGGAGCCACTTTAGCCACTAACCGTTTATTTTTAAATGCAGTGGTGTATGGCCCAGGCTTAGGAACGAAACTTAACATTGCTTTGTGAAGTGATATTTTCTAAATAATATTAATTTGTCACTTTTGGATCGCTGGGGGCAAGGAATTTGCCACAATAATCTGAGTCCCCGCTCCAACTTAAACTGTCCACCACTTTTTTATCACTAGAACGTGCAGTTAAAATACATTGATCGGGTGTGCCGCCAAAAGGGAATGATAAACCTAAACCTGCTGCCATCCGGCCAGAGGAACCACCGGTACCAATTGAAATTCTGGAATTAGACTCTTCTTCTTGCTTGAGCCATTCAAATACGTATTTGCCGTCAATTTCGACTTGTTTAGTCGGTACGCCAAACACCGTTATTAACTGATCGAGGGGATAGCCTTGGTAATCGAGCAGAAAATTATCCACTTGCTGTGGTGTAAAAGTGGTGCAGCTGGCCAATAAAATCAGGGAACTTGATATAAACAATTGTTCTAAGGTTCTTTTCATCGCTAATTAAGCCTCAATTCGGTGCAGTCAGTGCTGTTTTAATCAACACTCTTTTTGTACAATAGCCGACTTTGTTCAGTTTTAAAACGGTTGTCATCACAGTTCATGTTAGAAGTTAATCTTATCAGAGAGAAAATTAAAGAACTCGAAGCTCGAAATGTTGAGCTTAGGGGGTACCTTTGACTTCGAAACCAAGCAAGAAAGGTTTATTGAAGTAGGGCGCGAACTAGAAGATCCAGAAATTTGGAATGATCCCGAGAATGCCCAAGCCTTGGGTAAAGAACGTTCTGCTCTCGAGCTTATCGTCAATACTTTTGTTCAACTTGATCGAGGGCTGGCAGACAGCAGTGAGTTATTATCACTCGCGGTTGAAGAAAATGATGAAGACAGCGTTGCCGAAGTTGAAGCCGATTTAGAACAGCTGGAAAAAGAGCTGGCAAAGCTTGAATTTCGCCGTATGTTTTCTGGCCCGCATGATGCTTCAGATTGTTATTTAGATTTGCAAGCTGGCTCCGGTGGTACCGAAGCGCAAGACTGGTGCGAAATGTTATTGCGGATGTATTTGCGATGGGGCGAAGCCAAAGGCTTTAAAACTGAGTTGATTGAAGTATCCGACGGTGACGTGGCTGGGATTAAAAGTGCCACTATTCGTTTTGCGGGTGAGTATGCTTTTGGTTGGCTTCGAACTGAAACCGGAGTGCATCGTTTAGTAAGAAAGTCGCCGTTTGATTCAGGCAACCGAAGACACACCTCGTTTGCATCGGCTTTTGCTTATCCAGAAATTGATGACGACATCGAAATTGAAATCAATCCAGCCGATTTACGTATTGATACCTATCGTGCCAGTGGTGCCGGTGGTCAGCACGTTAACCGAACCGACTCGGCAGTACGTATCACCCATATGCCATCGGGCATTGTGGTGCAGTGTCAAAATGATCGTTCGCAGCACAAAAATAAAGATCAAGCCATGAAGCAGTTAAAAGCTAAATTGTATGAAATGGAATTGATGAAACAAAATGCTGAAAAACAAGCCTTAGAAGATTCAAAATCGGATATCGGATGGGGCAGTCAAATTCGCTCCTACGTGCTGGACGATGCTCGAATTAAAGATTTACGTACTGGCGTTGAAAACAGAAATACCCAAGCCGTGTTAGACGGCGATTTAGATCGTTTTATTGAAGCAAGCCTTAAAGCCGGCTTATAACTGATGATCGTGTCATTGGCAATGACGCATCAAAAAAAGTAAGAGAGAAAAGAATGAGCGAGCAAAACATCACGGATCACAATAAATTGATTGCCGAGCGCAAGGGCAAATTAAAGTCTATTCGTGAAAACTGTGCAGCCAATGGTCACCCGAATCATTTTAGACGCAACGCCTATATGGGCGACTTGCAAAAAGAGTTTGCTGAAACCGGCAAAGAAGAGCTGGAATCTCTCGGAAAAGTAGTGAGTGTTGCTGGCCGAGTCATGGCTAAACGCGGTCCTTTCTATGTACTGCAAGATATGAAAGGGCAAATTCAAGCCTACTCGGGAAAAGACGTACAAAAAGTCATTAAAGAAAAATACGGTGAGCTTGATATTGGAGACATCATCGGAGTGACCGGAACATTAAAACGTTCGGGTAAAGGCGATTTATTTGTTGGCATGGATGAGTATGAGTTGCTCACTAAATCACTGCGTCCGTTACCGGATAAACACCACGGTTTAAAAGATCAAGAACTAAAATACCGTCAGCGTTATGTTGATTTAATCACCAGTCCAGAAACGCGCAATGACTTTTTAATTCGCAGTAAAGTGATTGAAGGCATTCGTAACTATTTAGCTGAGCGCGACTTTATGGAAGTGGAAACACCTATGTTGCAAGTGATCCCGGGTGGTGCTTCGGCTAAGCCGTTTGTAACTCATCACAACGCGCTCGATATTGAAATGTTTTTGCGGATTGCGCCAGAACTTTATTTAAAGCGTTTAGTGGTGGGTGGCTTTGAGCGCGTGTTTGAAATAAACCGTAACTTCAGAAACGAAGGTTTATCAACGCGCCATAACCCAGAATTTACCATGCTTGAATTTTACCAAGCCTATGCAGACTTTAATGACTTAATGGATCTTACTGAAGATTTATTGAGAACCTTAGCACAAAATATTTTAGGTACTACCACTATTACTAACACCAGCAAAAATGAAGCCGGTGAAGTGATCAAAGAAGTTCACTATGATTTTGGTTCTCCGTTTATTCGTATGTCTATGGTGGATGCGGTACTTAAATATAACCCTGAATTTGACCCAGAGGTGTTTAAACGCCCTGAGCAAAACTTAGAGCAACTGAAAGCTTATGCTAAACAAGTACATGTGAAAATTCCTGATAATTGTGTGTGGGGGCCGGGTAAATTTATTACTGAAATTTTTGAAGAAACCGCAGAGCACAAACTGATTCAACCTACGTTTATTACCGAATACCCATGGGAAGTATCGCCATTGGCGCGTCGTAATGATAACAATCCATTTGTGACTGACCGATTTGAATTTTTTATTGGTGGCAGAGAACTCGCTAACGGATTCTCCGAGCTTAATGATGCGGAAGATCAAGCGGCACGTTTTAAACGCCAAGTAGAAGAAAAAGAAGCGGGTGATGATGAAGCCATGCATTACGATGACGACTACATCCGCGCGTTAGAATTTGGTTTACCACCAACAGCCGGTGAGGGCATTGGTATCGATCGATTGGTGATGATTTTTACCGATTCACCAACCATTAAAGACGTTATTTTATTCCCGCACATGCGACCAGAGTAAAACGTTTAGGCCAGTTTTCTGGCCTTTTTTATCCGCATTCAATATAGAAATAACAACAGACCAAAACTATGACCATTATTATTCGCTTTACCGTAGCTCTCATTGCCTTATTCATTTGGCCGGTGTTATATCATTTAAGCATTGATGGCAGTGCCAAGTTTTTTATGCTGCTCGATGTCGTATCATTAAGCGGTTTAATAGGCATATTGGTGATTGCTACGTTTAAATTTAAACCTTTGCATGGTTTTTTATTGGTGTTGCTTTATGTTTTGGCGTTAACTCAAGGATTTCGATTGATGCTTACCCTTGATCAAGTAACATCGTTAAATGGATTTTTCTCGACCTTGTTATCAGTGGTGTCGATTTTATTTTTTATTGGCGCCCGCGGTTATTTGCGATCAGAAAAAGGCTTAGCCGCATTTAAAATTGAGAAGAGTTAAGGCCAAGCATGAGCCCTAAGTTGATTAAACTTGCTCAAGTATTTGGATATTCATTTTTAATCATTGCACTGATTTCACTGACTCAAGGCTTGGTAATTTTTTCCGAGCTTTTTGATTCGGTTACTCTTACTTTAAGCATTGCGCTTATTGTTTCAGCTATATTGGGTCTTGTTGCCTGTTTCTTACTTAAAAGATTACAGCTCTGGCAAAGCTTTCCTCTCATCGGTCAATTTGAGCGTTCAAAGAAAAATCTTATTTTTCTTTTAATTTTTACAGTTCTAATAGCTGTTTTGCTTTCAATAACCAGCTATTGGCTTAATGCTCATTTTGGCGGTGGACAATCGCAAGCCTTTTTAAAATCGTTAACCAGTGATGCCGGATTTTTATGGCTAGCGGTAATTGCCACCGTTGTATTTGCACCTTGGTTTGAAGAAGTGTTTTATCGCGGTTTTCTAACTTTTGAGCTTGAACAACTCGGAGTTCATAAAGCCTTAGTCGTTATTATTCCATCAGTTATTTGGGCCGTAACTCATGCTCAGTATTCGGTTTTTCATTTGACGCAACTTGTTGTGATTGGTTGTTTGCTAAGTATGATTACCTTAGCAACTCGTCATATTGGCTATGCGGTGTTGTTGCATGCCGTTTTTAATTTAACCACTTGGGTTTTGTATTTTGGTGTTGATATAAATTAATGTCGCTTTAAGTTAGATTGCCTTTAAAAATGAAGGCGCTAGTAAAGCGTGTTTCAATATTAATTTTAATATTTTAAGCTTTTTGAATTCGTTGCTGAGCAGCAGGAATTCGAATAGCCTTTATAATTAAACAGAGATTGAATGTACCGTTTCTAATGATTAAATGTTAAGGAAATTAAAATAGAGGAATGTGATGAACAGAGCCTATTATTCAGCCACATTAAAAAAATTTCAAAGTGACTCGATGGAGTTTATTCTTGGCGAATTGGCTCGGCATCATCAATTTGCGCTTGAAGAGTTACAGAGAAATGCATGGGTGGCACAAATAGAAATTTTACAAGCATCATTAAGAGGTCTTTCCGATTGTTACTTGGCATTTGAATATGCGATTCCAAGAATGGGAAAACGAGTAGATATTGTTCTGATTTATAAAGGGGTGATTTTTTCCCTCGAATTCAAAGTAGGGGAGAAAAAATATCCGAGTTCAGCCGTAGAGCAGAGTTTAGATTATGCGATTGATTTGAAAAATTTTCATGAAAAAAGTCATAAAAGAGCTATTGTACCTATGGTTATTGCAACTGAGGCCGCTAACTGTGAGCTCGTAATTGAGTGCTACCTTGATCGTGTTTACCAGCCAATAAAGTCAAACAAACATAATTTTGTTTCACACATCGAACAACTTTCCAATAGAATCAATGAAACCGAAGATTTGAACCCAGTAGAGTGGTTTGGGTCAATTTATAAGCCTACGCCCACTATCATCGAAGCTGCTCAAGCGTTATATAAAGGGCATAGTGTCAAAGAAATATCTAGATCTGATTCCGGAGCTATTAATCTGGGCGTGACATCCTATGCGATAGCAAAAATTATCGATTCATCTAAAGCAAATAATAGGAAGTCTATATGTTTCATTACAGGTGTGCCTGGTGCAGGGAAGACTTTGGCCGGTCTAAATATAGCTAATGAAAGACATAATGTTGACGAAGACGAGCACGCTGTTTTTCTATCTGGAAATGGGCCTCTTGTTGAGGTGCTGCAAGAGGCTTTAGCTAGAAATGAAGTCTCTGATAAAAAAGGAACATCACAGCAAGTAACTAAAAATCAGGCGTTGACCAAAACTAAGTCATTTATTCAGAACATCCATCATTTCAGAGACGATGCCCTTCAAAATGAAAAGCCTCCTATTGAGCGAGTTGCTGTATTTGATGAAGCTCAGCGAGCATGGACATTGGAGCAAACAAGTTCTTTTATGGCTCGCAAAAAAGGCATTCAGGGATTTGATATGTCTGAGCCAAAGTTTCTTATCAGTGTATTAGATCGACATAAAGACTGGTCAATTATTATTTGCTTAATTGGTGGAGGCCAAGAAATTAACACTGGTGAGGCGGGGTTGCCCGAATGGTTCTCCGCAATTCAAAAAGACTATCCTCATTGGGATGTTTATGTATCAAATAAGCTAACTGATCAAGAATATACGAATGGGCTGGATATTTATTCCGCATTTACTGGGCATCAATTAACGATTAAAGATGAGTTGCATCTGGCCGTGCCTGTTAGATCTTTTCGCTCAGAAAAGCTAGCCGCATTTGTAAAAGCTTTCTTAGACGCAAACCTTCAAGAAGCTAAAGGGTTATACACCCAGTTAAAAGATGACTACCCGATTTTTGTGACTAGAAATATTAATAAAGCAAAAAACTGGTTAAGGGCAAAAGCTCGAGGGAGAGAAGGCCTTGGTATTACAGCATCGTCAGGAGCATATAGGTTAAGGCCTTATGGGATAAATGTGAAATCTTCGGTTGAACCTAAGACTTGGTTCTTAAATGATAAGAGTGATGTTAGATCGGCAGGTTTTTTAGAAGAGGTTGCTACTGAGTTTGATATCCAGGGGCTTGAGTTGGATTGGACATGCGTTGCTTGGGACGCCAATCTGAGAAAGATTGACAACTCCTGGGATTTTAAAAGATTTCGCGGCACCGAATGGCAGAACATCAACGATGAAATTAACAAGAGATATTTATTAAATGCTTATCGCGTGTTATTAACAAGAGCCAGACAAGGTATGATTATTTTTGTCCCAGAAGGTGATAAAAATGATAGGACAAGAGACCCTCAATTTTATGACCCCATTTATCAATACTTTATTCAGTGTGGTGTTCAACAGATATAAAAAATGGAGTAAGGGAAGCGCTTTATAATTTGTTTATCTTACATGTTTATTTTTTTCTTGGTGGAAGGAAATGCTTAATTTATGGCAAATTTTGCCAAATCATGCCAATATTGAGTCTGCAGAGAGGTTAATACTATGGCAACAATGAATATTTCTCTTCCTGATCCTATGCGCGATTGGGTTGAGCAGCAGGTTGAGGGTGGTCGGTACTCCAATAACAGCGACTATGTAAGAGATCTGATTCGTCGTGATCAAGAGGTACGCGATAAATCATTAGTTTTACAAAAAGCAATTACTGAGGGATTAGAAAGTGGAATAGATGGGAAGCTGGATATGGAAGAAATAAAGAAGCTAGCTCGGGCGCAAACTCAAATAAAATCAGACTGTTAAGTGCTGAATATATACAAGCAAAGTCAGGCCAAACAAGATTTGATTGATGTTTGGCTTTACACATTTAATCAATGGGGTGAAGCGCAAGCAGACAAGTATCTTGACGGGTTAGAAAACGCTTTAAAGTTGCTTGCTGAACAACCGCTTATGAGTCGAGAGCGAACGGAATTCGAGCCACCGGTTAGAATATTTTCATATGAGCAACATATAATTATTTATTTGATAATTGATGAAGGAATTAATGTAATCCGTGTACTTCATAAAAGTATGGACACTGCTCAGCATTTGGTTCAATAAGCCAAAGTAGCAAAGTAGGTTGGGCTGATTTTTTGAAGCCCAACGGATAAAATTTAAGAATTAAGTGTTGTTAGGTTTTTCTAATTTTATAGAAATAAGATTAGAAGTATTTAGATATGTAGTCTCAGTTGTTGGGCTTCGTTAATTGTTAACTCTGCCCAACCTACCGTACTTAAAATTTAATTTCTTTAGAACGACTCTAGAATTAAAAAATCCCACCGAGTGGTGGGATTTTTAATCTGAAAATTCAAATGAAAATTATTTACAGCTATTCGGTTCTAACAACGCTTTATCAACGGCTTTAAATACATTCTCATAACCGCCAGCTTCCGATACATCGGTCGCGTAAGAATAGTTTACTAAAATTCTTGGAACGCCAGTAACTTTATAGCGGATCATTAGCTCGTGAGTTTTTTGCATTTGCTCCATAATGTATGCATCGTTTTGCAATAAATCGCGCGCGGCTTGCTCTTCAACTCCAGCAGCAGTAAACATTTTCACAACGCCTTCAAAGTCGGAAAAAGCAGGTTTGTTGTTGTGGAT
>JBFHSP010000055.1:0-15300 GCA_041591085.1 Kangiellaceae bacterium | reverse complement strand
TATTTCTACTAATATTAGCAACACTCATTTCAAGATATACTATATTTTACTTTAAATTACATAACCTTAGCGCATTATGGCATCTCCTTTTAAATCATTTTTAGAAAAATGGCTAAATAAAGAAAAACCCATTAGCGAGTTTCCCACTTGCGACTTTTCTCAACTTAAATATCACTTACGGCCTGGCGATATTATTTTGGTTGAGGGCCGAACCCGAGTGTCTGAAGTGATAAAGATGATCACTCAAAGCCGTTGGTCACACGCGGCTCTTTACATAGGCCGAATGCATGATATTGAAAACTCCGAAATAAGAGCCCTTATTGAGCAATCATGTGAATTTAACGCATCTGAACCCCTTATTATTGAAGGGTTACTGGGCAAAGGAACGGTGATCAACAAGTTAAGTGACTATCAAAGAGATAATTTGAGAGTATGTAGAGCCGATAGCTTATCTCATGCCGATGCAGCTCGAGTCATAGCCTACGCAACAGAACGTGTTGGAACCGAATATGACATTAGGCAACTGATTGATTTAGCAAGACTATTATTACCTTGGGGGATTATTCCTCGCAGATGGCGTTCAAGTCTTTTCAAAAGAAATGCCGGAGAATCGACCCGTACTGTCTGTTCTTCGATGTTAGCTGAAGCCTTTAGCGAAATCGATTATCCGATACTGCCCGCATTTAGAAGAACCAAAAACGATGCCATTGAGCTAGTAAAGCGCAATACTAAGCTGTTTACACCAGCCGACTTTGACTATTCTCCTTACTTCACCACCATGAAATTTCCATTTTGGGGAGTTAATGAAAAAGCGACTTACAGAGAATTACCTTGGAACCAAGAAGGATTGATATCAAATGACGAAGATAAATAAATTGATTAAATAATAAGCTATTTACTTGAAGTACTGAAATTATTAGCTAATCTTAAACTTAAGTATTCAAAACATTCCCCTAACCCAGGAACCCGCGAGGGCCTGGGTATTTTTTTGGGGAATGCTTTTCCAATTGGCTTAAATAACCCCGCGCTTCTCTTGATCACGCTCAATTGATTCAAACAAGGCTTGGAAGTTACCCTCACCAAATCCGCGATCACCTTCTCGTTGGATCATTTCGATGAAAATTGGGCCAAATAAGTTCTTGGTGAATATTTGTAACAAGTAAGTCTGATCGGCTTGGCTGTCTACCAAAATTTTATGAGCCCTAATTTTTTCACGATCCTCTCTAACCCAAGGCACTCGATCAAAAATAGTATCGTAGTACTCAGGAATAATATCTAAAGTTTCAATATATGAACCTTTAAGAGCATCGCAAGAACCTACAAGATCTGTCGTTCTAAACGCTAAATGCTGCACTCCGGGACCATCATAAATATCGAGGTACTCGTCAATTTGGTTGTTGTTGTCGTCTTTCCCTTCATTAATTGGAATACAGAAGGTGCCACATGGACTTGCAAGCGCATAAGATAACAAAGCAGTCTTAACGCCTTTAATATCAAAGTATCGAACTTCAGAAAAGCCAAAGACATTTTTGTAGAAATTAGCCCACTTTTCCATAGTTCCTTTGTAAACATTATTGGTTAGGTGATCAATTTCGATAAAACCTTTGCTTTCATTAATAATAGGATCGGCGAGCGGCTCAAAATCCGTTTCAAAAATGCTCTCTGCGCCTTCATATTTATCAATAAAGTAAATTAAGCTGTCGCCAATGCCGTAAATAGCCGGATATGGAAAGTCTTTAGTTTCCGCTTCTTTAGCGCCACGTTTGAGCGCTTCGGCTAAGGCAAATTCAGCGTTTTCTACTTTCCATCCCATAGAAGAAATGGCAGGACCATGTGCTTTAGTAAACTCGGCCGAAAAGCCGCTTTTTTCTTTATTCAGTAAAAAGTGGATGTCATTTTGGTTGTAATAGACAACATCTTTGCCTTTAAATTTTTTAGTCATGCTAAAGCCAAAATCCATAAAAACGTTATGCATAAAATCGGCATCAGTTGAGCAAAACTCGGTAAATAAAATACCTTTCAGATTAAGTGGGTTATTGTTTTCAGTCATAGTCGCTCTCCAAATTAATTCTCTAACCAGCTTTGGTCGTAATCTTGTTCCATGCAATCACGGAAATGATTGGTGGTATTTAATGGGTTAAAGGTGTCAACCATTACGGCATATTCATAGGTTTCGGTTTTACCAACCGACGCTTCGGTTTTACCTGGTTGCGGGCCGTGTGGAACGCCTTTTTTATGTAATGTAATAGAACCTGACTCTATACCAGTACGGCTCATAAAATCTCCATCCACATAATACAGGATCTCGTCACTATCGACATTGGAATGATAATAAGGAGCTGGAATAGCTTCTGGGTGGAAATCGTATAAACGCGGTACAAAGTTACACACCACATAGTTATTGGCAGTAAAAACCAAGTGATCGCTAGGCGGTAAATGAATTTTCCCAACTTTAGGCGCGTAATCTTGAATGTTAAATGCCCATGGATAACAAGCGCCATCCCATCCAACTAAATCATAGGGGTGCCACTCTAAAATTGTCTTTTGATACTTATCACCGTATTTGATGATTAGAGGAAATTCACCTTTCTCAACAACAGCTTCTTGCAGTTCTGGGGTACGAATATCGCGTTCACAGTAAGGCGCATTTTCCAGTAACTGACCGGTTGGCGTTCTGAAGTGCTTTGGAATGGTAACCATGGTGGGTGACTCAATCACAAACAACCGAACATTGTCATAGCTATCAAACTTGAGTTGATAAGTTGTGCCTTTAGGGATCACCAAATAATCCCACTTTTGAATGGCAATATTGCCGTACTCAGAAGTTAAAGTACCGGTTCCTTCATGGACGAAAACCACTTCATCAGCGTATGCATTACGATAAAAGTCAGTGGTATCTTCAGTCACTTTAGCGGTGTAAAGAGCCACATCGTTATTGAATACTTGGCGTCGGCGAGCGGTATAAAAGTTTCCCGATGACTCTCCCCGGGCGGTATGAATTTTATAATTTTGCAGCAAAGAATCTTGCCACTCCTCACCATGATTGACTTCATAAGGTTCTACTCGAAGCACCTTAGTCGGCATATTGTTGTGGTACTTATTCGAGTAAATGTTAGAAAACCCATGAGTTGAAAACAACTCTTCACGATACAACTCACCATCTTCACGGTAAAAAGTTACGTGACGTTTTGCAGGGATTTTCCCTTGTTTCATATAAAACGGCATACCGAACTCCAATGATTAAAGTGGCGATAGAATAAAAGGAATATTAGTTCAAATAAAGCAAATATATTTGATATACTTATTCAGTTTATTTGAATAAGCATGTTTTCATGATCGAACTTGAAACCCTTAGAGTCCTTAAAACCATTATTGAAACAGGAAGTTTTGCCAAGGCGGCAGACAAACTTCACCGTGTTCAATCGGCTATTACCTATAGAATCAATAAGTTAGAAAAAGAGTGTGGCGAGAAAATTTTTGACCGTTCAGGCTACCGTGCCCAACTGACTGATTTTGGTCATCATCTCGTTTATGAAGCAGAAGCCTTATTAGCGCAACAAAAACGGCTGACCCACCTGATTAATCAATACAAAACCGGATGGGAAACCCGACTACAAATTGTCGTGGATGGTATTTTACCGATTCGCCCTATTTTGGGAGCCATCAGTCAGGTTGAAAAAGTAAAAGCCCCTACCAGTATTCAACTATCAGTGAGTTATTTAGCCGGCGTGCAGAAAAGCTTTGACGATAATAAAGCCGATATCATGTTGGTAAAGGAATACAAACCCGATCCTCTGCTCCACGCAACGCCATTACCGCCAATATCAACCGTTTTAGTCACTTCCAAAAACCATCCGTTAGCTAAACAGAAAAATGTTCAGCTTTCCGATTTAAGAAAGCACAATGAACTGTTGGTAAAAGACCATGGACAAGGTGAACAAATATCGACAGTTTCCGGACAAGCTCTTATCGGAAAAAATAAATCGTTTTACTTAGGCGACTTTTCACAAAAGAAAGAAGCATTACTCATGGGGTTAGGATTTGGGTGGATGCCTTCTTATTTAATCGCGGAGCAATTAATGACAGAGGAACTCATTTTGGTTGACTACGTGCATGGTAACCGCCAAGCCATCGAAACCTTTATGGTCACTCGCGAAAGTGCGTTTGTGGGTAAGTCACTCGCTCTTTTAATAGAAAGCTTAAAGCAGCAGTTTCAAGTGGAATGAAAAATAACAAAACAAATGGGGCAGAATAAACGAATGCTTATCCTGCCTGGTAACTATTAGAGACTTTGTCGCTTTCTTTGGAATAATAATACTAACAAGCCCAATCCAATAAACAAGGCACCACCCGAACTTGAAGGAGCGACTACCGTTACTTTGATTTGATCAGTTGATTCTCCGCCTCTGCTATCGCTAACACTCAGCTCAAAAACCAAATCACCACCCGTACTTGGCGCCGTAAAAGAGATCGCAGATTGTGCAGTATCCGATAAGGTTACCGATGTACCACTCACTTGACTCCAAGCAAATGTTAAAGCATCACCATCTGCATCCGATGTGATTGACTGAATTTCTACTGTGGCACCTGAATTCACTTCAATATCCTCACCAAGATTAACTTGAGGTAAGCTATTCGTCTCATTATCTAAAATGGTAACTTGAATCGATGTATTACTTGCAAGAGTGCTATTAACTGGATTGCTCAGCTCTACAGTAAAAACCTCGTCATCTTCATTGATACTGTCATCCAAAAGCTCAACGGTAACGGTTCGCGATTCGCTGTTACCATCGGCCCAAGTTAAAGTGCCAGAGGACATGAGAAAATCTTCGCCTGCGGTTGCTGTACCAGACACAACTTGATAATCAATTGATGATGCTCCGTCGCTACCTCCAACTCTGGCTACGGTCACCGCAATGCTGCTCGCAGTCTCAATAATATCAACATTTGATTGTGTCCATTCAATGGCACCTGGTTGAGCCACACCGGAAAGATTAACCTGCAAATATCCAAATTGGCCTAATGTCATGCCGGTTGTCGGATTGAACAACCGAATGAAAAAGCTCTCTTCTGGTTGCGTACCGCTGCTGTCTTCTGCAACTTCGATTTCAATTATTTTATCGGCGACATCATTGCCAATCCACTCTAAAGTATCGCGCACCATAGTAAAATCACTGCCCGATTTAGCACTGCCTGAAATCAATTCAAAGTCCACTGATGCGGTTTGAGCGGCATTATCAGCCATCAATCGCGACACTGGAATTTGAAGCGTTTGTCCTCGTTGCGCAGAAAACTCCGAAGCCCTAAATGACGCTTGGCCTTGAGAATTCGTTTTCGTATTATCTTTTAGAATATAAAGGCCACTATTGATATCACTGACTAAAATATTGCCCGATGGTAAGTAAGGATAGGTTCCCCAAGCACCGTTAAACTGATTATTATTTGAAGTGGGAAAAGTATCAAAATATCCGACTTGTACCGGATTACTCGCATCACTGATGTCTAACACGGTTAAACCACGCTCATAGTTGGACATGTAGTAACGATTACCTCGGACAAATCCATTATGGTCGATAGCTCTAGTCGCTCCGGTCCACTGACCTACTTGTACTGGCGCTCTAAAATTGTTGACATCATAAACTCTAACCGTCGAGTTTAAACCGCCTTGATATTCATCAAACTCGTCGTGCACAAACACATAGCGCTTATCTTCACTGAACCATCCGGAATGCACATATTGCGCAGAAGCAGGCACATCGTTATAGGAAACATTTGAAAGTAGACGAGTATCGGTTGGGTTGGTCATATCCCAGAAAGCTATCGACTTTTCGTTGAAGTCGACAAAAACCGTACAACTGGTTGTTCCGTTATAACAATTAGTATCTTTGCGACTATCACGAATGGTAGTCGAAGCGCCATCGTGGGTATAACCTTGAAAACTTGATTGATTGCTTTCAACCGATATAGTTGCTGGGTTCGCTAACGAATAAGAATGAAACGAGCCTGAGTACCGATTTGCTCCTAATAATTGCAGTTTTGGCAGTACACCATCTTCTTTAATGTTAAGCGCATGATCAATATTAGATATATAAACATTGTGAGAGTTGCCTACCGCATTATTTCTTTCAACTAAAGACACCCGAGTGGGCAACTGGTTAAGGTCAATTATTGTAACCCCATCCGAAGCTTCGACGGTGACATAGGCATAGGCTCGCCATTCCGAAGCAGTTTCATCAAAGTATTGATACACTTTAATGTCACGCCAAGTGGAGGACGTTCCACTGATTGTTCCAATTTCCGTAGGATTTTCTGGATCGGTTACATCAAAAACAGCAGCACCATTTCTCACTCCCATAATGGCGTATTCGCGTCCGTTGTTAAGATCAACGTGTCCCCAAATGTCACTTCCTGAAGACGGGCGAGAACTCATTTGATTCAGTGGAACATGAGCTAGAAGATCTAAATTATTACATGGAAAGCTCCCTGCCATTCCATTAACACAGTTAATCGCTGTTTGTTTTTCAAATAACGCACTGGCATTTTTTAGTTGCTGATTAATTTCGTCACTGTTGAACTGAGACTTACCATCGGCAATGACATGAAATCCATTTTTACGAACCGAGTCGACAAGCTCTTGTGGAACACCTTGAAGATAGACTTTATTAACATCGGGGCTTTGGCTTTGAAAGTGATCAAATCGATTGTATCCAGCAAAAATAGGGATCACTTCACTTTTAAGGTAAAACACCTCTTCAATTGAAGAGATAGAGTAACTACCTGAAGCAACTAAAATCTTATCCCCCTTATTAGCATTCTTAACTGCAAACATAATGGTTTTGCATGGGCGAATGGGACTGTCACATTGTCCTTGATCGACGCCTTTCTCAGAAACAAAGCGAGATTTGTGCGGTTCAGAATGTGCCCTAACATCAAAAGAGCTTCCTAGGACGATCATGCCTGTGATTACTAAAAACAATGATTTAAATTGAAATGGCATCAGAATCTCCGTTTAGCCTTTAAAATTGTGCGAGGGCTCATAACCAAGTTACACTCACACCTAGTCAACCATAATTTCTATTGAAGCACTGTGAAGCCGATTAAAAAAGCCAAATATTTACTTTTTATTTGAGAACAAGTGCAACAAAATGTTTATCCATAGCCCTCTTTATTAAAATATCTCAAAATGCATAACGTTAACTATCTCAAACTTAAATCCATCATTCTTTCGATAGGCTTTTTAATCCTTTTTACTTTAGGCTGCTCAAATGATACAGATTTCCCTTTAAAAGTTAACTTTGAACTCTCCTTTAATGGGAGTCCCATTACTTGTGATCAACCATTTCCCGTTTTAACTACACAATGGCGTTGGCAAAATGTTCAATTTTACTTACATGACTTTAAGATTTTTGACGAAAATGGCTTTCAACCAGTCAAACTTGTTGCCAATAAGGGTTTTGATCAAGAAGTTGCCCTTATTGGAGGAGTATGTAACCAACAACAACAGTGGCAGGTTGAGCTAATCGGAGCAAAACCGATAAAAAATGCAACTCATATTGAATTTACATTGGGCGTTCCATTTAATAAGAATCATCAAAATCCATTAACTCAACAAGCGCCACTTAATCAATCCGATATGTTTTGGATATGGCAAACAGGACATAAGTTTTTAAGAATGGAACTGATGGGTAAAGATGAATCCAATCAAACAGCGAGAGATTGGTTACTTCATTTAGGTTCAACCGGTTGTTCGTCTGTCGCACCTGTTCGCGCACCAAATACAGAATGTAAAAATCCTAATCGAATCACTTATAAACTCGCTTGGAACAAGCAAACAACTATTCAGATAGATTTTGCTCAGTTGTTTGATAAGCCCGAATCTTTAGATTTTAATACCTGTCAATCTAACCCTGATGATCCGAGTTGTGATTATTGGCTGCCAAAACTTGGTTTAGGTCTATCGACTCAATCGTTGTTTTCAACCAAAATTAACAGTAAGTGATCCAATAATGACGTACTCAAAATTAAAGTGTCGATCACTAAGTTTTATTAAGTCTGTTTTTACCATCGCTTTTTCATTTGCACTAGTTAGCTGTAACGATCAGCCAAAAGAATATCAATGGCCTCTTCCTGAGGGCTTCCCAAAGCCGACTATTCCGCAAAACAATCCTATGACTGAAGCAAAAGTTGAGCTAGGACGTCATTTGTTTTACGACAAAAACTTATCTGCCAACCAAACCCAATCATGCGCATCCTGTCACGATCAAAAGCTTGCTTTTGCTGAAGCGCAAGTTCATTCGGTTGGCTCAACCGGAGATAAAGTTCGACGCAATGCTCTAGCTTTAGTCAACATTGCCTATAACAAAACGCTTACTTGGTCGCACGATGGACTGACTGACTTAGAAATGCAAATTCTCTTGCCAATGTTTGGCGAAGAGCCCGTTGAATTAGGCATAACGGGCAACGAACAACAAGTGTTAGAAAGGTTTACAACAGCACACTACCGCGAGTTATTTGCTAATGCTTTTAATAGCCCAGAGCCTTCATTTGATCATATTGTTAAAGCCTTAGCCAGCTTTGTTAGAAGCTTAATTTCTTTAAACTCTCCATTTGATCGCTATGCTTATGCAAACGATGACAACGCACTTAGCGAGTCGGCCATTCGTGGAATGGGATTATTCTTTTCTGAAAAGTTTGAATGCCATCATTGCCATGGTGGATTTAACTTTACTCAGTCGACGTTTCATGAAAAACAAATCATCGATCGAAGACCTTTTCACAATACCGGCATGTATAACTTGTCGGAACAAGGTCATTACCCAAAAGAAGATGATGGCTTATACGAAATCACCTTAGATAAACGAGATCATGGTCGATTCAGAGCCCCTACCCTAAGAAATATTGAACTGACTGCTCCGTATATGCACGATGGCAGTATGGCAACCTTAGAACAAGTACTCGAGTTTTACGCGGCAGGCGGTCAATACATTGAAAATGGTGTTAATCAAGGCGACGGCCGTTTAAATCCATTAAAAAGTCCGCTTATAAAAGGATTTGAGATGACAGAGCAAGACAAACACGATCTCATCGCTTTTATGCAGTCATTGACCGATCATCAATTTACCACTAATCCTAAATATTCTGCCCCAAAGACAAGTAGCCATTAACTTTTGACTTAATCATATTTAATTAATGGTCATTGGTTTATAATGCATACCCGTTCTAGGCCATAAACTTTTTATTTTTTTCGAGCAACTGTGCATCTAAGGATACAAAATGGACAATAACGATATTTTAAGACGAGTGCGATTCATTCTTAATTATCAAGATCCAAAGATGATCAATATTTTTGAACTTGCTGATTATAAAGTTAACCGTGAACAAGTGATTGCTTGGTTAAAACGTGAAGACGATGAACAATTTCAAGCCATGTCAGACTACCAATTAGCCTCTTTTCTAAATGGCCTAATTAGTGAAAAAAGAGGCAAACAAACTGATTTATTGCCAGAAACTGAAAAAAAACTCACTAATAATATTATTTTTAAAAAACTAAGGGTTGCTTTCGATCTTCGAGACGATGGAGTAATAAAAGTGCTTAAGCTTGCTGGCTTTTCTATCAGCAAGTCTGAGTTGGGTGCATTTTTTAGAAAGCCAGATCACAAGCATTATCGAAATTGTAATGACCAAATTATTAGAATGTTTTTAAAGGGATTACAAATTCAACATAGGGGTGATTTTTCGAGCAAAAGCGAAACAGTCATGGAGCAAGCACTCGGCAAAAAATCAGCTTTTAAAAATACTAATACTCAAAAGAAAACCTACTCCAATAAGAAGCGGGAAGTTTATAAAAACCCAAATTTAAAGCAACCGACCGGTAATAAAGAGAGAGATAATGATTCGAGCCAACAAGAGAAATTGGATAAAAAACCGAAAAGAATCACTTTATCTCGCAACAAATCTTAGCCTCAAAATCGATTGAACAAGTAAATTGATAACCATTCGCATTAGGTTCACTTGATCTGTTCATAAAAAAGCGCAAATGTGGCTTCTGTTTTGGTAACTTGCTTGCAAAACAGGTCATTTTCAGCAGAAATTTTGGGATCCAGTCACATCCTAAAAAAATAGTCTGACAAACATATTGATTATTCCTTGTGCTATCCATACAATTCGCGCAAAAAGTACAATTGCAATTACTATTAAGGCCTCTCTCACCAAGTCAAAGCCCCTAGTTTTAACGTTAATTGACCTCAGCTTTATTAACTGGGCCTTGGAAATATTTATGTCGAACTCTCAATTTCAAAACAAAAGCGAAGAATATCGAATTTGCCATGGTGCTGATAAGTTCTACATCCCTTTGCTAATATTGTTTGTAATGACGGTACTGTTTTTAGCCTACAGACAGCTCACCATTCCGTTGTTACCAGAAGATACGTCGCTGTTACTTCGGTGGTTGCAAAAAGATCCGCTTACTTTAGGATTTTTGGTCATTGCCATGTCACTGCTTATTTGGCAAGTGAGTTTCGCCATTCGATACAAGCCTTTTGCACGTCCTGAAAGCTCCAAACTTCCAAAGCTCACGGTTGTGGTTCCTGCGTTCAACGAAGGTAAGCAAATTTTTGAAACCATCAAAAGTGTTTTAGCGAGCGATTACCCGGTAGAGCAACTGCAACTTATTTGTATTGATGATGGCTCTCAGGATGATACTTGGCGCTGGATGAAATCGGCCGAAGCTGAGTTTGAAAATCGATTAACCCTAATTAAGCAGCCTTATAATCAAGGTAAACGCGCGGCCTTAATGGCTGGTTTTGCCAAAGCTCATGGCGAAGTGATTGTTACGCTCGACTCGGATTCAGAGGTTCTGCCAAATACTTTAGCTGAAATGGTGAGTCCTTTCGTTCAAGATGAGCGAATAGGCTGTGTTGCGGGCAATGTACGCGTATTAAACAAGAGCGAAGGCATAATCCCGAAAATGCTAGAAGTTTCATTTACCAGTGCTTTTGACTTTATTCGTGCAGGACAAAGCGTATATGGCGGTGTTTTTTGTACACCTGGAGCTCTTTCAGCTTATAAAACCACTGTTTTGAAACCCCTTATTCAAGAATGGTCTGAGCAACACTTTATGGGAAAGCCTGCCACCATTGGCGAAGACCGAGCCTTAACCAATTTAGTTCTAGCCTCAGGTCATAGAGTGGTTTATCAAAGAACCGCTACCGTATTTACTAAGGTGCCCGTTCAATTTGGCGGTCTAAGAAGAATGCTCACCCGCTGGGCGCGAAGTAATGTGCGTGAAAATTTAGTCATGCTCACCTATGTTTTTAAATCATTTCGAACAGCTGGTGAAGGCGCTAATTGGGTACGCCTGTTTAGCGTAATGCAAATCATTCGAATGACTATTTTTGAAGCGTTAAAATGTGTGCTTTTAGTCGCTCTATTACGTGATTACTATTTGGTTTCAATAGCAATCATTTTTGGATGTGTCACTGCCGCGATCATTCCGAGTACCGTTTATTATTTACGTTATCAAAGTTTGTTTGGTGTTCGCTGGGCAGTTCCGTTTTCTTACTTTTGGCTTTTCTGTTTAGCTTGGATCCCAATTTGGGGCATGTTTACGGCGAGTAACTCTGGTTGGCTAACTCGAGCTATTGCTCAACCGACGGAAGAAGAACTTAAAACATCTGAAGACGAATCTTCTGAAAATATTCCGGTGGCAGCGTAAACAAAGCTCACATTCAAGCTCCATTATTTAATGAAACTTGAATCAGTTTTACAGGTCATTTGGTGCATTCAATGCACTTCCAACACCTCTGTATTTACGATACCTTTAGGTTCACATAGAGTCTTGCCTGACATTCCTCTTGACTAAAAGGCTTATGCTCAACGCCTTTGGGCGCAACTAACCGTTCACCTTGCTATAACAATAGCGCTTTACCCCTTAACCTTATGCCATCTTACCTTCAATCATTAAAACACTTCATCGGTGTCTTTGTGATCGTGCTAGGTAAACTTAACCTGTCCTTAGCCGATCCTAAGTTCAAGGTAAACAATGTAAGCCTGTTATAAATAACCCAAATGCATGAATAATTTAACCTGAACTCGGGAGAATTAATTTGACTTTTAAATGAGAATGATTATTATTTGCAATTAACAGCTATTTTTAGTGTGAGGGAAAAGTTAAATGAGTTTTCATATATATGCTTGGTTAGAAAATGGAAAACCTCGATTACGGGTTGAAGACGCCGATTCCAAATTAACTTGTATGTCGTGGAGTTACAACGATGGTAACGCCTCAAGCGACGCAGATAAACATGAAATAAAACGGTTGTTTCGCGAATTATTGCTGCTGACCTGCAAGCAAGAAGTGGCTAATTGTCGAGTGTTTGAAACATTAGAACTTAAAAGATAATAGTTCCAGGACACATTTTATGAGGATTCATTTGATAACTTTCAAACTCATTTTTGTCACACCCATACAACCATATTCTTCCAAATTTCTTTTCTAGCTTCTTATCGACGGTACACTGACAGTTAAAGTTTTTAATTTCAGGAACCGAAACGCTAACTGCTTCGTTAAGGTTTTCGATTGAGTAATGAGTCTCGGTCGCATCAAATACATTAGGACTATCGTTTTTGTAAATAAAAAGCGTCATAAAATGAAATAGTAATACGACAATTACTCCTGAAAAAGTCATTGAAAACAAATATTTCATTTAGCAGCCAGAAACCATATGCAAGTTAAAAAGTATTAATAAAGTCGCTGCCCTTCATCATCGTTCGGAAATACCGGCGCCATAAAAGTGAACAAAATAAATGCAAGCCAGGAAATAAATATTGCAGCAAAAATCCACAAAACTTTTTCTTTATGAGAAGTTTCTGTGTTTTTCATTATCAGCCTTATAGGTAAAACCCAAAACAGAAAAAGGACTATAAATAACATCAACCAAAAGCTAAAAATTTGCATGCTTAAAATCCATTTGCTTCGAATTCAGAGCAAATTACTTTAACAGAAGCATCGTACATAGCATCCGAGGCCAAAACTCCAAATATTGGGTAATATCCTTTTGAAAGGATCTCAGTTTTAGTCTTGCCATCTTTGAGGCCTTTACAAATTGCTTCCCCAAAACTGAACAAATAGTCACTATCTGAGCTTTTATAATACTCTAAATTCTTTGTTTCACCCGACTCTTCAACTTGTTTAACAAACTCCCCTTTCCACTGCTCATTTAAACTAGATGCATTAACAAGTGAAGGAGTAGATAACAGAAACATTGTTAGCAGATAAAAATTTTTCACAGCTTTATTCCTTTTTTAATCATTAAATACAAAACAAAAATAAAGCCGCTAACAAGCGGCTTTAAAACGTCTAATATTAACCTGCCTTGGCTTCTTTTGGCGGATAGGTTGGTGCAAACAAACCCAAAGCTCGAGCCTCTTTAACGTGGCTCATAATATCCATATGCGCAATTTCATACAGTTGCTTCATTTCTTCTATCACGTAATAAATGGGTTGCATTATATCTATTCGATAAGGCGTTCTTAGTACTGTCATAATATCGAATGGGCGATGCTCTGGCTCTGGTCCTAATGCATATTGCGATTCACCAATGGATGACAGTATTCCGCCACCGTAAATACGCGTACCTTGTGAAGTATTCATCAAGCCAAACTCTACGGTAAACCAATACAGCCGAGCCAGCCATACGTGTAATTCTTTAGGCGCATTAGCACCTAGCTGTCCGTAAACATGGGTAAATTCTGCAAAATATTTGTTGGTTAAAAGCGCACAATGCCCAAAAAGTTCATGGAACACATCGGGCTCTTGCAAATAATTCATTTCTTCACGAGTACGAATAAAAGTTGCACATGGAAATTTTTTATTCGCTAATAAATTGAAGAATTTTTCAAATGAAATAAGCGCTGGTACCCAAGCCACTTCCCAACCGGTTTCTTTGCGCAAAATTTTAGATACATCTTCTAATTGCGGAATACGATCGGAAGTTAATTTAAGCGTATCAACTCCTGCCATATATTCATCACACACCTTGCCTTCAATCAATTTGGTTTGGCGCGTGTACAGCTCATTCCAAATTTGATGCTCTTCATCGGTGTAATGAATGATGCCGTTTTCATCGGCAACGCGAGCGGTATATTTTGTTCCTTTACTCATGGGAGCAAACCTCTTAATTTAATACGACCATTACAAGCCATGATCGAAAAGATGCCCTATTATCTCGCCGATTGGTAGGTTATGACAACCTTTAGTGTTGTTGGGTGCGACATGGTTAAGTTTCGAAGCTACTGATCCGATGACTTAGATTAATAATCTCACTTGTTAGCCATTATCCCAATCAAGTTTAGCCGTTTTTCATCGACTCTAACTCTTCCCATCGGTTTAATTTAGTTTCTAACTCTTCCTGCAATGCGGCCATTTGCGAATAGGCATTGGTCATTTCGTCTTGCGAAGATTGCCCAAAGGCCGGATCAGCAAATTTTTGTTCCAGTGTTTCAATACCCTGCTCAAGTTTTTCAAGCTCTTCGGGCAGTAAGTCGAGTTCTCTCTGTAACTTATACGACAACTTGACCGATTTAGCCGTTTCTTTCGGTTTTTCATCAATGACTGGTTTTGTCTCTACCACAGTAGCTTTAATCTGACTTTCGGCCTGCAGCTCTTTTTGCCCTGCTCGATAGCGTTGGTAATCAGAAAAACCGCCTTCAATTTCAATTAATCTAGAACTTGCAGCCTGCTCCTGCTTTTCAAACACCCATAACGAAGTAGCCACATTGTCAAGAAATCGCCTGTCATGGCTTATCACAATCACCGTACCCGCGTAATCCAACACTTGGCTTTCGAGCAATTCTAAAGTCTCAACATCGAGATCATTGGTCGGTTCATCCAGAATCAATAAATTGGCTGATTTAGTGAATAGCTTGGCCAATACTAACCGGCTTACTTCGCCGCCAGATAATGAACTAGCTGGAGTGCGCATGCGCTCAGGGCCAAAACCATAATCGGATAAATAGGAAATAACATGCTTTTTCTCGCCATTCACTTCGAGAAAATCTCGACCTTCACCAATATTATCAATTATGGTCAAGTTAGGATTAATCGCACTACGAAGTTGATCAAAATAAGCCACTTCTAACTGAGTACCAAGCTCTACCGTTCCAATATCCGCTTTAATTTCACCAAGTATCAGTTTAATCAGAGAGCTTTTTCCGCAACCATTAGGGCCTAAAATTCCTATTTTGTCGCCTTTCAAAATGGTCGTAGTGAAATCTTCAAATAACAGTTTATCGCCGCGAGAT
>JBFHSP010000054.1:0-15340 GCA_041591085.1 Kangiellaceae bacterium | reverse complement strand
TGAACTTTTCCGTCTTTATCAATCCACTTATAAAGCTTTTGCTCTGCACTTAAGTTTGTGCATAAAACGAAACTTACAATTAATAAAAGACTGATCCCTAGCCTACGCATAAGCTATTTTTTACCAAACTTTTTAATCGTTCGTCTGCGCTTTAATCGCTGTTTTCGCGTCATTTCTTGCTTTTTGCCTTCGTAAGGATTTTCACCTTCTTTCAGCTCAAGTTTGATCGGTGTTCCAACAATATTTAAAGCCTTAGTGAAATGCTTAATCAAATAGCGTTGATAAGACTCTGGTAACTTGGTGGTGCGATTACCATGAATCACTATTCGCGGAGGATTATGACCACCTGGGTGAGCGTAACGGAGTTTACAACGGAAGCCTTTGATGGTGGGTGGCGCATGTTTGGCTACCGCTATCTCGAGTTCGCGAGTTAGTTTTGACGCTGACATTTCAACATTTGCGCTCGCAAAAGCCTCATCGGCAGAACCAAATAGATCGCCCACACCGGTGCCATGCAATGCCGAAATAAAATGGTAACGAGCAAAATCGGCAAACATCATTCTTCGAGCAATTTCAGACTTAACGTTTTCTTTTTGCTCTTGAGTCATGCCGTCCCATTTATTAATGGCAATCACTATTGATCGTCCGGCTTCCATGACATAACGTAATAAGGATAAGTCTTGCTCGGTCACCCCTTCTCGGGCATCAAACACCATGATCACCACATTCGCGGTTTCAATGGCTTGCAGGGTTTTTAATACAGAGAACTTCTCGACGGTTTGATTAACTTTTCCGCGTCGTCTGACCCCAGCCGTATCAACTAAGGTGTATTTTTTATCGCGGCGCTCCATTTCAATAAAAATAGAGTCACGCGTGGTACCGGGTAAGTCAAACACGACCACGCGCTCTTCACCGAGCATTCGATTAACTAAGGTTGATTTACCCACATTAGGTCGGCCAATCATGGCAATTTTAGGATGGCGCTCTGCAAGTGGCGCTTCTTCTTCAATTTCGGGTGCAATTGGCAGCAAAATATCGTCGCACAATCGAGAAACACCCCGGCCATGTGCAGCCGCGATTGGGTTAACACTGTCAAAACCAAGGGCATAAAACTCTGCAAGCGCGGAATTTTCGTCAATACCATCGACTTTGTTAACAACAACATGAACAGGTTTACTGTAGGTGCGAAGTTCTTTTGCCAAACTTTCGTCCACAGCAGTCATCCCAGCGCGGGCATCGACTAAAAATAATACGATGTCGGCTTCTTTAACTGCTGCTTTTGACTGGCTGGCCATATGACCATCAATACCGACTTCACCACCGGTGATCCCACCGGTATCGATAATGATAAAAGGATGACCCTCAATAGTTGCATGACCGTATTGCCTATCGCGGGTAAGACCCGGTAAGTCAGCTACCAAAGCGTCTCGAGTTCGAGTGAGTCGATTAAATAACGTTGATTTACCAACATTGGGACGGCCAACTAAAGCCACCACAGGAACCATAACTCACCCTAACCTTTTAAATTATTCTTGCCGTTGTTTATAGGCAATTAAATGACCATTTCCGGTTTGCACAAATAACGTATCATCAACGACTAAAGGTGCGCTTGCTACCCCATATTCATAATGATTATGGAATCGACACTCTTCTTGCGACTGATAGCAGTCTGCAATTTCTACATCGGCATTGATATTCATCTGACCAATTAAAACGCCATCCGATTTATCAAGCATATGTAAGTAACCACCAACATCACCAACCACAATATGATCATTAAATGCCGTAGGCGCAGTTGTTTCTCTTAAAAACAAAGCCTTTTGGGTCCAAATAAGTGCGCCGTTATTTCGGTTTACCGAACTGACGTAACCATTATCGTGAGTAATAAGTAACGTTTGGTTATCAATGGCCATATCGTGATACGCAGATAATTCGCGTGACCATAGAGCTTCACCGGAACGTAGTTCCATGGCCATTAAATTACCGTTGTAAGAACCTGCGTACAAAGTACCACCAAAGATAATCGGCTGAGAGTCAATATCGACCAATCGTTCTAAATCCGAACGACCACTGGGTGCAGTCACTTGTTTTTCCCAAGCCAGTTGACCATTTTCTAAAATGAAAACGCCCACTTTGCCATTAGCAAACCCTGCAATCGCAGCACCATGCGCCACAACGGGAGCTGAAGTTCCGCGTAAGGTTAGCGGCGGTAAACTGCGGTCATAAAACCATGCTCTATTTCCAGAGTCGGCATTTAAGGCAACAATAACGCCATCAACCGAATTCACCACAACATAACCATCACCAATGGCTGGATTAGCAATCACTTCGCTGGTCACTTCAACTTGCCATTTTCGTTGGCCGTCACTCTCGTTAAGCGCTACCACTTCACCATTTCGGCCGGCTACCACCACCATTTGATTGGCAACAGACACGCCCGCCGATATTTTAATGCCTAAATCAACCTGCCAAACAAGCTCACCTTTTTCGGGAGAAAACGCGCTGACTTTTCCACTGACATCAGCAACAAAAATTTTACCGTAACCAGATGCTGGCCTTAATTTTAAGAACTGATCTTGAACACCCTCGCCAAAAGGCTTACTCCACAGGGTTTCATATCGCACTTTAGTTTGTTCAATAATTGGCAAAGGATTGGCTTCAATGACTTCTTCATCGCTACATCCTAAAAGCACTGCAGAAGCCGCAATAGCTAACCACCATTTAGAAAATCGCATTAGGAATCCTGAGAAGCAGAAGTTTCAACGGTAGAAGCGACCGGCGCTTCCGCTAAGTCATTAATTTTTAGTTCTAGATCGGTTTTAGCCGAATATGAATCAGTTTGTGCTAAAGCCTCTTTGTACGCAGTTCGTGCAGCCTCGTTATCACCCAACGCCATGTAAGTGTCCCCGAGTACTTGTTGTTTTGTTCCGGCAAAAGCAGGTGCATTAACTGACATCAATAGTGCTTTAGCGTCTTCATGACGGGCTTGAGCATTAAGTACTCGAGCCAATCGAATTTGAATGAGTGGCTGCAAGTCGGTTCCTTTAGTTTTATCCACAGCCCAACGTAACTCACTTTCTGCTTCATTAAATTGCTCACGCTCAATGTACTGCTTGCTTAAATGTAAGCTCGCCAATAAAGCGTAACCGGTTGAAGCATGTTCAGTTTTAAGCGCAGATAGCTTGGCGACAAATTGCTCAAAGTCTTCTGTTGGGTTTAATTTAATTACTTCTTCAAACGCATTAGAGGCCGTTTGCTCAGTGGTAATGGTGTGATTTTTCCACCAGTTATATCCAGCAAAACCGGAAACACCCAATACAATACCAACAATGATGGAAGTACCGTTTTCTTTCCACCAATCTTTCAGTGCTTTAATTTGTTCTTCTTCGCTGTTGTAAACGTCCACAAAAATACTCCTAATTAACTTTTGACCACAACTGATTTGAAATCAATTGCTTTAACTCACTATGCAACACAGTCTGTTGCTCAGCCTGTTCACGTAAAAACTTTATGCTGACTTGCTGTTTTTCAGCTTCATCTTCACCAATAATCAAAGCCCAAACAGCTCCGGAACGATCGGCCTTTTTAAACTGCTTTTTAAAATTACCACCGCCGCAATTCACCATAATGTTCAAGCGACTGAAATTTTGGCGTAGCTCTTCGGCAAGTTTTATCGCAACAAGTTCCGCTTGCTCTCCAGTGTGGATGAAATATAAGTCGGCTTGCTGCGGATCGGTTTGCTGTTGATTGGTTTCTTCTACCAGTGCAGCTATACGCTCTAATCCCATCGCAAATCCGCACGCAGGCGTTGCTTGACCGCCTAGCTGTTCAGTTAAACCGTCGTATCGTCCACCCGCACATATAGTGCCTTGAGCCCCAAGTTTATCTGTCATCCACTCAAATACGGTTCGATTATAATAATCAAGCCCTCTGACTAAACATGGATTTTCAACGTAAGCAATGTTTAGCCCATCAAGTCTTTGTTTTAATTCATTAAAATGATTAGCTGAGGCTTCATCTAAGTAATCGGTTAATTTTGGCGCCTTTGCGATCATCTCTTTTAGCACTGGATTTTTGCTGTCTAAAATCCGCATTGGATTTGTATGCAATCTGCGTTTACTGTCTTCATCGAGTAACTCGCTGTTTGACTCAAAATACTGAACCAGTACTTCTCGATATTTATTTCGAGAGGCCAAGTCGCCTAATGAATTAATGTGTAAAACCACATCATTTTCAATGCCTAACCATTTCCAAAGGCGCTTGGTTAATAAAATTTGCTCAACATCAACATCTGGGCCATCAAAGCCAAAGGCTTCAACACCCAATTGATGAAACTGACGATAGCGCCCTTTTTGTGGCTTTTCGCGACGAAACATCGGCCCCATATACCACAGCTTTTGCTGCTGATTGTAAAGCCAACCGTTTTCTATTCCGGCACGAACACAACTAGCAGTCCCTTCTGGACGTAAGGTCAGGCTGTCATCACTGATATCAGTCCAGGTATACATTTCTTTTTCGACAATATCGGTTACTTCCCCGATACTGCGTTTAAACAATGCGGTTTGCTCAACAATGGGCGTGCGTATTTCACGGTAGCCATAGCTATGCATCAATTGGCGCAATAACGCTTCGAGATACTGCCAGCTTCCGGTTTCTTCAGGACCGAAATCATTCATGCCTTTAATGGCCTGATATTTCACCTTCAAGAAAATGCCCTCGGTAATGGATAAATAAACGCGGCATTATAGCGGAAAATACACTAAAAGGGAGCGATTTTACGCGCTTAGCGGCTTATTGGGAAAAAAACTACCTTTACTTGATTCGCTGCTATACTTTTGGAACACTTGTATGATTTAAATTAAGTAAGCAACTCCTTGAAAATTATAAAAATAATCATTCTTAGCTACTTGTTCTTTGCGGCTCAGGCAGACGCAAAGGAAAAAGTTCATTTGCAACATTACTCCACTGAAAACGGCTTAAGCCAAAGTGAAGTTTTGCACCTATATCAAGATCCTAAAGGATTTTTATGGGTTGGTACTCGCGAAGGTCTAAATCGCTTTGATGGATATCAGTTTAAATTAATTGGTGGGCCAGGCGGTAGACTCAACAATTTGTCAATTAGCTCGTTATATGAAGACTCGAGAAATCAGCTTTGGATCGGTGCTCCGATACAAGGAGGATCCGACTCAATTATTGGTTATCGCCTAGACTTAAATTCCCATACATTTCATTCGGTGCATGCCAAAATTCCCGGTGAAGACTTTCAATATTCTTCAATTGACAAACTTGCTCCGACTTCAGCTCAAAACATGTTATGGCTTGCAACTTCTCAGCACCTTTACCTTTACAATTATGACTTAGACTCAACAGAGTACTACTTAGGTATTCAAGATTTACTGAGCAATACCGCTAAAAGTCAGAATATTGATCCTTCTATCCATATCATAAGAGACTTTATAGAGTTTGAAGATTACTTACTTATTGCTACTTCGTTAGGCCTTTATGCGGTTGAGAAAACTGACAAAACAATTATAGAAGTAAATGCACTACCATTTCCCGTTGAAAACGATGACCAACTTAACTACAAAGGATTAATTTTTGGAGACAATAACGAATTATTCATTCAAACCGTTCAAGGTTTTTTCAAAACTACGACCAGTGAATTAAAAAGTTTACTTTATGAAAAAAGAGAAATCCGTTTTGAGGTAATTAGTCCGAGTTTGAATATTTGGAAAGTGATTAAAAAAGGAAATTATTACCTAGTAGCTACCGATGACGGATTATATCAATACAAAGACAATCAGCTCGAATTTATCGTTAGATATTCTGGAACGCCATACAATGTTTTTGATGATGATGTAGTCTCTTTGTTAATAGATCGTGAAAGCAATGTCTGGATGGGTAGTCGTGAAGATGGGTTATTTATGTGGCATCCGAATGATGGCATTACTCAAACCATTTACAATACCCGCGGTCAAACTAAAACTTTAGCAAGCAATGATGTATGGTCACTCAACGAAATGAGTAACGGCAACATTCTTATTGGCACTGGAAGCGGCTTAACTGTTTTAAATAGTACAACTAATGAAAGCCAATCGTTTTTTATTAATACTAATGAAAAGCAAGTTTTTGGTGATGAATCTATCACGAATGCATTTGAGCTTGGTGACAGCATTTGGTTAAACCGATACATGGCTACCATGGTTATCGATAAGAATACCATGCAGCCAAAAAATGAAGTGACTAGCGAGCAACTTGCATCGATCTTTTCTAAACCATCACGAGCTATGTACAAGCTCGACGAATCTAAAGTGCTGATCTTTCAAAAAGATAAAGTACATCTATATGATGACAAGACCAAGCAAGTATCAGAGATTGAAGCATTAAAGGGCGAAAAAGGCGCTCCTAAATATTACCATATGCTCATGCATGATAAACAAGCCAATGCAGTTTTACTATCGAGTAACAATGCGACTTACAAATATGAACTAGGATCTGGCATTGTAAGCCAAATTCATAAATTCAGTTCTAAACATGCCGAAAATTCTAATCCACAATCCTCTGTTCTTGTCGATGGAAACTATTGGATAGCCTATTATGGCTCTGGCATTCATATAGTTAATGCCAATAACAACGCTGTAGAAAAAATTCTCGGTTTCAATGAACTTGGCTCAACGGCGCTACTTGATATATTTACTGATCGGGATGATTTTGTTTGGGTTTCTACTAACGACGGTTTAGTGCGTATAAATCCTAAAAACTATCAAAGCGAACTTTTTTCTCGCAAAGATGGATTTGTCAGTGATGAATTTAACGGTGGTACTAAATTAAAAGCAAGCAATGGCAGTGTTTACTTAGGCTCTCCAAGAGGCGTAGTTCAGATAAATCCTGAAGCCTTTACTCAAGAGCGCAGCTTCCAACCAAAGCTTGAGTTAACTTCGCTAACACTTTTGTCAAGGCCTAATCAAGAATTAACGCCAAGCAGTAAAGCATTGCAAGTGGCGCATGATGATTTTGGATTAACGATAGAATTTTCAAGCAACATTTTTCACAAAACCCAACAAATCAAGTACAAATATTTTATAACTGGAAGCTCTCGAACCGACCCCATCATTACCGATGAAAACAAGCTATTCTTCCCTAAATTAGCCGAAGGAGAAAGTGAGATCATCATATCATCCATCGACTACTTAACTGGCAATGAAACCGCTCCTATTGTAATAAAGATTAAATCCCTCCCAGCACCCTGGCGCTCACCCTTGGCTTTGCTTTCCTATTTAATCATCATCGTTACATTAGCCGCTTTTATTTACAAAAGAAAAGTGGAAAGGCAACAAGCACTTTTAAAATCGCATCAAATATTAAAAGAAAGTGAGCAACGATTGCAGCTTGCGCTTACCGGAGGTAACACGGGATTATGGGATTGGCAGTCAAGATCAAATATTATTTTTGAGCCAAGGCTCATGCATATTTTTGCTGACGCCTATATAAAACTTGATGAACGCTTACAATACATTCATCCCGATGATCAAGACGAATATGCTAGCTTATGGCAATCATTTTTATTGCATAACAAAACCTCTAAAGAATTTAACTTTACTTACCGACTTCAAGGTGCCGATAACAATTGGCATTGGTATAGAGATTTAGCTCGTGTGACTGAGCGCGATGACTTTGATAATCCAACTCGCATTACCGGAACATATACCGACATAACTGAATCGAAAGACACTCGTGACAAAATGCAATTGTTCTTTCAAGCATTCGAAAGCACCCGCGATATCATTATTATTTTAAATAACCAGTTTGAAATAATAGCGTGCAATCAATCATTCATTGAAACGACACGCTTCGACTCATTAGAAAAGCTGAATAAACCCATTGATTTTCTGTTCCGTTCATCTGGAGAATTACTTTCTCCAAACGTGCTTACCGAGCTTTTCAACAGTAACGATCATTGTGAGTCGGAAGGCACCATCAATCGCAAATACCAACAGCCGTTAAGCGTTTTAATAAATGCTACTAAATTTTTAAATGAACAAAATCAGTTGAATTATGTTTTTTCTATTACTGATATTACAGAACAGAAAGAAGCTCAAAGCAAACTCAAGCGATTAGCAAACTATGACTCGCTTACAGGCCTTCCCAATAGAGCACTCTTGTCTGATAGGATCATTCATGCGATAGAGCACGCCCGAAGACGGGAGCACAAAATAGCAGTGTTTTTCATAGATCTTGATCGCTTTAAACACATCAACGACTCTTTGGGGCATGACATTGGCGATTTATTATTGAAAGATGTTGCTCAAATTTTACAAACAACAGTAAGAGAAAATGACACCGTCGCTAGATTGGGCGGCGATGAGTTTGTTGTTGTTTTAGAAGATATTCAATCTATTGATACACCTACTCGAATCTCTAAAAATATAATAGAGGCAATGAACAAAACCTTTTTATACGGAGATAATGAAGTAAACACCTCGCCAAGTATTGGGATTGCCTTATATCCTGACGATGGCGTAACGTTAGAAGAATTGTTAAAACATGCTGACACCGCGATGTATCATGCTAAAGCAGCTGGCAGGAACAATTTTAAATTCTTTTTGTCGCAAATGAATGAACAAGCGCAAGAAAGAATTTCGTTGGAAAATAAGCTTAGGAATGCGATTAAACAAAATGAGTTCTACTTAGACTATCAGCCTCAGTTAGCCGTTAGAGATGACACGGTTATTGGCTTTGAGGCTTTAGCTCGCTGGAAAACTTCCGATGGAGAAGTCATTCCACCCAGTGACTTTATTCCGTTGGCCGAAGAACTGGGCATTATCATCCCGCTAACGGAAGAGCTGATCGAAGCTGCAGTTTGCCAGCAGCTTAAGTGGCAATCCTTGGGCTATCCAGTAAAAGTTGCGGTAAACCTTTCTGCTCGCCACTTACACCATTACGATCTAATTCAGTTTTTACAAGGATTACAGAAAAAGTATCAAGCCGATTTATCATATTTAGAATTTGAGCTAACTGAAAGCATTTTGATGCAAGATATTACTAATGCTATTTCTTTAGTAAAACAACTGAACGCTATGGGAATAAAATTAGCGCTTGATGATTTTGGCACCGGATATTCTTCTCTTAAATACTTGCATCAGCTACCTATTCACAAGCTAAAAATTGACCGCAGTTTTGTTTGGCAAATTGGCAAAATGAAAGAAAGCGAAGCCATCATAGAAACCATTGTTTCGTTATCTAAAAGCTTGCATTTAAAAACAGTAGTAGAAGGTGTAGAAACAGAAAGCCAGTTAAGTTTCGTAAAAGATCTTAATGTCGACTCAATTCAAGGTTTTTATTTTTCCAAGCCCATATCTTCCGAAATGACCATTGAATATTTAAAACAGCATAACGCTTAAAAAAATAGCTCCTTAAGGAGCTATTTTTTTCTTCAAATTTAGTTGAGTAACTAGATAACCTGAGCTTAGGATAAATAAACTAAATTCAAGTTATTTCACCATAATCACATCTTGATTTTTTGCGGCATCACTTATTTTTTGTTTACGCTCAGTAATTTTTGCTCTGATAGAAGCTTCTAAATGTTCCACCAGTTGATCATTGGAAACTTTATTTGATTTGCTTCCATCCTGATACACTAGACTATGGCCTGCTCCACCGGTTAAACCAATATCAGCTTCTTTCGCTTCACCTGGACCATTTACAACACAACCAATAATTGCGACATCAAGGGGCTCAAGTACATCTTCCAGTTTACTTTCTAATTGATTAACGGTTTTAATAACATCAAATTGTTGACGCGAGCAACTCGGGCAGGCAATAAAATTAATACCGCGCTGTCTTAATCCTAAACTTTTCAAAATATCAAAGCCGACTTTTATTTCTTCAACCGGATCGGCGGCCAAAGACACTCTAATGGTATCTCCAATGCCTTCGGACAACAATAGACCAAGGCCAACCGCAGATTTAACCGAACCAGAGCGTAACCCACCGGCTTCGGTAATTCCTAAATGCAAAGGTTGCTCGATCTGAGATGCTAAAATACGATAAGCCGAAACCGTCATAAATACATCGGATGCTTTTAAGCTGATTTTAAAATTATCGAAATTATGTCGGTCTAAAATATCAATATGACGCATGGCCGATTCAACCAATGCTTCGGGCGTCGGTTCGCCGTATTTTTCTTGCAAATCTTTTTCTAAAGACCCAGCATTTACACCTATGCGGATCGGGATATTATTATCACGAGCGCTTTCAATAACCGCTTTAACTCTATTTTCAGCGCCAATATTACCAGGATTAATTCTCAAACAATCCACGCCATATTTTGCGACTTTTAATGCGATCCGATAATCAAAATGAATATCCGCAATAAGCGGTACATTTACTTGTTGCTTTATTTGTTTGAATGCTTCGGCAGCATCCATACTTGGGACGGAAACACGAACGAGATCGCCACCTGCCGCTACAATTTGATTAATTTGTCCAACCGTTGCATCAACATCACAGGTATCGGTATTAGTCATGCTTTGTACGGCAATTGGGGCATCACCACCAATTGCAACATTACCCACCCAAATCTTTTTTGATGGTCGACGCTTAATCCAAGATAATCCTTTCATTTAATATTGCTCAACTAAAGGTTTTCATTGATTGAAAAATTAGCACTGCGCCCTGCTCGATAACCCGATAAATCAATGTTTTTTTGATTGGCGGTTAATGACACAACCGAAGGCTCACCTAAAGTAATATCTACTGGTAATACGACATTGATAGTCATAATGCGTCCTGCGGTTTTTACGCCATATGCAACACGCTCTCCAGTCGCATCCACCACATTAACCCAGCAGTCACCTGAAAAAGTAAACACCAATTCAGATGACTCTCCTGAAACCAATGATTGTGTTTCATTTGTAGCAAATGAATTGCTGGTGTTTGAAATGGGTTGTTGAGGGCTTGAACTCACTATAGGTTCTTCCGGTACATTTGCATTGAGTTCAGTCTCAGCATCAACAGCTGCTAGGGGTTCTTTTTCAAACTCATCGACACTTAAGTCATTTGAAGCAAGAGAGGACTCTACTTGTAAAGATTGATCTTCAGTTTGAATTATTTGAGTTGAGTTGAGTGAAAGATCAATGGTATTGGCTTGCTGAACGTTTTCTTGAGATGGTTCATTTCCCCAAGAGGTACTTTTAAGCTTTTCTTTAAATCCCCAACCCACAACAATCACTAATAATAACGCGACCAAACCCGAGAGCCATTTAAACCAATAAGTTTTAGTACTCACCTCTCTTCGCTTAGATGAATTAAAATCCGAAATTCGATGGGTTGAAACAATTTGTGCTTCACTCGAAAAATGGCCTTCAAAGTCGCCCATTAATGCTTGATGTTCTAATTTAAGCACTCCCGCATAACTTCTTAAATATCCTTTATAAAAAGCATTACTGATAGAGTTATCTAATTGGCCAGACTCTAACTCTTCTAGTCGTTTTACAGGTAACTTAAGTTGCTCGGCAATTTGTTCAAGCGATAACTTTTTCTTCTCGCGCTCAATTTTTAAAATATGAGAGAAGTCAGGAATAGCTGACTCAATATTAATCTCTTCAGCTTGACTCATTACCATTGATCTCGAGTATCTAAAAATAATAGGGTTTCTTTAGAGTCAGGGTACATCTGCTCTAGTCGAAGCGCATAACTAGCGACGGCATTTTTATTTCCTAACCTTGACTCTGCCCGTAAGCCTAACCACAAAGTGCTTGGCGTATGTTGGGCTACTTCTAAATAGCGCTTTAAATAAGAAAGCGAACGCTGATATCTTTCTTTGTCAAATTCATACTGGGCAACTTCTGCAAGTGCGGATGGCAACTTGCCATTAATATTAAGCGCCTTGATAAAATAATCAGCCGCTTCCTGATCTTTACCTTGTGCTTTTTTACACACGCCCGCATTCACATAGGTTTGAGCAGCATTGGAATAAGTTGGGTTTTTTATGACTCGATCAAATAACTCCTGGGCTTTGTCATATTCTTGAATTGAACATAAAAACTGACCATAAGCATTTTGATAATCTGGATTGTTTTTATCTAACTCGAGCGCCTTTTTAAATGAACGATCAGCAAATACATTATCTTTGGCCAATTGATAGTAAAATCCCAAAGTAAAATACAGGTCAGGGTAGCTATCGTTATGCGCTGCCGCTTTATCTAAATGAAACTTGGCTCGTTCTAAATTTCGTATTTGCAAATATTGTTGCGCTGATGCCACTCTCGCAGCAGCAGCGTCATTAGAGTTAACACTAGTTCGAACCGTGCCAGAGCCTTCAAAGTTAGACATTTTACCCACCGTAGTTTCGGTGGTGCATCCAACTACAAAAACTATCGATAACAACGCCAAAGCTACTTTCATAATCTATCCCGCTAAATGATGTACTGGTATTGAGTGCCTTTTAAATTTTTCTTCAGCACCCACTTGTTGTTTTTGTGTTCTTTTAGTTTTGTCATTTACTTTTCCTACCAGTTGTCCACAAGCGGCATCAATATCATCACCGCGTGTTCGACGAGTAATAACGGTAAAGTTATTAGCCGCCAAAATGTCAGTAAATTTATCAATCGCATTTCTGCTCGAGGTTTCATAACTGGTATTAGGAAATGGATTAAAGGGTATCAAATTTATTTTACTGGGTATATGTTTCAATAACTTAACCAGCTCATAAGCATGTTCAACCGAATCATTAACCCCTTTAATCATCACATATTCAATAGTGACTTTTTCGCTGGCTTTTGAACGTTCTAAGTATCGAACCACAGCAGGCATTAGCACTTCTATCGGATATTTTTTATTTAACGGAACTAATTCATCGCGCAGCGGATTATTAGGTGCATGCAAAGAGAGCGCTAAAGCCACATCAACATGGTCGGCTAAACGATCGAGCGCGGGCACCACACCAGAAGTACTGACCGTTACACGGCGCTTAGATAAACCATACGCTAAATCATCCATCATTAAATCAAGTGATTTAACGGTATTATCAAAGTTAAGTAAAGGCTCGCCCATCCCCATCATCACCACATTGGTCACGCGGCGTTCACCGGTTAATTTTTGGCTTCCGAGTTTTTTAACGGCATACCAAACCTGGCCGATAATTTCAGCAACCGATAAATTTCGGTTAAATCCTTGCTGCGCAGTAGAGCAAAAACTGCATTCGAGCGCGCAACCCACTTGAGTTGATACACATAAGGTGCCGCGAGAACGCTCTGGTATATAAACGGTTTCAATGGCTTGGCCACCATTTAAGCTAAGCGCCCATTTTATCGTGCCATCGTCAGAAATTTGCTCTGCTATGGCTTCTGGGCCTTGAATATAAGCCACTTCAGTGAGTTTGGCTCTTAGCGCTTTACTCAAATTGGTCATTTCTTCAAAATCATCCACCCCCATGTGATGGATCCACTTCATAACCTGAGTTGCGCGGAACGGCTTTTCACCCAATTCTGTAAAAAATTGAATAAGACCATCGCGATTCAGGTTGAGTAAATTGGTTTTAGCATTACTCATTACATTCACCTTTTGCGATCAATAGCTCCAAACAAACAGTCATATGGAGCTCTTTTTTAAAGAAAAGTTCCCAATACTATACAGTAGAGGGAACTTTAGATCATAGTCGATAGCTTATGGCTATCGGAATTTAACGCTTAACGAGTGCGAGGACACACTTCTTCTGCGCTAAAAAAGTATGCAATTTCACGCTCTGCAGAAGCAGGAGCATCTGAACCGTGAACGGCGTTTTCATCAACAGAAACGGCATAGTCAGCACGAATGGTACCGCGTAAAGCGTCAGCTGGATTAGTTGCACCCATGATTTCACGGTTGGCTTTAATCGCATTTTCACCTTCTAATACCTGTACCATAACAGGACCAGAAGTCATAAATTCAACTAATGCACCAAAAAAAGGACGTTCTTTATGCTCAGCATAGAAGCCTTCTGCTTGCTCTTTGCTCATATGAATCATTTTAGATGCAACAATTTTAAGACCAGCACGTTCAAAACGGGTGTAGATTTCACCGATGACGTTTTTAGCAACTGCATCAGGCTTAACAATAGAAAAAGTACGCTCAAGAGCCATGTAAATCTCCAAAATCTCTTATATTTTCAATCAATTAAAACCAAAATCAAAAAAACACCCTTTTCTGGTAATTTTTATTGACTCTGGTTCGCTAAATTTGGCGGCGTATTATATACGCTTTAGCATCTAAGAGATACAAAGCCTGATTAAAAAAGCAGCTTAAATTGGAGCAATTAGAGATAACGAGTCGGATCCGCTACATTGGCTTTGTTGAAAGCATCTTTACGAATTCTGCAGCTATCGCACTGACCACAGGCTTTCCCATCAATATCAGCCTGATAACAAGATACGGTTTTACTGTAATCGAGCTCTAATCGAATACCCCACTGAATAATCTCAACTTTAGTTTTATCAATAAGCGGCGTCATAAGCTTGGGGCCGTTACCTTCAATCCCTGCTTTGGTGGCTAAGTCAGCCATATTCTGGAACGCTTCAATATACTCAGGACGGCAATCTGGATAGCCTGAGTAATCGACAGCATTAACGCCTGCATAAATAAACTCAGCTTCTAATACTTCAGCCCAAGCCAATGCAATAGAAAGAAAAACAGTGTTTCTTGCAGGAACATAGGTAACAGGAATTCCTTCCGTTGTATTGGTTGGTACATCAATGCTGTCATCGGTTAATGCCGAGCCACCAAACCCACCTAAGTCAATAGGAATAATACGATGAGATTTGACCCCATATTCACTCGCAAGCGTTTTAGCGGCTTCAAGTTCAGCACTGTGTTTTTGTCCGTATGAAAAACTAAGCGCATAAATCTCAAAACCGGCATCTGCAGCTATTGCCAAACAGGTAGCTGAATCTAATCCGCCCGATAACAAAATAATTGCTTTAGAAGTCATCAATTAATGTCCTGGCTCGTCATTCCACAATATTTTGTGTAATTGTATTTGAAAACGAACCGGCAAATTATCAGCAATAATCCAATCGGCAAGCTCAGTTGCTGACTGCTTGTCTTTACAAGGCGAAAATAGAACCTCACAACGCCTTGCTAATTCATATTGATCCAACATCATCTTGCTCCAGTCATAATCCCTTCTAGAAGCAATCACAAACTTAACTTCATCGTGTAGCTTTAAATAATTTATGTTCTCAAGCAAATTGCGGCTCATTTCGCCTGATTCTGGTGTTTTTAAATCCATAACCGTGTTTACTCGCTGATCCACCGACTGAATATCCATCGCTCCACTGGTTTCCAAAGATACTGAGTATCCCTT
>JBFHSP010000053.1:0-15536 GCA_041591085.1 Kangiellaceae bacterium | reverse complement strand
TCATCAACAATATCATTCATAGCATCTACTCAATGACTTTTTTAAATTAATTACAACAAACAGCTCATCGCATCTCTTAACATTTGTAACGCTTCTTTTTTTCCTGCTAAGTCTAACCGCTTTGCAGTACAATTAAGATCTTGTAGCTGCCAAAAATGTACAGCTAAAACCATCAAAGCTTGTAATTGTTTGTCCATTTTATTTTTTTTCTTTAACCCTACAAGCAGCAGTTTCTCTACTTCTAGCACAATGTCTTGCCAACTCAAATGATCGTTAGCAAACCGCTGCAGTTTGGCTAATTCTGAGTTTGAAAGACTGTTTCCTTGCCCTAATTTGATAGCGTTTAATAATATCAATAATAATTCTGGCTCTAGGTCTTGTAAACTCGAACTCAATAGTTTTATGGTTTGCTCTGATACATATTGTTGTAGTCGGCTCCATAAAAAGCGATCGGATTCCATTAGATTATAAACCATCAATACAGAGTGACATCCGCTCACTTTATCTCGAGTAATACCCATTCTAATCGGTTTAAATTGCGCGGCTAACCAAAATGACAACACATCCTCACTGGCTGCAAAGCTGGTTGATAAAAATGCAATCGAATGGCTTAGGGCTTGTTGCTTTACTGCTGAAATAAGATAACTACCCAGTTTATGACGGCGATATTCTGGTAACACCGCAATGCGTTGAATCCGCCAACAATTTCTTTGCGCTAGCTCTTGCTGCTGTAAATTATAGGCGAGCGTTTGTAGTGTGAGTTTCCCTCTAAGCCTACGCTTGCCTGCCATGACAGGATGAACCCAATCTTCTGACAATCCTGTTTCTTGCAAAACTAAAGCAACACCTATTACTTGTGATTGATTGAGTAACAACAATAAAAACCGATCAGGGTGTTCCATTAATTGACGTAAATCATCAGGAGAGGTTTGATAATGGGCGTTGACTAAAAGGTGAAAGGATTGATTTAAATAATCTTCGGGGACTTGCTGACCTGGTTTAATAAAGAGCACTTCATTATTTAAAACAAAAACATCATTTTTTTCTGGTTTAGCTGTGCTTTTTGATTGCGATAAGTTTTCATTTAAAAGCAAAGTATCAGCGACCCATTGCTCAAGAGGATCGTTTGGATTAAACCGAATCGGCTGAGTTAATTGAAGTCGTTGATATTGCGGTCTTAGTTTTTCCAGTTGGCTCATAAAACGAATTTCAAAGCCACGACCGGTTCCTTCATATCCTCCAATGGTGGTTGCAAAAACCACACGAGAATGTCCGAGCAGAATATGTTTTAACATTGGAGCTGGAATAGCGGCCGCTTCATCAACAAAAATTCCCTGAATATTGGACAGTTGATTTTGCTTAAGTTTATGAACACATTGATCTGGCGATAAAAATTGCAACTTATTTTTAAGCTCAGGCTTAACAAACTGATGAAACCATTGCAATACAGAATGAATAGCTTGTTGGTTGTATGATGTGATAACAAACGAGCCTTCGCTTTCATTTACTAATTCTGCAAGCGCTTTACCTAATGCCGAGCTTTTGCCTCGCCCTCTATCGGCGGTTAAAACAAGTGGTCGTTTTGGATGCCCTGAGATGACTTTTTTAACCGCGCTAATGGCATTTTGCTGCTGTTCAAAATCGAGCCAATCATTAACCGAACTCGACTCTGCTTCATCAATTTCTGTATCATCAATTTCTGTATCATCAACTTCTGTATCATCAATCTCGGCATTGAATGCCCAAGCTTCACCCTTTCCCCTAAAATGAAATTTTAAAACCTGAGTTGAGAGGTTGATGTGCGTTAAACAACGTTGATAAAAAAAGCTCGTGTGTTTTAATTCCGAGCCATACAGCCGCACTTGTTCTTTGCAAGGCAAAGCTAACCAACTATTTGCTTCTGGCACAATCAACACAAAAACACCACCCGCCTTGACTGTCCCTGAAACAGCGGCGAGCCAGTTGGCATTAAGCCCTTTGCGCGCATCATAAATAACCAAATCAAATTCGCAGCCTAGTACTTGCAAAGGCTTATCAATTGATTGAACTGTAATTTGTTCATTTGGTTGAGTGATGCTTTCTCCAATCAAAAAGACGCTTAACGTTGCTGGAAATCTTTTAATGAAATCAGCCACCCACTGATGAATTAGCTCATGATGCTGTTCAATATTTTTATTGAATGATGAAAATTGACTATCAAAAACTATCAGCGGCAATCGGTGACGATTTTTTCGACACTCGCGCCAAGCGGGTAAAAACTGTTGCTGCCAAAAAGCGGCGCTAGATGAGAGTTCGGTCAAAATATTGATGCCTTTGATAGTATTGGGCCGGTGAAAATCATGTCATCATCATGAAATATTAATCGTTTAGTGTAGGGCTTGTAACTCCTTGAATTGCCCTACTCATAGATTGGCATTATTATATAAAAGCTATCAAAAATAACATCAAAAACTCATGAATCAGAATTTACATCTTGTTCAGGCAAATATAGAGCACTTAGACGACTTAAGCTCGATGTTTAATGAATATCGGCAATTTTATAAGCAAGCCGATGATATCAACGCCTGCCGAGAATTTTTGCAACAACGCCTTGTTCAGCAACAATCAGAGGCTTTTATTGCCTATATTGATGATAAAGCTGCTGGATTTATTCATTTATATCCTAGTTTTTCATCGGTGTATTTAAAACCAATATGGACCATGAATGATTTGTACGTTCGCTCATTTGCGCGGCGTCAAGGAGTTGGCTTTGCATTGTTAGATAAAGCTAAAGAAATGGCCGAAACTTCAGGAGCTCACTTTATAAAACTGTCAACTGAGCAGCGTAACGTAGCGGCACAGCAAGTGTATCAATCCAAAGGTTATCGCCGAGATCAGTCCTTTTATCACTTTGTATTGCCGCTTAAACAGTAAGTAGGACTCTTAAAAATATGCGGACAGTGATAAAACTAAGTCAATTTTGCGATCTTAAATTAAAAAAGCGGAGCCGAAGCTCCGTTAGCCTGATCAAGTTGATCAATGTCGATGGAAACTGATTACTCTTTACATTTCACTAGCTTTTGATTCACTTCGTTCAATTCCTTCTGAGCCTGAAGCATCAATGCATTTAGTACCTCTGCATTTTGTAATTGAACCGCCCTTTCTTTAGAGTCAGCATCTAAACCTTGTGCAAAATCTCGCTTAATCGCATCTATTCTGTCGGTTAACTCACGTTGTCGAGTTTTCAATTCTTGGTAGTTCATCCTCTCTTCCTTTGTTGAGTGAGCTCAATTTGCTCAGTATATAAACATGACTATAAGTGCTTTTGACTTAGATCATGTTCAGCAACGATTCATATTGACTGAAATATCATGGCAGTCAGAGTCATAAAAGTAAGGACAAATTATGCAATTGTTCAGATTAGAACCCAGAGTTCACCCTCTACACAAAGCCAATAAAGGCTTGTCTTTTATAGCAATCAGCGCCCTATTCATCGGTTTGTTAGGGGCTGAAAGCTCATTGGCTAGCAAAGAAGACAAAGAAAAATCTCATCAGAGAGAAAAAGTAACACGTGATGCCAAGCCAAGTCGCGAGCAGCATCGTAGCCACCGAGAACGAGAAATTGAAAGAGAACATCGCTTTGAAAGTCGCGAGCGTGACGATGATAAATATCTACGACGCGATGAAACAAAAGAGCAACGTTTGGAACAAAGAGATGGCCGGATCGAACACAGAGATGGTCGTATTGAACACAGAGATGGTCGTATTGAACACAGAGAGTCGCGCGACGAGAAAACACCACATCGAGATTCAAATCGTTTTGATCCAACTGATAGAACCATCAAAGATGCCAGACACAAACCATTAATTGAGTCAATGCCCAAAGAATGGCGCGGCCAAATTAAAGACAATGATGTTAAGCGTTATCAATCATTTGATCATCGCGGCCATCAAGTCAGCCGGGAAAAACGAGTATCTGCCAATAAACACGCGAAACCCCACCGACAGCAATGGTATAACCAACAGCAACGGAACTTAGCAGATAAATATAGGCATCATGATAAACATCAATCCAATTGGCACAGACAGCATTGGGTTGAATGGAACCGGCACTACAGTCATGGTCGCCACCATCGCCATTATCACCGCCATGGTTATTACTATCGCCCGTATTATGGTCATTATATTCACGTAAGCATGCATTATCCGGTGTGGGTGTATGACTATTATTACGATTACTTAGATGTACATTATCATTCGCACTGGTGTCCTGATTGGCACTTTCATGCAGACTGGGAAGATGTTGCCTTTGGCGTAATCGTAGCCGCCCTGCTGTTTGACTAAGAACACTTAGGCAATCGTAATTAAAAACTTTTCAAGAACACGCTTGCTTCTATCGCTTTGTAAGCTCCTTATAAAGCAAACAACAACCAAGACGATGATAGAAGCGAGCGTCCTATTTTAAGTATGACTTCTTCTAAAAGTTAGGGTTTTCTAAAAAGACGATTGAAAACTTTTGCCAAAAAACAAACTGTTGGTAAACCACTTTGAAGTGCCATACCAATAACCTCTAAAATTCAAATTATCTGTAAAATAAATCACGCTGCCTTGTCCTTTTCTGATAGCCATGGCGGCCGGTAACTCAGCAAACTTCTGTTGATTTTCAGCAGAAGCATATCCTGACAAGAGTGGCCTTTTCGAATACGTTGCTAAAGTTCCAAAAGGTTGATTAACTAACGAATAACGATCGGTACCTCGATGAAATACCGGCATGGTTTTATTTTCTAATCCAAAATTGAGTGGATGAGATAAGTCCAGCTCTATCGAAAAAATAGCTCCGCCAATGAATTTTTGAGCAAGATGATCTTCTCTTTCGGCATAGCTCATTGGCTCAATCTCTTGCTTTTCATCTTCAACTTTTTCTATGAACTTCCAATCTTGTTTCGCAAGCCAGCGGCCCGCGGTTCGATTGGCAATCAGCTGGCCGCCCGCATTGATCCAATCTGCGATTTTACTATTTAATTCATCCGAAAATGCATAGTTGCCGGAGGCCATTATTAAGTGCGTAAAGCCATCCAAATCCATTTTTTCAAGTTGAGTTTTAGTCACTTTAGTAGTTGTCATTTCTAATCGGTAATCGAGTAAATGCCATAGTTCACCTGCCTCGTAAGATGAAACGCCCTCACCTACAACCAAAATAGGCTTTGGCAAAGTAAGTACATTCATCGATGGGCTGCCTAAATCAATGCCGGAAAGCGCCATACCAGAGGTAATAAAGTCAAACTTTGAATTTAAATGCTTACTCGCTTGCTGAAAGACCTTGATAACATCAGTGCGCGCCATTGATTGACCATTTAAGGTTAAAATAACAGTCCCCGGCTGGAAGCTTGCCTGTCCTTTCTCAGTTGCAAAATTTGCCATTTTAGTTGCGGCCATTAAGCGCAAGCCTTGCTTTTGCAACCGGTTTGCTAACACAGCCGAAGAACTTTCACGCCAATCAATGGCAATGGCAATGGCACTAATTGGCACTTGGACGGGTGTTGCTTCGTTAGTGGATAAATCACTATAGGTTACACCTGTATCGACTAAATCCGATTGCGAATAATCTCGCGATGATAAGCTGGCGTAATTTAAATTAAAAGCGCGTGCTAAATTCCAACTGGATACATCGTAAAACGTGTTATTTTTAAACTCCGTTTGGCTTTCAAATAATGTTTTAATTAACTTAAACTGCAATTGTTCCAACTCTACAACAAAGCTATTTTCAGCGCTGAAAGTGCGCTTATCTATTTTTAAATCTTTCTTTAATCCGCGTACTTTAATATTGTGTTGTTGTAAAACATCAATGAAAGCGCTCACTCGAGTTTTATCCTTTCCGGCATTAAAAACGAAAGCTTTGGTTTTAAATTTTTTCGCTTCATTAAGAGCACTTTGATAAAACTCTCGCTGATAATTTTGCAGCAACGTTTTATTTTCATAAACCGCTTCTAGCGTTGAAAAGGATGCGGTGAGCTGATTTTTTATCGCAAACGGAAAGCTGATAGCTCCGAACTCACCTTGCTGTAAATGACCTCGTGCTGATGCTTGCTCAAATAAAATGCCAATTGCTCCGTTAATGTCTGGATAAGTCGACCCTTTTCCATAGTAAAAGTCATCAAAACTTTCTTTGGTGTAATACAACGAACCAATATTATCTAAGGCTTTACCGTGATAGTTAGCAATAGTTTGAGTGAGTGAAAAGTTTTTTTCTGGCGTTAATGGATTAGTTCTATCTGGCACACCGGGTTGAAAAAAGTAGGTGCTATCTGGCCCCATTTCATGAAAATCGGTCAGTACTTGTGGTTTCCATTGATGAAATTGTTTTATCCGCGCTTGTGACTCAGGATGCTGCAATAACAACCAATCCCGGTTTAAATCAAACCAATAATGATTGGTTCTGCCCATGGGCCAAGCCTCGTTATGCTCAATGTCCAATGATGAAGCAACGGGTTGCTGCCCTTTAAATGTGTTGACCCAACTGGCAAAACGAGCCAGCCCGTCTGGGTTTAACATAGGATCAATCAACACTATGGTTTGGCTCAGAAACTTATCCATAGTTTCGCTTTGCGCTGCCGCCAAATAATAAGCCAATAATACTGAGGCATTGGCACCTGACGCTTCATTGCCATGAACGGAATACCCCATCCAAACAATACTTGGAATAGCGTCATCTTGTTTACTTTTTAACGATACTACCGCCTGATGCTTTGATTGGATTTCATCAATTTTTTGAATATTATTTTCGTTAGAAATTTTTACCAACATCAAAGGCCGGTGTTCATAAGTTCGACCCATTATTTCCACTTCGACTCTTTTTGATGTTGTAGCCAAAGCACGCATGTATTCGGCAATTAATTCGGGCCTTAAGTGCCACTCACCAACTTGAAAACCCAACACCGATTCAGGTGTTGGTACAGCAGGATCAAATTGGGTCTGCGCTGAGTGCATAGGCACTTGAGCGTAGTAATCCTTTAAGGTTGTATTTGCATAAGCTATTGAGCTTAAAATCCATCCAACAATTAACACAAATCCTATGAACCACATTTTTTTCATTTTCTGTCGTCGCCTTTTATCTAGAATCTATTGACCTTAATCAGTCAATAACATAGCACAAACCTATCGCAGCTGATATTTCCCCTAAAACCCGTAATGACAATATCCATTTTTAAAGAATAATTCAGACTATCGGATTAAACCTCGGCAAAGTATCTGTTAAAATACGCCAAATTTTGCATATTGCGTCTAAACATGATTGAAATAACCATTTCTGCCCAAGAACATTTTCATAAATTACTGAGCCAACAGGACGACAACACTTCAAATATTCGAGTGTTTGTGGTTAATCCGGGTACTCCTAATGCTGAGTGCGGTGTTTCTTATTGTCCGGACGATGCGATAGAAGAGTCTGACGTTAAGTACACCTATGAGTATTTTTCAGCCTATGTTGATAAAGACTCTGAACCTTATTTACTGGATGCGGTGATCGATTATCAAACTGATAAAATGGGTGGTCAACTGACACTTAAAGCGCCAAACGCTAAAGTTAAGAAAGTAGCAGACGATGCCCCAGTAGAAGAACGTTTGGTTTATATTTTAGAAAGTGAAATCAATCCACAATTGGCCAATCATGGCGGCCGGGTCAACCTAGTTGAGTTCACTAAAGACGGTGTTGCCATATTACAATTTGGCGGTGGTTGCCAAGGCTGCGGCATGGTAGATGTCACTTTAAAAGAAGGTATCGAGAAAACCCTTTTAGAAAAAATTCCAGAGTGTAAAGGTGTAAGAGATGTCACGGAACATTCTGAGGGCGATAACCCCTATTTTTAACAACAACTTTACAAATGCTATAAGGCCCTATTATAGGGCTTTATTTTAGCGCTTCAAAAGCATCTTCAACTTTTTCAAACTGAAATACAAATCCCTCTTGCTGCAGTTTTTTCGGCAACACATTTTGCCCGGTTAACAATAAGTCAGACATTTCACCCAAAAGTGCTTTTAATACCCAACTCGGCGTACTCATAAAACACGGTCGGTTGAGCGATTTAGCATAGCTTTGGGCAAAGTGCTTTTGGGTCACCGGGTTAGGAGCGGTTAAATTGTATATGCCTTGAGCCTTTTGATTTTTAATCATCCAGTCCACCGCCTCAAGCCAGTCATTTAGATGGACCCAGCTTTGAAACTGCTCACCTCCACCCAACTTACCTCCTAGCCCCAACAAAAAAGGCAGTCGCATTTGCCCTAGCATGCCTTCGTACTTACTCAGGACCAACCCGGTTCGAATTATACACACTCGAGTAAAAGCTTCGGCTTGCATGGCCTTAGCTTCCCATTCGGCACACAATTGGTGAGTAAACTCATCCACAAATGGGCTACTTTCATCGAGTGGCTGCTCATCACTACGACCATAAAAGCCAATCGCCGAGCCTGATATAAAAAGCTCTGGTGTTTGCGCTAAATCCCGCATCCATTCAACAAGTTGTTCGGTAAACCCTACACGAGAGTCTAATATTTTTTGTTTTTTAGTTGCACTCCAACGTCCTGATGCAATCGGTTCTCCCTGCAGATTAATTACAATATCTGGCAAAAAATCGCTCGCATCATGTAACGATTCAACCACTGAAATATTTTTGTGCAGTTTTTTTTGCGCCTTACCCGAGTTTCGCGAAAGCCCTAAAACAATAGCACCCGACTGATTGAGTTTTTTCGCCAATGATCTACCTAAAAATCCACTGACGCCGGTGATAAATACTTTCACAAAAACCTCCCTAGTCTTATTTGAACAACCTACGAAATAGATACGACAAATAAAATGGTATAGACCAAAGCAGGCCGATAAGGTTAAAACCAATACCCAACCAGAATAGCCACTGCTGCTCTATACTTGCTGCAATGTAATCTAAAACAACGCCAAACAAAAAAATACCAAACCCTATTCCTATTTGCCTTAAATTAAGAGGAATAGACTTGGTGGAATCTGACTTATCTTGAATATATTGAGTCAAAAATTATCCCAAAAACATTACTGTTTATTCTTCATGTGAAACTTTAGCGCTGAAGCTAAAGCCGCAGCAATATGCTTAAAGTCCACTTGCAAATCTTGATTGAACCGATTACCCGATAAAGCCATATCGGCATACAAAAAACCTCTTACCTTACCACCATAACGCATTGAGTTTATTAAAAAACCTTTAACCCGCAGATCGTCCTGTATGCTTTGTGGCAATTGAGGCCAAATTTTTTGGTGTTTGCTTTTGTCGCAATATAAGAAGGTTGGCTGTGTCATAAATTTAGAAAAAACCGGAGAGCGTGAAAATTCGATTTGAATTAATGGTCCTTTCTCGGCCTTAGCTTTAACAATCGAAAAGGCACTTTTAGCCAATTGTCCTGTTTTATCAATGGGCATAAAAGACATTCGTTCAATCGGCGTTTGTTTAACCATTGCTGTTAGAGCATAAATAATGGTTGACTTGATATCCGGCAAAGCCTCCGGTGACTCAATCAGCTTTTTCCTGAGCAAATGCAAGTGCGTTTTTTGGCTCGCATCATAAGTCGCCTCGATTCGCTCTGGAGAAGAAACATAAGTGCCTTCTTTTGAATCTTCAACTAATGGTGCCGTATTACTTCTAACTTTTAAAGTTTGTGAATGCTCTAATTGAACGGAAACTGAGTCTAGAATTTTTTGTTTTACCGCTTCTTTATTTACCAAAAAGCTTTGGTAAGGCGTTGCCATGTATTCTTGAAATAACGCGTGCGGTAAATAATTCATACGATTTAAAAGCTGGTCATCAAGCCCGGAAATCACTGATATTAGCAAGCTCGAAATTTCCTTACTCTTTTTATGACAGTGAATAGCGGCAATATCAATCCAACGCCCCAAATGATTTCTTAGCCAGGGCGAACATAAGCCAATGGCCAATTGATTAGCAATGAGAGGTAACGCTTCTGGTGCCGATAAGGTAAATCGTAATTCGCGACTGCATTCTTCCAGTTTTAACTCATTGACTCGATAAAGTCGAACCACTTTGACCATATCGCGCACCACAGCACCTGCATTATGCCTCGCCACTCGATGATGAATAGGCGCTAATTGTGCAGCTTCGACAACCGCCTCTTGTAACTCTGGTAACATAAAACCCAACAAAGCATCTCCAATGTTGTTTTGCGAGAAAGGCTTTCGGTAGAGCATTCGGCGCCATTGCCATGAACGCCGAGGATGGGCGGCAAAAATACACCATTCGTTGATTCGGGCCAGCTGTGCTGCGGTTATCGCCTCAGCCGACGGTCCGTTTTTAAAAGCGGCTAATTTTTCGGCAATTTTTCCGGCAATGCAACTCTCTGCGACCACTTGCCACCAATCATCACTCCAATCATTTGATGAAAACTTAAATTCCCGTATAAACTCTGAAATGACTGTGACTCCAAGCATACTCATTGCTTGCTCGGCACTGGTAAGCTCACCGGCTTTATTTGCGAATTTTCTGGCTGAAAATGCCAGAATGTAATAATTAAAAACAGGATCAAATCGGGTCAGTTTTGCGATATCTTGAATAGCTACATCAGTGCGTTGAACAAACCTTTTAAGCTGGTTAAGATCAGTTAAGATCGGCATTTGCTGCTGAGCCAGCTGTAATACACTATCTTTAATGGTGAGTGACGATGAATCGTTCATTTATCGCAAAAAATAACCCTGAATGGTGTAACTATAGCTAACTTTAATGGCTATCGCCGAAACAATTTAATCGAGTAGCACGGAACAACATGAATTTGAGACAAAACGATAGATCACATCAATGTCCACTATGTTGCTCGGCCGATACCGAATACTACTTAAGTGATCGCAGAGACTATTTTCATTGCACTGAATGTGACTTGATATTTGTGCCTGAGTCATTTCATTTATCACAAACCGATGAAAAAGCCGAGTACGACAAACATGAAAATGATCTAAACGATGCGGGATATTTAAAATTTTTAAATAGAACCATTGATCCACTAAAACATGCTTTAGAAAAAGGTCAAATTGGGCTTGATTTTGGCTGTGGACCTGCACCGCTGCTTGCCAAAACATTAACCGAAGCAGGTTTCCCAACAGCCTATTACGATCTTTACTATTTTAATGACAGCCAATTATTAACAAAGCAATATGACTTTATTACTTGTACCGAAGTGATTGAACATATTAAAAATCCTATTGAAATGCTCAGCTTATTTCAAAATTTATTAGCGCCGTCTGGCACCATTGCCATTATGACCAAGCGAGTTAAAGATAAAACGTCATTTGCCACTTGGCATTACAAGAATGACCCTACTCATATTTGCTTTTATTCAGAAAAAACTTTCAATTGGGTTGCTCAGAGATTTAGCTGGCAGTTACATATGATAGATAACGATGTCGTGTTTTTATCTAAAAGAGCCAAAACTTAAATTCAATGTAAATGAGGCCAAAATTCCGGCACAATAAAATAACGTTGATTACAGGAGAGTGTTTCATGGTGTTTAATTGAGGTGTAACTTGCAATCATAAGTGACTTTTTAACAGAAAGCGTACAATCACTAATTAGCCCTTTGCTTTGAAGTAGCTTAAGTAAACATTCAATTGACATAGCCGTATCTAATTCTATTCGGTATTCGTTAGGCAAGCACCAATCTGACTTATCTAACCACTGCCATTTAATAAAGCCTGATTCATTCTGATTTTTTTCTAAGTGAGCTAGAAAATCTTTTAACGTAAAGTAAAAGTGAACTTGATTTGACTGGTTAAGCCCATCAATATTCATACTCACATCGTTTGAAAAATCTAAACTAAGAGCACTACCATTAGGAACAAACACTCTACCTTTAACCAGTCCGACAGATTGCTCAATGACAAGGCTTTTGCTCTCCAGCCATAAAGCTACTTCTTGTTGCTTAGAAAGCTTCAATTGATGATTCAAAAGCTTGTGCTGTTTTAAATGCCAACGATCATTGGCATTTGGCCCAATCCACTGATTCATCGGTGAAGTCGCCCATAAATAGAATTTCAAAGCCACTTCTACATGGATGAATTTATTCCGTACCTTATCGAACACAATAAAGTCAAACTCGCCAATAGTTTTCTGATTGATTATAACTTGTAAATTGAATTCAATTAAATCGAAATGAGGATGAAGTAAAAAGGCGACTTTCCAATAATGCTCAAACTGTTCACCAAGTCGATAGCGATTTGAACTATTAATGGTTTCTTTGAGCAGTTCTAATACTTTTTGAGGACTCTGCTTAACTTGTTTTTTAATTGGAGTTAACCAGTTCTGTTCAGAAAATAGAATATCATTGTTAAGCCAATCGGGTGAGCCGATTGCCCAAATAAACTTTTGTAGTAATGCTTTATTCGCTCTCGATAAATCGAAAGCTTCGATATCACTAACAAAAACATCAAGCGTCAATGAATGCCTCGAATAACAATCTCTAAAGCGGTAACAAGTATTTGTCCTTCATTCGATAATGCAAATACGACGAATACTAAAATCGCAATGGCTATGGCAATCAAAAATTTAGTTAAATCAACTGAAGACTTACTCGACTTATATTTCACCCACCAATGTCGCGCCAGAAACACAAAAATAGCCAAAATAAATACCGTTACAAGCAGCGTCTGTTTTACCTCTGTAGTTAAAGTCACTGCCACACCGACCAAAATGCCCGGAAGTAAATACAAAGGCGCCCAAATTATTCCCGACAAAATGTTGGCAGTCCAAAACGTTCGCCTAGGCATGAGAGATGCGCCAATCACCACTGGAAGTATTGCTCTAATAGGTCCAACAAACCGACCTATATAAATACTCAGCACACCAAACTCATTGATCATTTTGTCAGCCTTAGCCAGTGCAGATTGATGAGATTCAAACCAAGATAAATGACGAATTTTGTCGCGGTAATAACGACCCAACCAAAAGCTTAATCCTTCACCTACCACCGCCCCTATAAACATGGCAGCAATCATTGAATAAAAATCGAGCTGTCCGTGGCCAACTAAAACGCCAACACCAACCAATATCAACCATCCAGGAACTAAAACACCAATAATTGCCAGCGATTCCAAAAAAGCCACCATAAACACAACAAAAAAGGCCCAAGTGGGTTGCTCTTGAATGCTTTGTAGTAGCTGTTCAATACTAAAATCCATGTTATCTCAATATCTGTAAAAATAGGTTTATTTGGTGTATGGTTGGCCTTAATAAAAGCGGATTGTTTAAAAATCATGACGGATAACACAATAGCAATTACAACTGCCGAAGCCAAACAAGTTACAAAAGATCAATGTCGTAATTGTCAAACTGAATTGACAGGGCCATTTTGCCATCAATGCGGTCAACCCGACAAATCAATCATTCGTTTTTTTGGCTCACTCATTAAAGAACTGCTCGACGATATCATCAGTTTAGATTCTCGCGCCTTCAATACATTGGTGGCACTGTTTTTTCGGCCAGGCTTTTTAACCAACCAATACATCAGTGGCAAACGATTTTCATATGTACCACCTTTACGACTTTATCTGATCACTAGCCTATTTTGTATCTTTGTATTTTGGTTACTCAATTTCACTAGCGATTCACCCAATATTAATATTGAAGATTCAGGCAGCCAAGTAGCCGAAAATTTAACCGAAGAACAATTACAAGTCATCAAAGATAAAACCCATTGGAAAAAGTTTACTAATAACCAAAACTGGCAAGATTTAAACGAAGCTGAAAAACAAGAGTCTTTGGCCAAGATCAATGAAGCCAATAAAACCTTAGCCACACTAGGACTGCCTATCATTGAAGTACCCTCGTTGGAGGAGACCAATCCAATCAGGCAAGATAAAACATCGCAATCAACTCAGCAAAGCGCGCAGACTCAAACTCGCAAGCCAACCTTTGCCGAAGAACTATCTGCAGAACTTGATAATGAATTGGCGCAAGAGTTTGGCTCAAAAAACAATACCACTACCGGAGCTGATACCAAAGAAGAACAAACCGGATTAAACTTCAGCGATAGCAAAGTCACTTCGAATTTTTCATGGCTTTCAGAGAGTGAAAACAAGGCGTTAGCGGAAAAATTAGAAAAAACCCTTAAAACCATCAACGAAGAACCGCAAGACTTTATCAGTGATATGCTCGAAATGTTACCCAAATCGATGCTTTTGCTGGTTCCTCTGTTTGCTTTACTGATGCGTTTAAGCTATCCCTTCGCCAATCGTTATTACATTGAACATCTAATTTTGGCCTTACACGGCCATGCCTTTTTGTTTTTATCGGTTGTTATGGCAGTTTTAATAGAACTGATCTCAGACAGCTGGAAGTCATCTGAAATAGGCATCATCAGTGTTTTAGGTTCAATACTGTATTGGATCGAAGTTGCTATATTAATATGGATCCCAATCTATTTTTTCCTTGCGCTTAAACGCGTCTTTCAACAAAAAGGATTTTTAACCTTTTTTAAATGGGTGTGGCTAGGCATGCTTTATCTATTATTAGCTTCAGCCGCAATTGCCGGTACGTTTGTCGTAGGGGTTTTGTTGGCGTAAGGGGTTAATGTTTGATAACTTTTTATCTAAATTTAGAGAGAAACTCCGACAGTGTGAAGTATTCCTTATGATGATTATCTATCTTCCGTCATTTCGCACTTGATGCGAAATCCAGTGTTCTATTTGAACTTTGATTCGAATATTACGGCTCGGATTCAGGCAAAGATCGGACGCTATGGATTTTTAATATCTTTCAAAAACTAAACTTCAACTTTATTATAAAAATCGTATTTCGCTTCTAAGCGATAGTATTTTTGAAGGCCACAAAAATACCTGACAAATTTGTCAGGTATAAATTTTTGGATACTTTTGCAACGTCTGGCAAAATATCTCGCGCGGCAGTTTTTTGCTCCTGCAAAAACTGCACTCCCAACATCCATGTCGTTCGAAGCGAGGCAGTGCGAAACCGCTTTTGACTTTAAGATTTAAAAACTGGATTCCGCATCATCAAATGTGCGGAATGACAAAAATTAAACATGAGATTGTCACGTCGCTTCGCGAATCACAAAGACAGAAAAAATCGAGATACTAAAGGTAACTTTGTGCTCTTCTTTCGCATGGCGTAGATTAATTAAATTCCACTTTTCAAACTAACAAATGAGCCATTATTCTTTCATCCAAGGAAATGCGATTACATCATTGATATGGCTTTTATCAAACGCAAACATCATTAATCGGTCAACACCTAACGCCACGCCGCTACATTCTGGCAATCCATGTTCAATAGCTCCTAACAAACTCTCGTCTAACTCAACGCTCGCAAATCCCATTTCGATACGCTTTTTATTATCAACTTCAAAACGTTTTCGTTGTTCCATTGGATCGGTCAGCTCCCAAAATCCATTGGCAAGCTCGGTACCAGCAACAAACACTTCAAAACGACCTGCCACGTCTAAGTTATCTGGAATAAGTTTTGCCAATGATGATTGACTGGCTGGAAAGTCAAAAACAAAATCGATGGTTTTTTCATTTC
>JBFHSP010000052.1:0-15793 GCA_041591085.1 Kangiellaceae bacterium | reverse complement strand
TTTCGATTTAATGACGATTTTAAGAACACCTTATCGCATTGATATCTATCAACCTATTTATTACATGATTGAAAACTTTGAGCAGCTTTACAGTGTAATGAATGAATCGTTGTTAGATGCAATTTCACAAGCGATCGAACTAGGTGATTTTGAACCAACGTTTGAGCCTAAACCAAGAACCGTTGGTGATAAACACGATTGTTGACGGCTTTTATAGGCCTAAAAACCAAAAAGCCATCGATAAATGATGGCTTTGATTTATGTTGATATTTTTATTTTTTATAACCACTTTTCTTTAGTTTTGCTGGAATCTTTAAAAGTAAAAAAGAGCTCTAACCGAAAATCGTAATATCAAAAAATCAGCTAATATTTTCTTTAAAAATGACGATTTTTGTAGGATATGGTGCAGTGAAACGAAACTCATCATTTTTTGATCTCTGAGATTAAAAAGCATTTAGTCTTTCATTGAAGCATTCTTGTTGGGCTGATAAAACCAACCCAACCAACGGGCTGTTTCATATGTAAACTGGAAAGAACTTATTAACCATGCTGCTTATTCTCGATAACAAGAAAAAAAATTGGTAACTTAACGCTATTTCTGCCTAAACAATTGGTCAATATTTTTTCGCATTTGTGACTTCCACTCTGGTTTAACAAACGCCATATACCATTGGTATGAATGTGTTGAAACATCATCGCCAGCGAGAAAGCTCAAAACACAATGCAAGTGTTCTGAATTCCAAGCCCAAAAGCCATTTGACTTACCTGAAAAGTAAAGAGATGGTAGTTCATCGTAACTTAGCTCCTTCTTCTCTTTGCCGCACCCAATGCAGGATATTTCCCAGTCATGTGAATAAAAGTCTGGTGACAAAAATGTGTGCACGGTTTCTGTTGAAGGGCCATCAAACTTTTTTTTGGCAGTCGCTTTAGCTCCACAATTGGAACACTTTACGTCAATCCTATTTGGCCGACACCGATGGTGATAGTTAAGATCTAAAATACTGTTCATGGGCTTATTTAATCTACTAGTGTTCAATCATTGAGCTTAATGTTTGATTCTAGATTAACTCCTCTTTTTGGATATTCCAGCAGTTATAGCAAACTTCATCGCTTGATCAACCGTCATGTTTACTGGTTTAGTGTTCGACTTAGGAACAATTAAGGTAAAGCCGCCAATCATATAACTCATGGGTAAATACACAACAACATGTGGTTCATCATAAGAGAGAGAATCACACACACTTTCGCTCGATTCACGAGTAATAAAACCTATCAGTTCACTGCCGTTAAAATTGACAGCAACCACCTGCTGAAAATCTCTGTTTTCATTAGGTGAAAAATAACTAAAAAAGTCTCTCATACCACCATATATCGATTTAACAAGTGGCATTCGAAAAATTGCTTTCTCTCCCCATTCAAATAAACGTTGAATTAAATAGGCATGCATTAACATTCCAATTAAAAATGCGATTAATAAACCTGCTATTACTCCCATTCCAGGCATGTAGAAATCATAAGGGAGAAATAAAACTAGCCAGTTTTTTAAAACCGACTCTGTAGATTCAGCAAACCAATATAAAAAATAAAGCGTGATGACAATTGGTAATACGGTGATGAGACCGGTAATAATATGACGGCTGATAAATTTAAACATTTAATCCCCAAGACGAATAGACTGATTTTTCCAAGAGTAACACCTAATAGCCTCGCTTTTCTAGAAGCCATAAAAAAAGAACTTTGCTAAGTACATTACTGATTTTCTGCTCATTCGATTGACCTATTTCAAGTTTACAAAAGGTAACTAAATCAAATAGCTTAAACCCAATTCTTTCCTCTGATTATTATTTCAGCTGAAGTTATTATTTTTATTGCTATTAATTTTAAACGAGCTAACATTTTGCTTTTTTTAGAAACAGTCTAATTTGTTTCTCAATTTCTATAATCGCAAACAACAAAATACCAATGCCGACAATAAGTAATCCATCAAGAAAGGAGATCGATTGCGTTTGAAAAACACCTTGTAAAAATGGTAAGTAGGTGATCAGAAATTGCGCTGCAGTTATAGTAACAACAACCAGCCAAATAATCTTTGTGCCTTTTACGGCATCCCATGTAAGCGAAGTACCGTAAATATTACGAATGAAAAACAAATGAAATATTTCCATTACAACGAGCGTATTTAGCGCAATAGTACGGGCAAGATCAATTGAGTAACCTTTTGCTATGGCGTATTGATATGAACCAAACACACCGATTAAAAATAAGACTGATACAAAAATGATATGCCAAACTAATTCGGCATTGAGTAAGGGCTCGGTTCTTTGCCTAGGTGGTCTGCGCATAGTATTTGCCTCTGTTGGCTCAAAAGCTAGCGCAACGCCTAAGGTTATCGCGGTAATCAAATTTACCCAAAGTATTTGAATGGGTGTAATGGGTAAAGTGGCTCCTATTAACAAAGCAAAAACAATAGTCATAGCCTCACCAGCATTAGTAGGTAAAGTCCAGCTGATGACTTTTTTAAGGTTGTCATACACTGTGCGCCCTTCTCTGACCGCAGCCACTATTGATGCGAAATTATCATCTACTAACACCAATTCGGCGGCTTCTTTTGCCGCTTCACTGCCCTTTTTACCCATTGCAATTCCGGCATCCGCTCTTTTTAATGCGGGCGCATCATTTACACCATCGCCGGTCATAGCAACGGTCATATTATGGCTTTGCAATGCCATGACTAACTTTAATTTATGCTCGGGGCTTGTTCGTGCAAATACATCAGTTGCTAACACGGCCTCCCGTAAAGTTTTTTCGTCCATGCTATCGAGCATTGCGCCAGTAATAACATGATCGGTTTTTAACAAGCCAATTTGTTTTGCGATTGCAGCTGCTGTTTTAGTGTGATCACCGGTGATCATTTTTACTTGAATGCCTGCTTGATGACATTCTTGTACAGCGGTTATGGCTTCTGGACGTGGTGGATCAATCATTCCAACCATGCCTAGCAGAGTTAAAGATCCTGCTATATCATCGTGTTCTAAAACTGTTTCTTTGGGATTATTCTCTTTTACAGCAAAAGCCAATACTCGTTGGCCTAATGCCGCAATTGATTCGGCTTTTTGATTCCAATAAGAGTGATTTAATGGTTCTACTTCGCCATTACCTGCACGCTGATTGGCACACATTTCTAAAATTCGTTCTGGCGCGCCTTTTACTGATATCCATGCGTGTTGCTCATGATCATGGTTGAGTGTAGCCATAAATCGATGGGCCGAATCGAAAGGAATTGCATCGGTTCTATTCCAAATTGATTGTTCAACTCGAATATCCAGATCAATTTTACAAGCGAAACTGAGTAAAGCCCCTTCCATGGGATCGCCTTCAACTACCCAAACGCCATCTTTTTGTTTTAAAGCAGCGTCATTACATAAAATTGAAGCTCTTGCAATGTCTTCTAAAATAGAGTGCTCTGAAGCCTCAACTTGTGTGTTTTCAAGTTTTAAGAAACCCTTAGGTTCGTAACCAAACCCATCCAAAGTAAACACATCTTGATGAGTAACAACAGAAGCGACCATCATTTCATTAAGGGTTAGCGTTCCGGTTTTATCGGTACAAATAACAGAGACAGATCCTAAAGTTTCAATTGCCGGTAAACGTCTTACTATGGCATTACGTTTTGCCATAGCTTGAACACCAATCGCCAAGGTTATGGTCAGTACTGCAGGAAGACCCTCTGGGATTGCCGCAACTGACAGCCCTACTACTGCCATAAACATTTCGGTAAAATTATATTCGCCAAGATAAATCCCGAAGACTAAAAGCAAAGATGCAAAAATTAAAATAAAACCGGTTAACCATTTAGCAAACACTCCCATTTGGCTAACTAAAGGTGTTGTAAGGTTCTCAACTTTTGCCAATAACCCACTGATTCGCCCTATTTCGGTATGCCCTCCTGTAGCAACAACAACACCTTTACCTTGTCCACTCGCAACCAAAGTGCCAGAGAAAGCCATACAGGAACGATCCCCTATGGATGCATGCTCAACTACTTCTTTTAGATGTTTTTCGACAGGAACAGATTCGCCAGTAAGAATCGCCTCTTGAATGGATAGGCCATGAGTTGTAATGAGCCTTAAGTCAGCCGGTACTTTATCGCCCGCTTCTAACAACACAATATCGCCAGGAACTAGTAGTTCACCTTCTATATTTGAACGAACGCCATTGCGAATAACATTCGCTTTTGGTGCTAGCAAATGACGAATTGCATTCATTGCATGTTCGGCTTTACCTTCCTGCACAAAACCGATGATTGCATTGGCAACAACAACGGCTAGTATGACTGCGGTGTCAATCCAATGATTAAGCAAGGCTGTAATGATCGCTGAACCAATAAGAACATAAATCAATATGTTATGAAAGTGCAGAAAAAATCTATATATAGCGGATCGATCTTTCTTAGATTCAAGTCGGTTAAAACCAAATAGTTTTACTCGCTCAGACGCTTGATCTTCAGTGAGTCCAGAAGCATTTACATCTAAGGCATTTAATGTTTTCTCTACAGATTGAGCGTGCCAATTACAAGACTCTGGATTAGCTTTCATATTCTAAATCAACTTTTAACTTTTGTGGGTATAACCTTATTTGGTGATAGGAGACTTGAAACCATCTGGCTTTATAGCTAGAACCGAACAATTAATCTGCTCTAATATTTCCTCAGCAGTATTTCCAATCAAATACCCTGGAATTCCTGTTCTAGCCACTGTTCCCATAACAACTAAATCAATATTATGTTTATCCAGTAATTTCGGTATTTCTTGTACGGCCTTCCCCTTAATCAAATGGCTTCTTATATTTAATTCTTTTTCTTTGCTATTCTCCCTTAATTTATTAATAATGTTATTCATTTTAAAGTGATTGTCTTCCATTGATTTTTTGATATAGGCATCAACCTTATCTTCAGATAAGCTAGACACACCTCCGTGAGATAAAAACTCTTCTGCGAACACTTCTACAATTGAACTTAAATGCAACTCTTGTTTATTAGAGTGGCAGAGCTTTTCCGCAAACTCAATAATACGCTGATTTAATTTCGATTTAATTCTAGCCTCGTCATCATTAAAACTTTCGTTATTTAAATCGATAGATGCAAGTATTCTTACTAAATCAGTATTTGCATTCGGTTTTAATATAAGTAATGGACATGGACACTTTCTTAGTAAATGCATATCATTACTACCAAAGATTCTATTGGTCCAACTAGGATCTTCAGCAAACTTCAAAAACATATCTATATTACGGCTATGAATCAATTTTATTGATTCATAAAATTGCTTTCCTTGCACTATTAGAGTTTCAGAAACAACATCTTTAAGATGATTTTCTACTAAAGAATCAATTATGAGCTTTCTTTGTTCCAACAGTGCTTTGTCAATAATTATTTTTTCTTTTGGACTGAAAAAAGAAGCAATCGAACTATTAGACTCTACAACTGACAACACCGTCGCTTTTATCTTATTGTTAGATAATATGTTAGATATTATTTGAAACTGCTCTTGAGTGTAGGCTTTTGGTTCAAGATATAAAAGAACGTTTTCTATTTTGACACTCATACTGTTCTCCGAATTACAAATTACGAAATTTTCATTTGATTTCTGCTTTTCCATCCATTCCCGTAAGCTTAAACCTAGGGAGCTGAATAACTAACCAATAAGCGATAGAAAGTGCAAATACAATTGTTGCTATACCCCATAAATATGGAGCGGATACTTTTTCAATATCTAGAATAATCACTTTCCTTGCAATAGCCATTAAAGCCGTCGCTAACACAATTTTCACATGAATTATATCTTCTCTTAAATAAATTGTTATATTAACAAAAATCTCTATCGCAATTAATACAGCCATAAAAGAACCAAAAGTAGCCAAGATATCATTGATAGTTAGAATATAAGACGGAGGCTGAACAAGTTTTTGATATAGAGTCCATGCAACATCTACAACCCCCATTAAAATTACAATCACCATCAAAATAGCGAGTCCTCTTACTGCCCAATGTATAATCAGTCTAAGGTGCTGAATCAGTGGCTCATCTTTATAAACCTTCTTTTTATTGTCTAATTTACTCAAAATTTCCATCCTTCTGTGTCATTAGCAATTCTGCTGCGTGTTCTGCAGCATATTGATAGGGATTAAACACTATTCCTTTAGTTTGGATCGACTCGCTAGCTTTTGCGTCGTCTCTTATGGAAAAAGCAGCACATCCCATGAATTTAATTATTTGCAAATGTTGCGATAGTGATTCTGTAACGCTCTCTTCGTGCACGGCACTTACAACCCAACGTGCAGAATCTATTGGCAAGATATCAAAAATTTCACTATCTTCTGCGTCACCGTAAATGGCATGTATTCCTGCTTGATTAGCGAGCCTTACCCTTTCAGGATCAAAATCAATACCTAAAACACTATACCCTGAATTTTTAAACTTTTTCGCCATGGTTTTACCAAATCGCCCTAAACCAAAAATAATTAAGTCGATTTTTTTAGCATCACAACTTACTGAGTCGGATAACTCCTTAATTGGTACGCTCCTTTCAAATATATTAAGCTTTTTTGATATAGCATCATAGATTTTTTGGGAATACAAAATCATATAAGTTGACGCACTAATTGTCACAAGACCGACTAAAGTAATAAGCCCAAGCACTCCTTCACCTATATGACCTAAAGAAACGCCAAGAGCCGCTAGAATAAGAGAAAACTCGCTGATTTGAGCGACCGTCAAACCAGCTAAAAAGCCGGTTCTTTTGCGATAACCAAGAAAACCCATAATAGACATAACGATTATTGGATTACCTATTAGTACAAATATTGAAAATATAGTAGCTGATAATATATGCTCATCGATTAGCGTAAAATTCAAAGCGGCTCCTAAATCAACGAAAAAGAATAATAATAAAAAGTCTCGTAACCCGACTAGTTTAGTTCCTATTACATCTCTAAACGGTGTTGAAGCAAGTGAAACTCCAGCTACAAAAGCGCCAACCTCTTTGCTGAAACCAAATTGATGACCAAGGGCGCCAAGAGACACTGCCCAAGCAATCGAAAAAATCAATAGCAGTTCCCTTGACTGGGCGAGAAACTCAAGCAACGGTGAAAGCACGAAACGCATTAACAGACCTATTGCAAATAAAAACAAAATTGCGTGAATTGCTATTTGAATGACATTAGAGCCTATTGTCCCACTGACTTCGGCACCACTGATTGCGTTCAAGCTAATCATTGCAATAATGACCATGATATCTTGAACGATTAAAAAACCTACGGCTATTCTGCCATGCAGTGAGTCAACTTCTCGTTTATCAGACAGCAGTTTTACGATAATAATGGTACTGGAAAATGTCAGAGATACTGCAATATAAATTGACTCAAGTTGATTAAAATTGAGAGACAGTGCGATGAGATAGCCAAATATAGAGGTGAATAAAACTTGTCCTATACCGGTAGCTAAAGCAACAAGCCCCATTGTTTTTATTATATGCAAATCAAGCTTCAAGCCGACTATAAATAACAGCAGCGTGATTCCTAGCTTTGCAAGAAGATCAATTTGATCATTTGTTTCGACCAATGCAAAAAACGAAGGCCCGAGTAAAATACCAACTGCGATAAAGCCTACTATTAATGGTTGCTTCAACCGGATTACTAAAATTCCGATAATCGAAGCAAAGATGAGTATAAGACCCGTTTGAGAAAAAATATCACTAAAATCAAGCATAAATACTTCTGTACCCTTTTATTTTGAATAGTATAACGTTAGTGGCTTTCTCAAAAGACTTACTTAAATAGAGCTTAGATTTATTCTTTATCGTTTAATACTCATCATTTTCTATAAAAGAGAAACAGAATAAGAATTATTTTTTATCTCTAGCAGATGAATGAGTGTGCACTACCTTCCAGTTGCCGTCTACTTTCCTAAATAAAAAAGTCTGATAACCTTTTTTATCAAACACTTTACCCGACTTTTTCACTTTTCCTTTTACTTCGGTATTAGCAATTGCCCAAGCAAAATCCTGCTCAAAAGTGACTTCAATACTAGAATAGTTTAGCGTTAAAAATTCTAAGGCATCTTTTTCTGGCTCAACGTGGCGCAACACTAAATCATCTAAGCCTTCATTTTGGCCACCCGACTCAATGTAACGAGCGCCTTTAAAATCTAAAAAGTGCTTTCTGAACGGTTTGCCGTCACCCTTTTCCCATCCATATTTAATATCAGCAATTATTGTTTCAATTACCTCAATTTCATTCGCATCGTTAGCCGATGTGTTAAGAACAAAAATAGCTAGTATCGTAATGAGTATTGTTTTCATGTTGTTCTCCTGTGAATTATAGATTTAATCAAAATTAAATGAGCGATTGTCTATGACCAGTGAATGCGCCATATTCTCCAAACGCCATTAATCTTTTTAAGCACTATAGTTTCCATGCCTTTACGATCAATATTTTTACCTTTAAACTTGCCAACAGAATGAGTACGGCTATTAGAAACAGCAATATCACCAACGATACTGACTTGATGCTCAAGCACTTCAGTTTTTAACACGGATACAAACTTCATATCAGAAAGCATATGATGCGATGCATATTCATCGGCCGATCGCTCTACCCCGGCGCCTTCATAAATTAAAACATCATCGGCTAAATGCATTCTGGCATTGTTAGAATTTTGTTGCTTTAGCGCTTCATGAAACAAGTTAACAACCTTTGCCGGCTCACTATCTGAACCAATAAATAACTTGCTTTCACTATTCTTGTCTCCTAGAGCGCTCAACAGTGGTGATAAAGCTAGAGCTAATAATAAACCTGTAATTTTAAGTATTTTCATTTTAGTTTTTTCCTAATGTATTGGGCTAATCAAAGTAGTGAAAATTGATGTAACAATAAAGATAAGCCAAGCAATGCCACCTTCAACTTTTAGTGATTTCTGTAATTTATAGATGTTTTCGTTATTATGTTGAATTGAGGGTACAAGCAACCACTTATGATACGCGGCAATCATTAAAATGATTCCCACTATCGAGAGCTTTACTAAAAAAATTTGTCCATAGCTAGAAAAAAGCATTTTCTCTATACCTCCACTGACTTCATAGAACATGAACATTCCGGTACTAATTAATACCAATAAATAGGTTATAGCCACGCGACCAAAGTAGTCCATAAGTACAAATATGTTTTCACCTCGTGATTTTCTACACGCTAGGAACAAGGGATAGAGGGCTCCAATCCACAAACTCATCGCCACAATGTGAAGCATTAACGAAACTTTGGTGAAAAGGTCTTTCTCTGCGATATGACCGACTGAGGTGTAACTGACTACTAATACACTAAGCGCAATAACATCCAAACTCTTAGTCGCATATCGATAAGATGTCGATCTATTTGAGAACTTAACTTTAACAATCATCAGTAGAAGTAAACTTGTAATAGCAATAAGTCTAAGCAAGGTTGAATCACCAATTGCAGAACTCCAAACCATTGAAATCATAAAAAGATCAAGTATTCCTATAAGTCCTTCGTCTGCAAACATTCCTACTTGTGCCAGAAAAAATAAAAGTGTACCTATAAACCCTACAACCAATGAAATAAGGTAATACTGGTTAATCTCATTATTGATATTGGTAGCTTTTTTACTCCATGGAAAAAGCGCTACTGAAATAGCGTTTGCGGTTGCTAAGTAAACCAACAGTTTACCTAGCAACGCTAAAAGACTAAAAGCATCCATTGTCTTCTAATGATTGTGTTGATGATGGTTAGAATCATTGTCTCGGATTAATTCTTGCTCAGGTTGTCTATTTTTCTTAATTTCTATTGTAAAAATGAACTCGTTTTCAATTTTATGGCCATCCTTACTCATGGCTACCCAACTTACTTTATATATCCCATCGGCCAGATCTTGATTAAGCGATATGCTGAAAGATTTTTTCGCAGCGAATTCCGGCTTAAATCCTGTTGTAACATCGCCATCTTCTGAAGTGACTCTTACTTTTACAAGCGTGACCTCTTGATTAAAATTAAGCGTTAATTGCTTCGGCGATTGAGTAGTATTTGAGTTGGCGTCAGGGATTGTACTTACTAACTTTGCGTGAGCAAATGAATTAGTTGGAATTACCAAACTTAAAATACAGACTAATATTGTTATCGAAAAATTTCTCATTTTATTTCCTATGGTTAATTTTTTGGCTTACGCACTAAATAGAAAATAGCCGGTAGTACGATGAGAGTTAACAATAACGTACTCACCATTCCACCGACTAATGGGGCAGCAATTCTACTCATTACTTCAGATCCAGTTCCGGTATCCCATAAAACAGGAAGCAAACCAAGAATAATAGAAATTGATGTCATCATAACTGGTCGAATTCTTAAACCAGCCCCCTGCGCTACCGCAGTTTTCACTTCTTCTGCGGAAGGTGTGTGATTAGTTTTGAGCAAGGTTTTCAAGGCTTGATTTAAATACACCAACATGATCACCCCTGTTTCTACCGCAACGCCAGCCAGTGCAATAAATCCAACCCAAACCGCTACCGAAAAATTATAATCTTGCCAGTACATCAACCAAATAGCACCCACCATAGAGAATGGAAGCGTACCCATAATGATGGCAACTTCGGTGAAGTTTCTAAAACTTAAATAAAGAAAAATAATGATGATGGCTAGAGTAAGCGGTAAAACATAAGTTAGTTTTTCTTGTGCACGCTGCATATATTGGTATTGACCAGACCAAACCAATGAGTAGCCCGGCGGTAACTCAATATCATTACGCACCACTTTTTTCGCTTCGCTTAAATAAGAACCAATATCAACATCTTCTATATCAATAAAAACCAAGCCATTAGTTCGTGCATTTTCGCTTTTGATTGCCGGAGGCCCATCATCAACGTAAACCTCAGCTACATCCGCCAATGAAATAGATGCCCCCATAGGAGTCACAATGGGTAATAGTTTTAGTTGTTCAGGAGAGTCGCGATAGTCTTGTGGGTAACGTAGATTTATTGGATAACGTTCTAGTTTTTCTACGGTTTTGCTGATTGTAATACCTCCGATTGCCGTTGAAATAACCTGTTGAATATCAGCTATGTTTAATCCATAACGTGCCGCTTTAAGTCTATCAATATCAATTTTAATATAGCGACCACCAGCAACTCTTTCCGAATAAACTGAAGCGGTGCCTTTTACTTTTTTCAATGTGGTTTCTAACTGTTCACCGATTTTTTGAATGGTTGTTAAGTCTGGCCCAGAAACTTTAATTCCCACAGGGGTTTTAATGCCTGTCGCGAGCATATCTATGCGAGTTTTGATAGGCATTACCCACGCATTAGTTAAACCAGGAACCTTAACTAAAGAGTCAAGCTCCTTAATCAAAGCATCGGTACTCAACCCTTTGCGCCATTCTGACTTTGGTTTTAATTGAATATAAGTTTCAAGCATTGTCAGCGGCGCTGGATCGGTTGCTGTATCAGCGCGCCCTATTTTACCAAATACATTTTGCACCTCAGGTACCGTTTTAATTAACCTATCAGTTTGCTGTAGTAACTCTCGCGCCTTTCCAATCGAAATACCTGGGTGTGTGGTTGGCATAAACATTAAATCACCTTCATCTAAAGGCGGAATAAATTCGTTACCGATTTTATCAACTGGCCAAAAACCAACACCAATTACCATAATCGAGGCTAACGCAGTGGTTTTAGGAAAGCTGAGTACCACATCTAAAACAGGTTTATATATTGAAATTAAAAAGCGATTAATTGGGTTTTTATGTTCAGGAAGAATTTTTCCACGTACCAAGTAACCCATTAATACAGGAACTAAAGTGATTGCCAGCAAAGCCGCTGCGGCCATGGCATAAGTTTTGGTATAGGCCAAAGGCGAAAACATTCTTCCTTCTTGCGCTTCTAAGGTAAATACCGGTAGAAAACTAACGGTAATGATCAGTAGGCTGAAAAATAATGCTGGGCCTACTTCAATTGCAGACTCTGTAATTACCTGCCATCGATTTTTGTCGTTGATACCATCACGCTCGATATGCTTGTGTAAGTTTTCAATCATCACGATGGCACCATCAATCATGGCGCCAATTGCAATAGCAATTCCTCCAAGCGACATAATATTGGCATTTAAGCCTTGAAACTTCATCACTACAAAAGCGAGTAAAATTCCCAAAGGCAAACTTAAAAGAGCTACTAACGATGAACGAAAATGAAATAAAAACACTACGCACACTAAAATAACAATGGCAAATTCTTCGAGTAACTTAAACCACAAATTGCTAACCGCTTGCTCAATTAAATTGGAACGGTCGTAAACGGTTACTACTTCTACCCCTTCTGGCAAACCTGCTTTCAACTGTTCTAGTTTCGCTTTAACTCCGTCTATGGTTTTCTGTGCATTTTCTCCAAAACGCATAATAATAATACCGCCAACCACTTCACCCTCACCATTAAGCTCAGCGATACCTCTACGCATTTGTGGCCCAAGCGAAATATCGGCCACATCTTTTAATAAAAGTGGCGTTCCTTTGGAATTTAATCCGAGAGGGAGCGATTCAATATCATTTATATTTTGTAAGTAGCCAGTGGCGCGAACCATATACTCTGCTTCTGCCAGTTCCACCACCGACGCGCCAATTTCTTGATTGCCTTTTTTAATCACTTCTCCAATCATTGAAAGAGGAATATTAAATGCGCGTAATTTTTGCGGATCGACCACCACTTGATATTGTTTAACCATACCGCCAAGCGTTGAAACTTCAGACACACCTGGAACGGTTTGCAATTCATATTTTAAAAACCAATCTTGCATGGAACGTAATTGGCTTACATCATGTTTTCCGGTTTTATCGATTAGGGCATATAAATAAACCCAACCAACTCCGGTGGCATCTGGTCCTAATTGCGGCTTTGCAGTTTCAGGTAAATTCGGTAAAACCTGACTTAAGTATTCAAGTACTCGGCTTCGTGCCCAATATAGATCAGTATCATCATCAAAAATCACATACACATAAGAGTCACCAAAAAATGAAAAGCCTCTTACAGTGGTAGCACCAGGAACCGATAACATAGCCGTCGTTAATGGATAGGTGACTTGATCTTCAACAACTTGCGGAGCCTGACCGGGATAGCTGGTTTTAATAATGACTTGAACGTCTGATAAATCTGGAATGGCATCAATAGGTGTTTGCTTAACCGAATAAACACCGAGTAAAGATAATATGAGTGCCAGAATTAAAACAAATACTCGGTTTTGAATAGACCAGCGAATAATAGATTCAATCATTTTTTATTTCCTCTATTACTCAGTGATTATGCGGCTGATCAGCATTGTTATTTTTCACTGCTGACATTTCAGTGATAACAAATTCATCACTTACCTCAAACGTAAAAGCGACGCTTTGTGACTCTGAAAACGAATCAATTTCAATATTAGGGGCAATAACGAAATCAACTTCAGCCGCTGGACGACTCCATTTTTCAATGGCTTCACGTGCTATCAACATGGTTCTATTGTTAAGATTAATGTTTTTAATTACACCTTTTACCGAAGCCGATGGTTTATCAGTCGATTTTGAGTGCTCCATAATATGAATATCACTAAGTTCATAGCTATTTTCATTTCTGGTAATTTGGATATGTAGGTACAAACCGTTAGTCAGCTTTTCTATATTGACAGACTCAGCTACATTAAAGTCCATAGTCATAGCTGGCCAGCCCCAATCATCGATAGCTTCATGAGTGATTGCAGCTGTACGATCTGCGATATTTACCGAGTCAATTGTCGCCCCTACCCATACAGTTAGACTGGCAGCGTTAGGTGACTGCATACGTCTAAAATCAGATGTTTTTGACGACTCTGAATCCAATAAAAATTGAGCAGATACCACAACCTTATCGCCTTCATGAACGCCTTCCAATATTTCAATAAAACGTTCATTGGTACGCCCTATTGATACATTAATCGATTTAAACTGGCCTTCATCCACTTGTAAAACCACTCGATTTGATTTTCCAGTTCTTATCAAAGCTTCTTTAGGAATAGTCAGCGCCAGAGATTCTGACTTAGGAAAAATATCAACCTGCGCATACATATTAGGTTTTAACTGATTATCTTTATTATCAAATACTATTCTTACTCTTAACGTGCGGTTTTTCTCACCAACAATTGGGTACACATAATCCACCTTGCCGCGCCAAGTTTTACCGGGCATAGACTCAATAGTCATTTGGGCAATATCGCCAATAGCTACTTGGTTAGATTGCTTTTCAAAAACTTCAGCTTCTAACCAAACGCTACTTAAGTCACCAATCGATAATAAATCACTGCCAGGTTGAACATAAAAACCTTCACGAATGTTTAGCTTGTCGATAATGCCATTTTGTGGAGAATAAAAAGCAACACTGTTTTTTAATTGCCGAGTTTTGGTTAGTTCATCAACTAACTTATCATGTATGTGCAGTGCTTTAAGTTTTAACTTTGCAGCTCTAATTAATGACTCTCTTCCACTATCAAGCGCAAGTAAAAATTCATTTTGTGCATTAACCAACTCTGGTGAGTACAACTCATAAATTGCATCACCTTTTTTAATGACTTCACCTTCGGCTTTAAAATACAGTTTTTCAATCCAACCAGAAACACGTGGATGAATATGAGATCGTTTATTTTCATTAAAACCAATTATCCCTACTGTGGAGATCTTCTGAGAAATGGTTTGAATGGTTGCGGTATCAATTCTTACGCCTAAACTATTCACTACATTAGGCGCAATAGTAATGGTGCCAGGACTATCGTTTTGCGAATTATCATTTGCGTAAACCGGAATTAAATCCATACCCATAGGTGACTTACCCGGCTTGTCTCTGCGGTAATTGGGGTCCATCGGGGCCACCCAATAAAGAGGCTCATTCGCGCTGGATTGACTTGATTCAGCGCTAGCTTGTGGAGACTTACTTGATAAGTAATAGCCGATTAAAAAGGCCGAAACAACTGCTAGTACAAATAGAATATAAGATTTTATCGATTTCATAATGTAAGCCAAAATTAAAATAAAACGACTGCAAAACTGCAGATACAGGGTAAAAAACAGGCGGATTTATCCTAGGAAGGCTTAAATAATAGGCGGTTTATCGAGATCGATTAACGCAAGAGAATAAGTGGAATAATCTTCAAAAAACTCAGTTGAAAGATCAAGCTGAATAGAAAATGGTTCTGATAAAACTGTAAAATAAGACTGACTATTGCAATGACCTGACCAGCAAGCGCAGGCATCATCACAGCAGTCTGAGCTGCTATTCTGTTGAAGTTTAACTTTGGTTGTTACCATAGCTGCGTGATGAGCATGAGCAAACATTGAATCGTCAAGATTAATGTGTGCGCTGTGGCTTGAGCTTTGCGAGGTGTTACTTCCTAATTGGTGTTCACAGGGCATATTAGACATAGCACTAACCTGCCCTATTTGAGCAGTAATTAAGCATATGAATAAAAATAAGGTCTGTAACAGCTTCATTGATATCTATTTGAATGATTTAACAACATGAGTCTAAACCTGTTAGCCGAATAACTCAACTTTTAGACGTTGTTAGACTGTTATTGTTACGGCTTTTAGCAAAATCAAAGACTTACAGCTTGTTTTTAAGTCTATTTTATAAACTCAGATTGCAACCGAGATAGAAGAAAAGAGCACACTTCGGAAGTCAGAATCTCAGAATTTCTCCGTCATTCCGCACATTTGATGTGGAATCTAGTTTTTAAATCT
>JBFHSP010000051.1:0-16140 GCA_041591085.1 Kangiellaceae bacterium | reverse complement strand
TTTGCGATTTAATAATTTGGCATCCTTGCCATGTCTCCTCCAAACTTTTCATCATTCAATGTTAAAGATTAACTTAGCATTATCAGCCATGACCAATTGCGCTTGGTCAAAACTGTAACCCACACGAGTAAGGCTTTCTAAAATACGTTCTTTGTATTTTTTTGTGTTGCCTGGTGAACCTGGGCCATCTGATCCGTAGATGAGTTTATCAACAATATTTTCGTTTTTTGCGCGCATAAAAATACCATCAATGATTTCTCCATTAGGATCACCTCGCTCCGATGCCAGTGCCGATATTTCTATATAGACATTGGCGTACTTTTCAGCTAGGTAAAATACTTCATTAATTTTGCTGAATCCTTCGTGGTTGGCATCGTTACCTGCATGGCCAAGAATGAACTTTACCGTAGGAAACTGTTGAATCGCTTGTTCTAAATACACTGGATCGAAGGTTCTAAAAACAAAATCCAACTCAGATTCTGAAAACTCAGAAACGCGCCTTAATGGACTAGTACCCACATGATGATAAATTGGTTTGTTATGTTCACGCGCAACTTCATAGATAGGATAAAAACGTTCATCATCAAATGCGGTAAGCGTGTGCGCAAAAGCGAGTTTTACTCCAACCATTTTAGGATGAGCGAGCGCTTGATCTAAATTTGCTAGTTGCGTTTGTTTTTGGTTTTCCCAGTCGGCAACGTTTAAGCTGGCTAAGCCGTAAAAGTAAGTTTGGTTGTTGACTTGATTGCGAGCATCATCTAAGTATCCAATAACATCTTCGTTGGGTTCAATTCCCCAAGTTTCAGGCGCGTAGGTTGCGTACAAAATACAATGATCAGCACCGGCTCGACGGCATTCGTTTTTGATACCGATAAATGCGCCGTAGGGATTTAATTGAAACGATGAAAAAAATCGAAGAATGGGGATCTTTATTGCATCGGGTAAGTTGATTGGAAATACTCGTTTAACAAACTCCTTGCCTTTAGGCCCAAGTTTATCAAAGCTTCCAGGGTGTAAATGCATATCAAGCACTTCAATTGGTTGCTCTAAATATTCACTAACGTGGTTGTCAGAGTCTTGTACCCATTGTGAAAATTGTTTTAAGTCAGGTACTTTATCTAAAGTTGAGTGAGAGAAGGCGACACTACTTGCACTGAGTGCTATAGCAATCAGCCAACTCGTCTTTTTAACGTTCATTGAAATTGCTCCTAGATTATTTTTAAATCAACACACCAATAAGATGATGTGTTGATTTTTGTGTTAGTTAAATGTTGTCATCGAAAGAGGCGGTTAAGTTAACACCACTGTAGTTACTGTATGCGCGGATCATAATGTACCAGTAGCCACCTTGCGGTGAAGGTACTTCTACGGTTTCATTGTTACCACTGCGATACGGACGATAATCGTAAGTATTTGTAGTGGGGGAGCTGCCGTAGCGAATATAAATATCGGCATCACCGCTTCCGCTTTCTATTTTAAATTCAGCTCTTAATGCATATTCTGCTACCGCAATGACATAGTGCTTTTCGTTATTGCGAGTGTCCGAAATTCCAGTGATCGTTTGGCCATTTTGCAATTCAATGATGCCGTTGTCGGAAACAGAAATGTTCTGGCTAAATTGATCGGTCGCACCATCGTCATCGCTTACGGTTAAGGTAACGGTATAATTACCAGCACTTGCATATTGATGTTGAGGATTTTGTTCGGATGATTCGTTGCCATCACCAAAAGACCAATTAAACGCGTTGACGCTTCCGTCACTGTCTTGACTTAAATCCGAAAACGCAACCTTCAAACCATTGCTCGAATACGTAAAATTCGCACTGGGAGGCTGGTTTTCGCCAACAACCTGATAACTCGCTTTAAAGGTCAATCCAGAGTAAGCGCGATAGCCTCTGATCATTACATACCAGATACCTGCTTGCGGATTTGCAATGTTAACCGATTCATTATTGCCGTTTTTATAAGGACGATAATCCCAGGTACTGGTGCTTGGCTCTGCGCCAAAACGCACATAAATGTCGGCATCACCACTTCCGTCTTGCATAGAAAATATTAAATCAGAAGCACCCGCAGGTACGTTCATGTTGAAAAAAGTTTGTTCGCCCTGAGCACCACTTAAGTTATTTAATTCGGTAGGGTTACTTAAACCATCATCAACAGCACTGACACTTACTGATTGGCTAGTGCTATCTGAGCCACCAGCATCATCTGTGACTGTTAAAGTAACGTTATAGCTTCCGGCTGTTGCATAGGTATGTTGAGGATTTGCAAGGGTTGATTGGTTACCATCACCGAAATTCCAAAGCCACTCGATGATTTGCCCGTCAGGATCATTACTATTGTCGATAAAAGCAACGCTGAGTTGATTTACAGAATAACTAAAATCGGCGTTGGGAAGTGCAGAGCCTTCATTGACCGTTACAGTCTTACTGATAGAAGCTGTTTGTTGATCATTATCGGTAACCGTTAACGTTACATTATAACTGCCAGCAGATGCATATTGATGGTAAGGATCTGCATCGGTTGATGAAATACCATCACCAAAATTCCAAGCGTAACTGCTGATAGTGCCATCAGGATCACTCGATTGTTGGTTGAACTGAACAGCTAACAAATCGGCACTAAAATTGAAATCTGCCACAGGTGGTAACGGTTCACTTATCGCTTTAATTAATTCACCGTCACCCGCACTGATTAATGTTTGTAGTTTGTCACCACCTGGGTAATAAGAAGAATTAAGGTTTCCTGAAGCCATATCAAGAGCCCAATTCACCGCGAAATCTTGCAAATAAGCAATGTTGTAGTCTTTGGGTGTGCCACATAACCAAGTGATGATGCCGCCCGTTGATGAGCCTTCTACATCATTATGTTTAGAGTTGTTAGTAAGTTTAATACCAACAAATGCTGAAGAAAGTCCTCGTAGTGGTGTTAATGCATTATTGCTCGAGTTACATGAGCTTGAGTTTGCCAGAATGGAATAAACCGGAATTCCTTGGTTAATAACAGATTGTAAATTTCCTGCCATACCATTGTTTGCATCAACCGGATCAAACAGTAAAACCCCTGCTAAAGAAGAGAAACCTCGAGTCATCAATTGACCTGCTGTATGGCTCATCATTAAGCCACCTGCTGAATGCCCAGAAACGATCAATTGATTAGGTAATGCCACACCATTAGGAGGTGATAGAGGGTTATCGACTAAATCATCAGCAATATCTCGTGCTAACGAAGGATTACCTGAACCCGTACTACTATTAATGGTTAAAACGAGCAAACCGCGATCAGCAAATTCAGTGGCAATATCATCTAAATTGCTTTTATTACGTTGAAAGCCATGTTGCAACAAAATCCATGCAGGAGCTGGTTCATCGGGTATATACCATGTGCCTTGACGATTACCGCCGAGGTCGACGGATTGATTAACTTTTTGTACCGCGAAAACTGGCTGCAGACCTACCGCGATTAATCCTACTGCTAGCCAATGACGCAAAGAGTGTTTGGAAAGATTCATTGCAGAAGTCCCCTTAGTGATTGTTATTAAAACTCTTTGTGTTGAATACTCAATGGATGAGTAGGGGAAACATATCGGTAGTTGTCTAACTACAGTTAGTTTGAAAATCGCATTGACTTGTAAATTGCTCGCTTTGTTATCCCTACAATTATTTTTTAATGAGATAAATTTTTGAGATGAAAATCTAAGAATAATGCATCAGTTCATCCATAAATTGTTAAAACAGTTGGTAATGCAACCGCACAACAAAAATTTGCAACCTATGGACAAATTGTTAAGTGAATTTGAGAGTAGATTTTTAGTTATCAAATGTTTTGAAAATACCGCTAATTCATTAGTAAAAGTTAAATTGGTAACAACAATAATAGCCTGTTAGCTTTCACTTTAGTGCAAGATAAGTTTATAAAAATGCAGGCTTGTATAGTCAACTTTTATTTAAATTGTGTAAATTTTCCCCTATTAAAATATGATATTTCTAGCTAAATTACCGCTCACTAACAAGTGGGTCTTGAAAGAATGGTGGCATAATGGTTGTAAAAAAATCGCTTCGGTATTTGATGGCTTTACTGTTGAGTTTATGGTTAGTTTCTAACAATGGTTATCCAATTTCAGAGCCATCCGACAACGCTGTAAGTGGTTCTTTTTATCACCATGAAGGACCTCATTCAAAAAATCACTACCTCACACAAGAGCCAGAAATAACATGGGCTAACAGCGAAAGTGCTGAAGATTTAGCAAAGCAGGTCTTCCAGCAAGTTAAAATTTACCATTATAAATCACCTCGACGCGTGATTCGTTTAATTGAAGAGCATCAACGACAGATAAAAAATACTCAACCAACTCTTTATGCTAACTTGCAAAAGATCAAGTTTTCTTTATTGCTCAAGGTAGGCGATTTAGAAGGTGCAATAGCTACTTTTGAATCTTTTAACCAGTATATTCAACCATTTTTACATGTCACTAATGATCAAATTGAATCAGAGTATGTTATTTGGTCAGCAATTATGAAAACCCAACTAGATCTTTACCAGTATCAATTTACAGACTTTTCTAGAATAATTTCCTCTTCTTTTTACAATATTAAAAGTCCAGAACTGAAACTATGGTTCTTATATACCTTAGGGATTAATCAATTAAGACTATATGAATTTGATAATGGATTGAATAATTTATTAGAAGCGCTTCGTTTAGCTGAACAACTAGAACAATTCAACTTTATACTGGATATCCAAGACCAGTTGGCGCGAGTGTTTTTTTATACTGAGCAATTTGAACGAGCATTAGAAAAAAGTTCTCAAATGTTAGCTCTTAGTTTAGAGCTTAATGATCGATTTGCAGAGGTTAACGCGTTAACCAATCAGATGAATATTTATTACATGCAAGCGGTACGCAAGGTTCAGAAAGCAGGCTCTGGAGAGCAAACACAGGAAAATCTTCCCAGTGAGTATTTTCAGTTATTAGAAAAGGCTAATCAACTAGAGCAAAAAGTAAGAGAAAAGTCTGAGAGCATAGGTGCTCATCGTGCTCGTACTCGCGCAATGATTATTCAGCAGAATATCAGTTTGTCTCTCGAAAAGTTTGAAGAAGTAATTGCCATTGCCGATGAAACTATCAATTACTCAACACATCATCAATTAGGTTATGAAAGGGCCGTTTCCTTTAACAATAAGTCTATTGCATTGCGAGGCTTGGGGAATTTTGATGAGAGTCTTTTAGCGCTTCGAGAGGCTGAAAATTTTTATCAGCAAACCCGGCAGCTTCAATCACTGGTTTGGACCTTAGAAGATTATGCTAATTTGTATCAGGCAAAAGGTGATTACAAACTCGCGCTTGATTTTTATAAGCAATATCATTTGGCTGCCAGAGAACTATCTGAAAACTCTAATGCCAATACTATTTTTGATTTGCAAGAGAAGTATTCAGCACAACAAAAAGCTGATGAAATAGCTAAGTTAAATCAACAGGCTTTATTAAGCAATGAGCAACTTCGAACCGAACGATTAGGCCGATGGTTGTTGGTTGTTGTTCTAATAGCTGTCAGCTGTATTTCATGGATTTTATACAATAAACGAAGAAAATTGAGAGCGTTACTACGAAAGCAGTCAGAGCTTAATAATGAAATTCAAGAGTTAAGTGCAGCAAAGCAGCGCTTTTTTATTAATATATCCCATGAATTTCGTACGGCCCTTACTTTAGCTATCGGGTCTTTGAACTGGTTAAAAAGACTCGGAGTTAATAATAAAGAGCAACAATCAGCTGTTGATAACGCATTATCTAATAATATGCATATGTTGGGGCTTATTAATGAAGTGCTAGACATAGAGCGAATGCAAACTGATAGTCCTTTTGTGAATCCAATAGCATTTCCTGTAAAAAAGAGCTTAGAGCAGTGTATTCTGCGTTTTTCTGAACAGTGCAAAAAGAAGCAGTTAAACATAGCTCTAACTGGAATCAGTTCAACTTGCTTTATTAAATACGATTATTCACATTTTGAAAAAATTATTTCAAACCTCATTTCCAATGCAATTAAATACGCTCCGAATCAAAGTGAAATCGAAATCTCATTAAGTCAAACAGAGCAGTATTGGAAATTGTCAGTGCGTGATTATGGTGATGGCGTTGATCCTAGAGATTTACCCTTGCTCTGTAGGCGTTTTTATCAAGGTCGAAACTCAACAATGCAATCGACTCCAGGTACCGGAATAGGTTTATCTATAGTTAAAGAATTGATTGATCTCAATCAGAGTATTTTTAATATCGATAATCATAAAGACGGTGGATGTATAGTAACTATTTTTATTCCTATAAATAACCTAATCCAAGACAATTTTACTAATCTCTCAGAGGCATCTAAAAGAGCAGACTTTGAAAATGTCGGTGTTAACATCAATTTCAATGATGAATTAATTCCCAATGACCTAGAATCTCAGGAAAACAGTCTTGCTATAAATGATATGGAAACAAATGACCAACATGAAACAAAACCATCCATTCTATTGGTCGATGACAACCCAGAAATTAGAGAGTTGATTAGACGAATTCTTCAAGCAGATTACAATGTTATTGAAGCAGAAAATGGAAAGCAGGCAATTAAAATAGCACAATCAATTCAGCCAGACTTGATTCTTTCCGATGTATTAATGCCAGTAATGGATGGATTCGAGTTAACTAAAGTATTACGAAGTGATCCAAATTTAGCACATATTTCGATTATTTTATTAACTGCATTAGGGGATAAACCGCATACGATAAATGGTTTGAATAAAGGAGCCGACGACTATATAGCCAAACCCTATGACGAACTTGAGTTACAAACTCGTATAAGTGGTTTATTAAAGCGCAAAAAAGAGCTCTCAAAAAGTTTATGGTATCAGTTTAAATCCCAATCGATTCCTGCAGTATCATTCTCTATTCCAGAGTCAAACTCAGATAAGCGAATTAAAAAGCTGGAAGCAGTTATTGCAGATAATATAAGCAGTTGGGAATTTGATGTTGAGCAAATGTATACTGCATTGAATATGACTAGGAGTACTTTGTTTCGCTATACCAAGCAAGTGTATGGATGCTCACCTAAAAATTTATTAAAAGAGCGACGTTTGGAAATGGCTTATGCGATGCTGACAAAATCAACCTGTTCTGTGAGTGAAGTCGCTTATGCTGTCGGGTTTCAAAGTTTATCCACATTTAGCCGCGCATTTAGGGAAAAATACAATAGTCCACCCACTAAGATTCAAGCGACAATAAAAGAGCATAAAAAGGAATTCGCATAATATTGCGATTAACCTAGATTTTGCCATAAATAGTCAGCGACTGGCCCATGAGTTTTATTGGCTCGTCTGATCGCTCTAATTTCACCAGTAAACTCTGACTCCAAATCATTCAGTTTTAGTATGGATAGTTTTTTTTCTTTGAGATCTTTTTCAATATAGTGATACGGTAAAATTCCCCATCCGCTTTGATTAATAATTGTTGATCTAATAAGCTCTAAACTATTTACGCGAATTTGTTGGCTGGCAGAGCCTATAGCGGTTAGCCTCTCTGAATCAAAACTAAACTCACTTTTTCCGGTTGTGACAACCGGATATTGAGCTAGTTTTTCTAATTGATCGATTTTTTCATTCATTACCATACTTGACGCGGCAACAATTACAAATCGATATTCACTGATCTTTTTTGTCTCGAAATCGGCTAGGCCATGCATTAAATGAAACCACGGGGCGATAGCAATGTTTGCATCGTTCATTAATACTGAGTGGATAGCTGTAAACCTAAAACCACTATCAATGGAGAATTGTGTTGCTTTGAACTTTTGCATGGTTTTTTGGATCGGTTTTGTATAAACAATCGGAGCACAAGCAAGTTCGATTGCCATTTTATAATGAGGCTCATCTCCACCAGCAATCAGCTTAGAAAAAGACTCAAGCTGTTCAGAGCGCTGCAAAAGCGGTATCACTTGTCGATAGAACAATGAACCTCTTTCTGTTAGCTGCGCGCGATATTGACTTCGGTCAAGAAGTTCAAAACCTACTCTTTGCTCAAGTTTCTTGATGGCTATTGAAAGCGCTGCTTGAGTTTTATGCAGTTTATCTGAGGCTGCTTTAAAGCTGCCATGTTCTACAATGAGCTGGAGAATGTGCAATTGTTCAAGATTGAGCATAAATAATTTTTAACATGGTGATAAGTAAGGTTAAATATTATTTTAGTTGTTTTATCGATACAATTCACAAAATTTTTTGATCTTTAGGAACATTCATCATGATGTATATACGGTTATACAGTTCAATCTTGGTCATTACTCTGTTATTGATAGGATGCGATGCCCCTGAAAACCAGTCTGTTGATACTCAAAGAACTCCTCGTCCAGTCAAGCTATATCTTGTAAAAGACGAAGCCAACGAATCTTTAAGAAGCTTTCCTGCTACTGTAGAAGCTAATTTAGGGGCTCACTTGACCTTTAGAGTGAACGGTGAATTAAAAAGTTTTAATGTAAAACCAGGGCAGGATGTAAAAAAGGGTGAGCTTTTAGCTGTGCTTGATGATGAAGACTTTAAAATAAGATTGAGTGATCGAGCTGCAAGATTGGAATTGGCAAAGTCTCAGTTTCAACGTGCAAAAACTTTGGTTGAGAAAAATTTAGCGGCTAACTCTCAATTTGATGAAGCAAAAGCTAATTTGCTCATAGCAGAAGCAGAGTTTCAAAAAGCCGAGCAAGATTTGCATTACACCGAACTGAGAGCGCCTTATTCGGGCTCTATTTCTAAGGTGTATGTTAAAAATCGAGAGAATATTGTTGCGAAACAAAATATCCTAGATTTGCTTAATCGGGATTTAATGGATGTTTCAATTCAGGTTCCTGAAAAGATTATTGCAACAGTTAAGAAAGACTCTAACTATAAACCAACAGTCACCTTTGACTCTTTGCCAAACACTCATTACCCACTAGAGATTAAAGAGTGGGACACTCAAGCTGATCCAGTTACTTTAACTTATAAAGTGGTATTCAGTTTGCCATCGCCCACTGAAATCAATGTGTTGCCTGGAATGAGTGCTAATGTGCATATTGATTTAAACAAGATCCGACGTAACGCAGAGCAGGGCATATGGGTGCCAGCAACCGCTGTATTTGTTGCAGAAAATACACCCGTAGAAAAAGGCCAAGCGCACGTTTGGAAATATAATGCCGCAACATATGGAGTTGACTTAGTTTTAATTAAATTGGGTACTATGAAAGGAGATAGGGTCCAAGTAATTGAGGGTATTCAGATCGGTGACGCTATTGTAAGTGCTGGAGTTCATAGTATTGATGAGAACTCTTTGGTCACACCTTGGGTTAAAGAGCGAGGCATTTAATGAATTTGGTTCAGTTTTCGATAGAAAAGAAAACCATCAGTTGGATGCTTTCATTAGTGCTACTGGTTGGTGGATTGATTAGTTATAAACAACTTGGGCAACTTGAAGATCCCGAGTTTACTCTAAAACAAGCCATGGTGATTACCCATTACCCAGGAGCTAGTCCGGAGCAAGTAGAAGAAGAACTTACTTTTCCACTAGAAAACGCAATCCAATCCTTGCCGTATGTTGATCATGTCACTTCTGTTTCTTCTGCGGGTATGTCTCAAATTATTGTAGAAATGAAAAGTACGTTTCGAAAAAATGAGTTACGCCAAATATGGGATGAAATGCGAAGAAAAATTAATGATTTATCACCTCAGTTGCCACCGGGTGTACATGCTCCCATGGTGTATGATGATTTTGGTGATGTTTATGGTTTGCTTTACGCCATAACGGGTGATGGATTTTCTTTTGATGAACTCTCAGATTACGTTGATACCTTAAAGCGAGAGCTTGTGATAGTTTCTGGTGTCGGGAAAGTCCAAGTTTCTGGTCAATTACAAGAACAAGTAGTCATCGAACTTTCAAGTCAACGTTTATCATCTTTAGGTATTCCTCCTTCATATATTTTTCAATTATTAAAAAATCAAAACTCAGTTTCAAACGCTGGCGAAATTCGCGTCGCTAATGAATCAATACGATTTCATCCAACAGGAGAGTTTACCCATGTAAAAGAATTGGAGACGCTACTCATTTCAAAGCCTGGTGATCAAAAATTATTGTACTTAGGTGATGTTGCAAAAGTCAGCAAGGAAACCGTTGAAGTACCGAATCAACTGGTTGGCTTCGATGGTAAACCTGCTATTTTTGTCGGTGTATCTTTTGCTTCTGGGGTAAATGTGGTTGATGTTGGTAATCGTATTCAAACTCGTTTAAGTGACATTGATTTTTTACGCCCCTATGGCATTCAAATCAATCCGGTCTATGAGCAGTCGGTCGAAGTTGAAAAATCGGTCTCTGGTTTTATTGAGTCTCTCATTCAAGCCGTTGTCATAGTCATTGTTGTACTTTTAGTTTTTATGGGCATAAAAAGTGGCGTATTGATTGGGTTGATTTTATTACTTACTGTTTTTGGTACTTTTATTTTTATGAAAATATTTGGTATCGACTTACAACGAATTTCATTAGGAGCCTTGATTATTGCTTTGGGGATGTTGGTTGATAATGCCATTGTGATAACAGAAGGAATTCTGGTTGGGCTAAAAAAAGGAAAATCTAAACTACAAGCCAGCATTGATATTGTAAAGCAAACCAAGTGGCCGTTGTTGGGAGCTACTGTTATTGCTATTGCTGCATTTGCACCGATCGGACTGTCTAGTGATGCAACGGGTGAGTTCGCCGGCAGCTTATTTGATGTTTTGCTTATATCATTATTTTTAAGTTGGATTACGGCAATCACTTTGACGCCTTTTTTTGCTAATTTATTGTTTAAAGAAGAACAAGCATCCGAAAGTGAAATAAGAGACGTTTATCAAGGTGTGTTGTATGAAAGTTATCGAAAACTGCTGGAACTCTGCATGCATCATCGCGTTTTTACCTCATTAATTATGCTTGGATTACTGGTTGTTGCAATTTTCGGCTTTAGTAAAGTGAAGCAAAGTTTTTTTCCTGCATCAAACACGCCTATGTTTTATATCGACTATTGGCGTTATCAAGGCTCTGATATTCGAGCGACTCAAGAAGATGTGATCGCTTTGCAATCTTACTTACAAAGTATTGATGAGGTAGATAATGTGTCTTCAACCGTAGGACGTGGAGCACCTCGTTTTATGTTGACTTATGCTCCACAAAAATCTTATGCGGGATATGGCCAACTTATTGTTCGAGTTAATTCGCGTGACGACGTTGAGCCTACCATGAAAGCCGTGCGAGATTACTCTGAACAGCATTTTCTAAATGCAATGGTAAAAGTTAAGCCTATGGAAATAGGACCTTCGACCGATGCAAAAATTGAAGTACGAATTAGTGGGCCCGATCCAAAAATATTAAGAGCGTTAGGAAAAGAAGTTATCGATATACTAGATCAAGATTCTGGAGCCTTTAATATTTGGCACGATTGGCAAGAACAAAGTAAGTTGATCCGTCCCGAGTTTAATGAAGCGGTTGCGCAGCGACTTGGTATAGCTAAATCCGATTTAGATGAGGTGCTTTTGACTCACTTTACTGGAAAAACGGTAGGGCTTTATCGCGAAGGCGCCGACAAGTTACCTATTATTGCTAGAGCTCCAGCCGAAGAAAGAAGTAACATTGAAAGTTTAGATGAGCTACAGGTTTATTCGCCTGTGCTTAAAGTGTATGTGCCGGTTTCTCAAATAGTACGAGAATTTACTCTAGAATGGGAAGATGCTCTTATTTTAAGAAGAGATAGAAAACGCACGCTAACCGTTAAAGCCGATCATGATGTTTTAGGAAATGAAACTGCGGCCGCACTTCATAAGCGAATTCGTACGCAAATTGAGGCGATTAAAGTTCCTGCGGAATATTCGCTTGCATGGGGAGGCGAATTTGAATCTTCTTCTAAAGCCCAAAAAGCCATTTTTGGATCATTGCCGTTGGGCTACTTAGTAATGTTTATGATTACGGTATTTTTATTCAATGCATTAAAAGAGTCTTTAGTTATTTGGGCAACGGTTCCATTAGCCATTATCGGAGTCAGTGCGGGGCTTTTAATTATGAACTCGTCATTCAGTTTTATGGCTTTGTTAGGGCTTTTAAGTTTATCCGGCATGCTGATTAAAAATGGTATTGTATTAGTTGACCAAATCGATCTAGAACTAGCTGAGGGTAAGCCTAAATATCAAGCGGTGGTGGATGCTGGAGTGAGTAGGGTAAGGCCTGTTGCAATGGCGGCCATTACAACCATATTAGGAATGATCCCACTGCTCTTTGATGTATTTTTTGAATCGATGGCGGTGACCATTATGTTTGGGTTGGGTTTTGCCACCATTCTGACTTTAATTTATGTGCCGGTACTGTATGCGCAAGTGAGTTCGATTCATCCTGATAAATAAAAAAGGTTTGATTTGGAAATGTAGATAAGGCCAGAACCTCTGGCCTTATCTTTTGAAGTATGATTTTTTAGCTTTGCCAAACGTAACTGAATTTAGCAAAGAAAGTTCTATTGGTGTCGGTGATTTGATCTAGTGGATCTTGTTCAAATCCATTTGACGAGTAACCAATAAACACCAAAGACTGAGGATTAAGTTTGTAAGAGTAAAGTAATTGCCAGCCCAATTCTTTATTTTTATATCCATCTTGCTCAAGCGTAACGTCATTGTATTGCCCAGTAAGTCTTAAACGCGATTTTAAATCAAATTGATAGGCCAACCTAAAGTTAGCAATGCTAACGTCGTATTTCTCTCCAATAAACCCAGTAGTTGGATTTGCGGGAACATCCAGTTTATAGAGAACACCATCGTAAGAGGCTTCTAAATGTTGATTAACTTGCCAGGTGATATGAGGCTCAAAAAGAGTGAGATCACCCACGGTAAAGTTTGAAAAATCTAGCTGATCACCAAAACGCATAAAGTTGCCAAACCAAAGATTTTTAAATGGACGAAATTCCGTCCAAATCATAAAAAAGTCTTCATCAAAATTTCCAGAACGGGGCGGCTCATTCGGATCAAAATTGTTGACGTCTTCTTCAAAGTATCGAGTACGAGTACCTCCGCCAAAATTGGTATGAAACTGCATCGGTCCTGCGATACTGAAATGCATTTCTACTTCTTCTTCGAGTTTCTGTCCATCGCTTAGTCGTGTTGTTTCATCCCAGTCGCCCCAAATACTAAAGCGAGTCCAATCACTGCCTTCTTTGCCAAACCACCGATAAGAACCACCAAGAACTGACTTCTCAAAATCAACTCGGCTAATAAAACCCAAATCGGCGCGAAAATCCTCGCCAAAACGTTGATAGTGCGCATTTAATGAATAATCACGTGTATTTCTGCGCAAACTCATAGTTAGAGCATTATCAGATTGATGCTGTTCAATGCCCTCATTTGGATCGATGATCGAACTAGGATTATCGGTGTTTGAAGTCATCCATTGAACTTGGAGCGAATCCGATTCTGAAAAATAATAACGAGTATCCACGGCCGCAACTTGGTTTTCATAATCACCACCGGAACGATGGGTCAAGGTAACGCCAATGTTGTTTTGCTGATCAAATTCAGTTTGTACTCGCGCGGCAAATACTTGACTATCGAGTGAATCTAACCGAACTAAGTCGGAGCCTAAAGAAGAGGGTAATAAAAAGCTGGTTTGCTCATCATCGGCAAATAAAAACGCATGGGTAGTCCCATTGTTTTTACCGGTCAATTTTGCACCGTAAGCTGGATCAACAATATTACGAGTATGAATTAAGTTATTTTGTGAATTAAAATAATCTCGACCCTCTAAGAAAAAAGGACGTGCCTCTCTTAAAAATAAGGCATCGGTTCGGTTAACGCTGATTTGCTGTGCATCTGCTTCAATTTGTGAAAAGTCTGGATTAATGGTCGCGTTGGCAATCCAATCTTCAGAAATAGCCCATCTAATATCGAGCCCGGCTTCTTGGTCGTCAGTTTCTGTCCATTCATTGGTGGTAAGTGGAGCTCGTTGTTTACTCTGAGACAAGGTTAAGGTGGGGGTTAATTCGAACTGGTTACTCGATTGTAAGTTTTTAAATCCAGTAATTTTGCGGTATTGGCAAATCGAACAATCTCGATTTCTATCAAATGGTGCATCAGAAATATTAACTCGACTATCACGAGGGTGAATTCGAACAAAGTTTATGCCCCAAGTTTGCTCATTGGGCTCGGCTCTAAACCTTAAACTCCGGTAGGGAATGGCCATCTCAACGATGTATCCATTATCGGTTACTTGGCCAGCACTGTCCCAAATGGCATTCCACGATGAGTCTTCATTGTTTTGAGTGTCGTCACGAGTTAAGTCGCCCTGAGCACCAAGTGCGTTAACAAAAAACTCAAAACCGCGTCGTTCGGCATTAAAGGTGTCAACAATAATTCCCACAAAATCATCTTGAAAAATATCATCACGATCACGGAAATAGGCTTTGATTTGCTCAGGATTTGGATCTCTTGCATCAAAAGCGACATAAATGGTTTCACCATCTTCCATGATGTAGGCTGTTGTTTTTACTTTGGCTTCGGTATTTTCTCCCGGATTAGTTTCAAACTTTAATTCAACTTTTGTGGCTTGTTGCCACTCATCACGCTGAATTGCTCCATCAATAGTAGGAACAGTAGAAACGCGAGGAATCTGATAGTTTTCTAGCTTTATTACCGAAGGATTTATATCTTGGGCACTAGGAAACGTAGTAACAAGTGCTAAAGCAGCAAAAATTATGGCCAAATGCCATTTGGTTTTTGAATAAATATTAAGCAATGACATTATCATCCTCGATTTTGTTATATCTTATGAGCTTAAACTTGGAACTACAGACGAGCTTTATCGCAAAAGGGTTTTAATAAAGTTGTTCTGAGATGTAATGAAATGTAAATAAGAGGTCGTGTCTAGGTTAGTTGAACTAACAATACGGATGATTTTAATTCGTTTGCGCGCGGTGATCGGACACACTAGAATGATTTGGTTTTTAAAATGAAAGGAGAAAATAATTATGAAAATGGTTAATACTTTAGGATGTCTGTTATGTTCGCTGTTTGCGTTATCGATAACAGCAGAAGAAGCAGCACCAAAAATCAGTTTTGAATCTCAAGAAATCGCAAAAGGGATCTATATGATTTCTGGCAAAGGAGGTTTTGCAGGTGGCAATATTGCTGTGTCAGTAGGAAGTGATGGTGTTGTCATGATTGATGACTCTATGCCACCGTTACTACCTGAACTGAATAAAACCATTATGCAATTGACGCAACAGCCTGTTCATTTTTTAATCAATACTCATGTGCATGGTGACCATACCGGTAATAATAGCGCCATGGCAGAAAAAGGAACGCGCGTTGTTGCTCATAAAAACTTGAGAACACATATGCTGACCAAAGGTATAAACGGCAAACCAGCCGATCCAAAAATGCTTCCGGTGATCACTTTTTCGCATAATATGAACTTTCATTTAAATGGATTGGATGCAGAAATTCATCATTTACCAAAAGCACATACCGATGGAGATGCCTATGTTTATTTTGCTGAAGTCAATGTTATCCACGCGGGAGATGTATTTTTTAATGGTATGTTTCCGTACATAGATTTAAATAGTGGTGGCAGTGTTGATGGGTATATAAAAGCGCAACAAGCGATGCTTAAAGCATCTAATGAAAAGACAAAGATCATACCTGGGCATGGTCCATTAGCAACTAAAGCAGATTTAGAGCAAGCTAATAAAATGTTGCAAGAAGCAGTTAAATTAGTTCAAAACCAAATTGATAAAGGCTTATCAGAAGATGACGTTGTTGCGGTTAATCCATTAGCGAGCTTTCACGATAAATGGAACTGGGGTTTTATCACCACAGAAAGAATGACAAGACAGTTATATAAGGGACTAACCCAGTAGTTTTTTCTTAAGTTAAAGTCGATGATCGTTAAGATTGTAGGCTCTTTTTAATTTAATGAGGTAACTTTAGGCAATAACCGGACATCTCACAATTACGCATATAATGGAGTTATGTACTATTGGGCGATCTATTAAGAATTATTAGAACAAGTAATTTTTAATCTGGTCAGTGTGACCAAAGAGTTGTAGGCTATCCGCTATGAAAAGCGAGCGGTTTATTTAAGCT
>JBFHSP010000050.1:0-16361 GCA_041591085.1 Kangiellaceae bacterium | reverse complement strand
TGCAAACAAAAACTTAACCGCTAACGGGATAAACGAGGATAGGGTCACTTGGCTAAACTCTAGTCGGCCATTGCCAACTAAACGGTTTGATTTAATAGTGATTCGTCCACCGAAAAATTTAAATTATTTCGCAGACACTTTGAATCAACTGAGTAATCAATATGCGCATACCCCAATTTTTATAGGGGTGATGCAAAAGTTTATTACTGAAGGCCTTAAAGCATCTATCAACAATTCATGTGATGAGGTTAATCCAGGTCGAGGAGAAAAAAAAGCGCGCGTGATTAAAGCTCGACTCAAAGCGAATCAACATTTGAATGAACCCTATTATTTATTCAACCATGAAGGGTTAACTTTAGCCAACCGCTCTAATGTATTTTCATCTCGTTCTATTGATATTGGTGCACGTTTTTTTCTAGAGTACTTTCCTGAGCTAACAAATAAGCAACTAATGATAGATTGTGGATGTGGTAACGGTGTGTTATCAGCATTTGCAGCAAAGCATTTTCCAAAGCTCAACATAGTAGGGTTAGATGAGTCCTATATGGCAATTGATTCTGCGCAGAAAACGATAGAGCTGAATCAGTTGAATCATCGAGAGGGTTCAACCGAGTTTTTATTAAGTAATTGCTTTTCGGCTGCGTTTCAAAACCATTTAAAACCGGACGTAATCATCTGTAACCCACCCTTTCACCAAGAGCGTCGAGTCACAACCGATACTGCACAATTAATGATTGAGCAAAGCTATGATATTCTTACCCAAAATGGTGACTTTTGGGTAGTTGCTAACCGTCATTTAAATTACCAACACACTATAAAAAAAGTATTTGGTCATTGTAATTGGATAGAATCTAATCATAAGTTTGTCGTACTACATTCATCAAAAAATTAACTTAATTAAGGAATATCATGTTTAAAACGTTTCTTTCCGTATTGCTAGCTTTGACATTTTTAACGGCTTGCTCAACTAGGCCCACTCAGTACACGGTTGATCCTGAAGTGACTATCCCTGCCAAAAAGAACGAACAAAGCTTAAGCTTTATGGTCTCGGTATTAACCCCAGAAAAGATTAACCAGCAAGAACAGAATAAAATATTTTTACAAGCTGACGATGACTTCGCTAACCGAGTTAAACAAAATTTAGTTTCAGCGCTTACCCAAAATGGTTATCAGGTTGGGAGCAATAAGCACTTTGTCGACTATCAGCTGACCTTTGACTTTACTAAACTGCAAGCAGTTATAACTCAAGGCATGGTTAAAGATGAAATAGCGGTTAATGGTAACCTTACGATTATTGCAAACGACAAAACTCGCCAGTTCTCTAAAGCGTTCAAAGTGAATAATGGGCTCACTGTGGCTTTAAAAAGTAACTATGCAGAAGTGACAGGGTTGGTCAATAAAACGGTGAGCGAGTTGATTCGAATAGGATTAGAAGACAAAGATTTCAATCAGTTTGTTCAAAGCAAATCTGAGTAATATGACGTTAAAACTTCTTACAGGGTTGGATTTTTTTCTCTGTTTTCGATGCAACAGCAACCAGACGGATCGCTCGAACAATTTATTCTTTCTAACAATAAATACTAATTTCGGATAATTAGGGCTTATGAGATGAGCAATCTCTCATAAGTCAATTATCTCTACTAAAATAAGGTATCAGTCCATCAATTTTCCAACTTTGGCACCAGTTAAATTTCCAAAAAGCTATTCAAATCATCTAGTTACAAGCTTTTATAAATAAATTATTTATCAAGTAAGGGCACGTTCCAACAAAGTAATTTAGATTCATTTCGTTTTATTTAAGCGACATCCTTTTCTGTACAGAATTCAACGTTCATCGATTGACACTATAACCGACTAATCTACTTTTATTTTATAGATTTTGGACTAGGCTTATTGATTACAAGTAGGCGGATATTATTCCTATTTACTCGTTACAGCGAGCACCATTCAAAGTTTCGCTCAAGTACAGATTAATTTGGTCAGTTACAATAACAAGCTCTTAATTTGCAATAGTTAGAGGAGACTTCTTTCCCATGTTTAGTAGTTTGACGTTTAAACAGCGCCTTATAGGTTCATACAGTCTACTAGTAGTGATAGTATTAATACTGGGTGTATTTAGTCTGATTCAACTTAATAGAGTCAAAAATACCTCAACGGAAATCAGTGAAAATTGGCTTCCTAGCGTTCGAATTTCTTCTTCTTTGAATACACTGACTGCTGATTATCGAATTATCGAGTTTGATCATATATTGTCTCGTAAAACGGAAAACATGGCACAAAGAGAAAAGCGTTTAAAGGATCTGGAAACTCAAATTAGTCAAAATATTAATCGATATCAGCAATTGATAGTTGATGAAAGAGAACGACAGCTACTCAACAAATTTAAGAAATTATGGAATGACTACACTGGACTTCACCAAGAATTAATCGAGCTTTCAAGAAATAACCAAACTGAAAATGCACTCAACTTAGTCAGAGGCCAATCCAGAGAATTATATTTTCAATTCAGTGAAGTGCTAAAAGATCTCGAAGAAATAAATGCTCAAGGCGCCCTTGCCGCAAGTCAGTTTAGCAATGAGCTTTATGAGTCATCTAGCTTGTTAATCACTACGCTTTTGATTATCGCATTGGTTCTTGGAGGCGCGATTAGCCTTTTAATGCTGAGTTATATTATGGGCATTCTCGGTGGGACTCCTACAGAAATTCAAGACATAGTAAAAACCATGGCATCAGGTGATTTAACTCAAAGAATTAACAGTAAAGAAAATGATAGAGACAGTGTTATTAAAGGAATATCTACATTACAGCGAGAACTACGTCGCATCATTAAAGAGGTCATGACTGCTTCTCAAGACTCTTACGAAGGTGCGCAGAATCTGGCTAAAGTTGTCAAAGTTAATGAAAAGTCACTCGATAAACAAGTGGCAAAAACTCACCAAATCGCGACCGCAATGGAAGAAATGGTCGCTTCATTTCAAGAAGTGTCTGGCAGCATTCATCAAACGGCTCGCACCAGTGGAGAGGCACAGCAAATCACTCAACAAGGCAGTGATGATATGCGTCACTTACAACACCAAGTGAACTCATTGTCCGCAGAAATTGAGCACGTATTAAAAACGGTGACTTCGGTAGAACATTATTCTTCAAAAATTGGTGATATTTTAGAAGCGATTAAAGCCATTGCAGATCAAACTAACTTACTAGCACTTAATGCGGCAATTGAAGCTGCTCGGGCAGGTGAGCAAGGAAGAGGATTTGCGGTGGTAGCCGATGAAGTGAGAACACTCGCCTCTCGATCACAAGAGTCAACCGGTGAAATCAATGCCATCATTACTGAACTCCAAGAAAGTGTGGCTAACAGCGTTGTCGCCATGAAACGCGGTGATGATTTAGTTGGAAAATTAGTTAAACAAGCAGAACAAACAATTTTGCAGTTTGATTCAATTCACGAAGCTGCCAATAACATTAATGACAGAACCGCTCAAATCGCAACGGCAACTGAGCAGCAGAGTTCGGTAGCCGAAGATATCAATGAAGGCGTACAGCAAATTAGCACAAGCTCTTCTGACGCTTTAGGCCAACTTAAAGTAGTTTCACAAGAAAGCATTGATATGCAGCAGCTTGCGGAAAAATTGGAAAAACGCCTTAAGTTTTTTACGGTTTAAAAATAGAATTGTCAAAAGTAGAATGTATTCAAAACGGTAATTAGATCTCACTCTGATTACCGTTTTTTCATGGATTTAAAATTCAAAATGGTGGTTTTTCAATTCGTTGTAGCTCACACTGATTATTGACACAAATCGTACTAAAAAAATTATTAGGGCATCGATATTTACACTGAGAACAGGAAGATGAAATCGCGAATCGAATATTTTCAATAGTTGCTTTGTTTACTGCAGTTTGACAACCGAAAGGACAACCAAAGCTAGTCACTGCGCAATCTGAATGTTGTTCGCATGATTTGCTTCTTGAGATCAATTTAAAGACGTTATCATTGAGTACACCACATTCTGCCTCCAACGCACCCGGAAAAGAATATTCTAATTGGACAGGATCAGATAAAACTTTAAAATCTCTTTCATCAATTTCAGTCGATTTAGCTAGAATAAAGAACAAAAAGGCCGATAATCCAATAGAAAGAATCCCAAAAACAATGTATTTCATAAATGTTCATACTTGTTGATTTTTAATACTGTTAACGACACTTTCAATTTGAAAGGTTTATAAACTCATTTAATTACTCGAATCTAAATCGCTACTTCTGAATAACGCCCTCTTCTTTTAGCATTGCTTCTAACTCAGCGTATTCTTCAAGTTCCATAAGAAGTCGACCTTTTTCTGTTTGAGCCACATTAAGCCAATGCTCTCCTTCAATAGCTCCTACCAGAGCATATAAAAAGTTTAAGTTCGATTTTTGCATTAGACTTCCTTTTAAATGATAAGAATGCTCCAACCGCGCCTATTGATTTGAGCTGCTCAGGAGTTTTAATACTGACTTCCATCAATTGCTGTTCAGATTTAGGTCCAAGCCCAGGAAGGTCTCTTAGCTTTGTCATATTTAAACACTTTTACTGACAATCAGTTTTTCCTAAAGTCTACTTCCCATTTAAATAATACACTAGCAATAATCAACAGTTAAATCTTCATAAAAATTCTAAGGTTAATCGTTTGCCAACACAGGCGACAACCATCTTCTCGCTTGCTCTAGCGGGACATTCTTACGAACCATATAACTCTCGACTTGATCATCAGTGATTTTACCTGTTCCAAAATACCGAGCCTGCGGATGAGAGAAATAATACCCCGATACCGACGCGGTAGGTGTCATGGCAAAAGAAGAAGTCAATTCAATGCCAATAGCTTCCTTTACCTTTAATAAGTGCCAAATAGTTGCTTTTTCTGAATGGTCAGGGCAAGCAGGATAACCAGGAGCAGGCCGAATACCCACATATTTTTCAGCAATCAGTTCTTGATTGGTTAAATTTTCGTTAGGTACGTACCCCCAAAAATCTTTACGAACTAACTCATGCATTTTTTCTGCAAAAGCTTCGGCTAATCTATCGGCCAATGCTTTAAGCAAAATGGCATGATAATCATCATGCTGCTGTTCAAATCGTTTTAGATGTTCTTCGATTCCGATTCCAGCAGTAACCGCAAAGAGTCCAATATAGTCTTCGACGCCTGTGTCAGCTGGCGCAATGTAATCGGCAAGTGATAAGTTTGCAGTACCTTCATTTCTAGGCAATTGTTGGCGAATAAAATGTAACTTTGCTACTTCTTGCTTGTTGTCAGTTAATACAACCGAATCACCTTCTGCTGAGGCTTTATAAAAACCAATAACGGCTTTTGCGGTTAACCATTTTTCCTCCACAATGGTTTTAAGCATTGTTTGCGCATCGTCAAAGAGCTTGCTTGCGCTTTCTCCTACCACTTTATCGTTAAGAATTTCTGGGTAGCGACCGGCTAATTCCCATGTTCTAAAAAATGGCGTCCAATCAATACGCTCAATTAAATAACTCAAGTTAAAGTTTTCAAATACTCGAATTCCAGTAAAAGAAGGTTTAATTGGTTGATACTGAGTCCAGTCGGTTTGAAATTTATTGGCCAAACAAATGGCATAATCGTTTAGCTTGGCTGCGGTATTTTTATTTAATCGTTGCTTTCTTTTTTCAGAATATTCCGCTTTGATATTGTTTACTGTTTGTTCTTTTTGCGTAGGGTTTAATAACTTAGCTACAACATGAGTGACTCGAGAAGCATCTTGAATATGAACCACTGCATTAGCATAATTGGGATCAATTTTTACTGCGGTATGAATACTCGAAGTTGTAGCACCTCCAATTAATAAAGGAAGATTAACCTTTAGCCTCTGCATTTCTTGTGCAATATGTACCATTTCATCGAGAGAAGGCGTAATCAATCCTGACAAACCAATAGCATCACATCTCTCTTTTAATGCGGTCTGAATAATTTTTTCTGCGGGAACCATCACCCCCAAGTCAATAATTTCATAACCGTTACATTGCAAGACCACACCGACAATATTCTTACCTATATCATGAACATCACCTTTAACGGTTGCGAGCAAAATTTTACCTGCTGAGCTCGCTTTAGATTTTTCTTGCTCCATAAAAGGCATTAAATATGAAACCGCTTTTTTCATGACCCTTGCTGACTTTACGACTTGAGGCAAAAACATTTGGCCACTACCAAATAAATCACCAACCACATTCATGCCACTCATGAGTGGGCCTTCAATGACCTCAAGTGCTTTGCTAAATGTTCTCCGTGCCTCTTCCACATCCTCATCGATATAATCGACAATTCCTTTGATTAATGCATGTTCTAACCTTTTATTGACAGGCCAACTTCGCCATTCAAGTTTTGCCTTGTCTATTTTAGGATCGGAAACTACATTCGAATACTTTTGTGCCAGTTCAATTAATTGCTCGGTTGCATTATCGAGTTTATCGAATAGAACATCTTCACAGGCCTGTTTAAGATCACTTTCTATTTCACTATACACTGCAAGTTGCCCGGCGTTTACGATACCCATATCAAGCCCATTGTGAATGGCATGGTATAAAAATACGGCATGCATCGCTTCGCGAACTTGATTATTTCCACGAAACGAGAAAGATAAGTTGGATATACCTCCTGAAATGAGAGAAAACGGTAAATTGGCTTTAATCCATTTACACGCTTCAATAAAATCAATAGCGTAACGATTATGTTCTTTTAGCCCGGTCGCAACTGCAAACACATTCGGATCAAAAATAATATCTTCTGCAGGAAACTGCACTTGTTCTGTTAAAATTTTATAAGCACGAGCGCAAATCTCTATTTTTCTCTTAAAAGTATCGGCTTGGCCTTGCTCATCAAACGCCATAACCACCACAGCAGCGCCATATTTTTTTACTTTATTGGCTTGTTCAATAAAACTTATCTCTCCTTCTTTTAATGAAATAGAGTTAACAATGCCCTTTCCTTGAATACACTTTAAACCCGCTTCTATCACTTCCCACTTGGAAGAATCGAGCATAATGGGCACTTTTGAAATATCAGGTTCTGAAGCTATTAAGTTAAGGAAATGGACCATGACTTGCTTTGAGTCAAGCATCCCTTCATCCATGTTAATATCGATAATGGCAGCGCCATTCTCTACTTGTTGGCGGGCCACCGATAGTGCAGTTTCAAATTGCTCTGCTTTGATCAGTTTTAAAAATTGAGCCGATCCCGTCACATTGGTGCGCTCGCCTACATTAGTGAACAGCGAATTGTCATCAATGGTTAAAGCTTCTAAGCCAGAAAGATGAGTCTTTATTTTTTGTTGTTGGATTTTCCGAGGGGTTTTATTGTTTACTGCAGCAGCAATGGCTTCGATATGTCTTGGCGAAGTACCGCAACAACCGCCTACAATATTGATAAGCCCAGATTCACACCACTCGGCAATTTTTTCAGCCATTGATTCAGCCGTTTCATCGTAACCGCCAAATTCATTGGGCAAACCTGCGTTAGGATGCGCGCTGATGTAAACGTTACTGATTTGACTAAGTTCTTGAATATATGGACGCAGTTGATCTGCACCTAATGCACAATTAAGTCCAAATGAAATGGGATTAATATGCCGTAACGAATGATAAAAAGCAGCAGCAGTTTGTCCTGTTAAGGTTCTTCCAGATGCGTCGGTTATGGTGCCAGATATCATTACCGGCAATCGATAACCGAGTTCTTCAAATAATTCCAATACCGCAAATACGCACGCTTTAGCATTTAAGGTATCGAAAATAGTTTCTATCATCAAAATATCAGCACCGCCGTTTGCCAGTGCTTTAGCCGCATTAAAATAATCAGCGCGCAGCTCATCAAAGCTGATATTTCGAAAGGCAGGATTATTCACATCAGGCGATAAACTCGCGGTTTTATTAGTAGGCCCTAAAATACCGGCAACAAATCGTGGTTTATCCGAAAACTCATCACAGACCGAACGCGCAAGCCGTGCAGCTTCATAATTGAGCTCATTGACTAGCTCTTCCATCTGATAGTCCGACATGGATGCGGCATTAGCATTAAAGGTATTGGTTTCAATAATATCGGCACCGGCTTCTAAATACTGCCTATGAATGGAAGCAATCACTTCAGGCTGTGTCAGTGTTAACAGGTCGTTATTGCCTTTTAAATCGCCTTGCCAATCTTTAAAACGATCCCCACGATAATCGGCCTCGGTTAAATTAAATCCTTGGATCATGGTTCCCATTGCGCCATCAAGCAGCAAAATCCGTTGCTCTAAAAGGTCGGTTAACACTTCCTCTGATTTAGAGGCCTGTATTGTCGATGCGTTAGAATTATTAAGAGCCATAGTTATACCGATGATTCAAATGCTGTTTACTCAATGATGTTGTCTCAACTTGTACCAAAAACAAATGGACGTCTAGACGTTTAGATGGCATTATCGCTTTTAACCGGCTAAACTACAAGTTTAGGCCATACTTATTTCGTAGCAATCGCATAAGAGGACTTTATTGTGAGCGTTAAAACTTGGGAAGCCATTGATAAGGGCATATTAAAAGCTCTACCAAACCCTTCTAATGGCGCTTATGAGATAAAAGTAAAAATTCCGGAATTTACATTTCTAGGGGTGCAAGAACAACCCGATTTTGCCACGGTATATTTAACTTTTTACCCCAAAGAGAAGATCATTGAGTTAAAAGCCCTGAAGCAATATGTGTATCAATTAAGAAATATTGTTGTCTCCTATGAAAGGCTCATTAACGTGATGTACGATCATTTAATCCAAGTGTACGAACCCGATCGCATGCGCATGGTGTTACTGTGTAATCCACGTGGAGGGATCAGCTCTCGGTTAACCATTGATTCGGATTGGGCTGCCAGAGGCGGTGCTGAGAAATATAGAGACTGGATCCATAACGATGATGTATGGGATGTGGTGATGTAAATCACCACATCTATTTGCTAACTTTGATCGAAAGAAGTTTTAATTGAAATCAATTGTTCGTCAACCGCTTCTTGCAAAGGTTTAGTTAGCAGCATTCCCACTTGATCAGGATGACTTATCTTGTCAGGTTCAATCAACACCCACCCATCTCTTTTCTGCTTTCCATGATACAAGGCCATATCGGCCAAACTGACCAGCTGTTGCCAAGGAACAATTAAGGACTCGTCTTCAAAAAATGGAAACTTAACTACCCCAATGGTGCAAGTAACCGTTATTGGATTATGGTTAGGAATTTCAAACGGTTCGCTTTTGATCATATCACCTAAGCGTTTTGCCAAATCGAGAATTTCTTGCTCAGTTTTAACGCGCGCAACAAAAACAAACTCCTCACCGCCCCAACGAATAAGCAAGTCGGTTTCGCGAATAGACAGGTTAATCCTATCACTAAACTCTATCAGTACTGCATCACCGGCATCGTGACCATAACGATCATTAATTTTCTTAAAATGATCAATGTCAAAAATATAAAGACCTAACATGGATGTATGATCAAATTTATGGTGACGCTTTATATAAGCAAGTTCACGGACAATATTATGCTCAAAATAACGCCGATTACCTAACTTGGTCAGTCCATCTTTCAAACTCATTTGTTTAAACTGTTCAGCAAGTTTTCGCTTTTGTCTTAGCTGCATAAAAATTAATGCCAAAAACAAAAGTAGAGCGAGAAAAATAGCAACAAAAAGCTTTTGTTGTGTATCCTTTTCACTTGCCGTTGCGGTTAAAAGCGCTCTTTCCTTCTCTAGTATTTCTGATTTTAATTGAGTTTCCGTTTCTAGCCTTTTGAGCTCAACGTTCGAAGCAGCTAATGAGGATTTCTTTTTCAGCTCTGGTTCAATCGTATTAACAAATAAATTATAAATTTCTCGCAGCCCTTGAACTTCTTCAGGAGAACCTTGCATTGAAGAAATACGCTTATAGATATCAACCGTTACCTCGGTCGTCGTATTAGGGTCTAAATTAAAACATGATTGTATCGACTGATTTATCTCAAACTTTCTTTTAGCTAAATCTCGATAACAGGTTAAATAACCTTCAACAACCTTATCAGCACTTTTTCGCTCGCCTAACTGCGCTAAATATTTTTCAACACGCTCCGGCTGATTAAGCTCAGCTGCAGCAATTGAGGCAAAACTTAAAGCCTCTAGCTCATACTCTTGGCGCTGCTCGATAAGACGATCGAAATGTTCAAGCGCCTTATGGTATGAGTATAGATGTAATGTATGAGCAATACCTGAGTTAAAGTCAGCTAATAGAATATTTGACATATTCATAGCTTCCGACTCTTTATTATTTTCAAGTCGTGCTTTTGCTAATAACTCTTTGTTTTCTTTTTTAATATTGTCTAATAATGTAAGACCTTTATTGATGAGGGCCTCATCACCGTGCACAATATACATAGTGGCTAAGTTAAACATCGCCAAATAAGTTAGCTCACGATTTTCTTTTGGAGCAATACTTAATGCTTTTTCATAAACAGCAAATGCAGCTGCAATATCACCACTTTGCGACTGCCGCCATCCAGCATCAAGAAGTATTTCCACTGCCACATTAAAGCGCTCTGCGGTCTCGGCATCCATCGCTATTTCAAGCTTTGATTCAATGTAACTCTGATGATCGGTATGATTGGCTTCAACACACCAAGAGCGATAATAGAAGTCATCTTTGAAGGGAGGTACGCCTAAACAAATACTTTTTGACGCTTCAGCATCACCGCTAAAAAATAAACTACCTGATAACATACGTTGATAGCGATAGCGTTCTATCTCATTGTTCGCAGCTATGTCTATTTGCTCTTTGATCCAAGCAATTCGCTTATCTGCAGACCAGTCCCAAACGGTCGCATCAACATCTTTTAGCGCTTTAACATCGTCATAGCTGAACGCGCGCTTATTGTCTTCACTCCATCCTGGTACCGAAAAAATGGCAACAAAAAGAATAATCGTTAAAAATTGCATTGACCCGCTATATTTCATTAAATCTGAGTCATTTGATTATAGTTGAAATAGTGCGAGTTGGCACGATTACCTTTGATCTGTTACTTAGCCGAATAATAGCTATTAATAAGACTTTGGTTTAGGATTATCAGGAAAAAATTAAAACCAAAATTATAAAAAAGGGAGCCATCTATGTTTAGATCCACTGTTCTGCTGTTATTGTTTGCAACTACGGCTGCTTTAGCCTCTTCTAAAACTGTCACGTTAGAGCTATACAACGATAAAGGGCTTATGGGGACTCAGGTTACCGAGATAGCCGATCCTCAGTCGATAAATTCAAGCACAACACTGGCTTGGAACAATCGCCGCGTATCCATGATGGAATCCTATAAAACCAACAAACAGGGATATCCGGTTGCGATTAGCGTAAAAGGTGTTTCTGCTTTTGGCGCAATGGTCGATGAATCATTCAGTTTAAATGATGGCGTCGCCAAATGGACAAGCCGAGCCGACGATGGAGAAGAACGCCTAAAAGACAATAAGTTTTATATTACGGTTGATGGACTCAACCGCGATATGTTGGTGCGATTGTTATTAAAAACCCCTTTTAATCAAGCCGAACTCTTACCGTCAGGTAAAGTTCAATTGAAAGAGTTAACCCGAAAAGATCTAGAGCAAAATGGTGTCAAACAAACCGTTATATTACACGCACTACAAGGTCTAAACTTTAATCCTGAGTTTATTTGGACTGATCAAGATGGTTACATTTTTTCAATGGGCAACGGCTTTATCAAAGGTATTCGCCAAGGCTGGGGAATGGAAACCTACACTCTGCTTGAAAAAGATTTAAAGCTAGCAGAAGAGCAATATTATAAACAGCTTACTCTAGAACTAACCAAAACCCTTGATTACCCCATATTGATTTCACAAGCAAATGTAGTTGATGTTATTAATAATACGGTTAACACCAATCAAGATATTTTGATAATCGATGGCAAAATAAATGCTGTTGGTAACAACTTATCATTACCAGAAAAATATAAAGCCATTGATGCTAAAGATCATTGGGTAGTTCCAGGATTATGGGATATGCATGGGCACTTAAGTAAAACCGATGGTTTCAACTATATTGCCAACGGTGTTACTAGTGTAAGAGACATTGGCAACAGTCCAAACAATATGGAGGAGATAGAAAAACTTTTCGACAATGATTTAATGGGTACTCGTATTTACAAATCTGGCTTTATTGATAAAAAAAGTGAATATTCTGGTGGTATTGGCTTTACCGTTGACTCTATTGAAGAAGCCAAGAAAGCCATCGATTGGTATGCTGACAATGGCTATATCCAAATTAAAACTTATAGCTCGATGGATCCCACTTGGGTTAAACAATTAGCAACGTATATCCATTCTAAAAACATGCGCTTGAGTGGACACATTCCTGCATTTATGTCGGCCGAGCAAGCTGTTGATGCCGGCTTTGATGAAATACAACATATCAACATGCTATTTTTAAACTTTTTCGGCGGCGATCAACTCGACACGCGCAAACAACTTCGGTTTTCATTGTTCGGAGAAAAAGCCTCAGAATTAGATTTAAGCAGTAAGCCAGTTCAAACATTTATTAAAAAGCTATCGGACAAAAACATTGAGGTTGACTTAACGGTTTCAACTTTTAGAAGTCTACTATTAAAGCGCAATAAGCAAACAGATATTGAGTACGTTGATATCGCCGATCATCTTCCGCCTTTATTTCAGCGTGGTTTAAAAACAGCCACCATGAATATTGCTGATGAAGCAACCGACAAAGCATATAATGCAGCCGGTGATGCCATGCTAAAAATGACCAAAGCTTTGTTTGATGCAGGAGTTCCTATTATTCCGGGTACTGATTACTTTAGCGGCTTTACTTTATTAAGAGAATTGGAATTGTATGAATTGGCGGGTATACCGGCAATCGATGTGATAAAAATTGCGACGATCAATTCAGCTAAAGTAGTTGGTAATGATGCGAAAACCGGCTCTATCGAATCGGGCAAAGATGCCGATATGATCATCCTAAAAAATAATCCTCTTGAAAGCATAAAGCATTTAAGATCGGCACGATTGGTAGTTAAAGGCAATAAGCTCTATCAACCGGATAAGATTCATTGTGCGCTGGGTGTGACGGCGTTTGAAAAATCAATAAAACTATAATAATTGGTGGTCAATTATTGCTTTAAAGTAATATTTTAAATCGAGTTTTTATGCGGCATTAAGCAAATTTTGCGCAAAAATGCCGCAGAAGTCTCATTTTACCATTAGACATTGACCGTTTATCTTAAATATTGAACTTGATAAATGATTTTTTATCCAAATTCGTCCATAATCATGCGGTCGTTCAAATTATAAATAGAGAGTTTACCATGCGAAAAATATTACCTTGCCTAATTGTTTCCGCTTTAGCGAGTACCACGTCCTTTGCTGATATGCTTGGTATTTATGTTGGTGCCGGAAATTGGAAGCCAGAATTTTCTGGTTCAGCTGCGAATGGTTCGACCGATAGTCTAGAAATTGGTTCAGATGTTAATATCGATGATAAAAACCAAAGTGGAATGTATATCGCATTCGAACATCCAATTCCAATTATTCCCAATATTATGGTTACGACTCAAGACATGGCTTCTCAAGGTAGCGGTACCTTCACTGGAACATTCGGAAGCCAAACCTTTTCTGGAGGTGTGGATACCGAGTTTGATCTCTCACACCGCGATTATACTTTGTATTACGAAATTTTAGATAACTGGGTCAACTTAGATATCGGTTTAACCGGTCGGCAATTTGACGGATTTGTAAATGTTACAGAAACAGCAAACCCAAGTAATTTTGCCAATGAATCCCTCGATGGCACCTTGCCAATGCTTTATGGTAAAGCTCGGTTTGATTTACCTTTTTCGGGATTAAGTTTTAGTGTCATCATGAATTACATCTCCGCTTCTGGCAATACGATTTCCGATACCTCAATGGTACTGGGTTATGAGTCGTCATTTGGCTTAGGCATAGAAGGTGGAATTAGAACATTTAATCTTGAACTCGACGACGAAGATGATTTCAAAACTGATTTAGAGTTTGATGGTGCTTTCGTTAATCTAACCTACCACTTTTAAGTCAATTGAAAGCTTCAAATGCTGGCGCTGTTGATCCCAACAGCGCCATTTTTGTTTCAAACCTAAAAAAATCCTATGCGTTACTTAATGCCGTAAACGCTATTTCTTTTGAGGTGAAAAAAGGATCGTGCTTTGGCTTGCTTGGCCCTAATGGCGCAGGAAAAACCACCACCCTAGAAATGCTTGAGGGTTTAATTATTCCCGACTCAGGATTTATTGAGTTTCCTTGCCTGCCAAAAAACAAATCAATACAACAACACATTGGGATTCAGTTTCAAGAAACCGCTCTTCAAGACTTTATACGAGTAGAAGAGTCATTGGAAATGTTTGCCGATTTATATGGTTCAAGAAACAAAATAGAAGAACTAATTCAGCAATGTCACTTGCAAGATTTTTTGCACCAAGACACCAAAAAGCTTTCTGGAGGACAACGACAACGACTGCTACTCGCACTAGCTTTGATTCATGATCCTGAAATTCTCTTTTTAGATGAGCCAACGACGGGCCTAGATCCTCAGTCCCGCAGAAACTTTTGGAATCTAATAAAAAGTATAAAAGAAACGGGTACCACCATTGTTTTGACCACCCATTATATGGACGAAGCGGAATTTTTGTGTGATGACATTGCGATAATGGATCAAGGCAAAATTATTGCAAGAGGGAGTCCTGAGGCTTTGCTTTCAGAACACTTTAAAGGAGCGGTCATTCGATTGCCAAAAACACCTGAAGTATTACAACATTTTAATAATAATCAACGAGCCAAAGAAACCGAATTATTTATAGAACTGTTTACTGACTCCATTGAAACCGAAATAAAGCAGCTGATTCAACACAATGTATCAATTGATAAGATTAAAATAGATAACCCTAATCTAGATGATTTGTTTTTGAAGCTCACTGGTCATGAGTTACGGAGCTAGCGATGCAATTGAAGCGATTTCTTGCGATTTTTAAAGCTCGAAACCACGAGTTTTGGCGTGATAGAGCATCACTGAGTTGGAACCTCGCGTTTCCTTTACTTTTAATATTTGGATTTACTTTTATTTTCTCAGGCGATGGAAAATCAGAACTCAAAATTGGCGTTGTAGCCCAGTCATTACCCAAAACATTAGAATCGATTAAATATACTGACTTTATACTTTATCAGCCCAACACATATCAAAAGGATGAAATATTAAAAAAGGTATCCCATCATCAAATTGATCTGCTGCTCGATCCTGCATCTCAATTTTATTGGGTAAACTCAACCTCACCCAAAGGCTATCTAGCTGAGCAATTGGTCGTTGCTAAATTTCCAAAAGCTCAATCGCAAACCATTGAAGGCAGAGCAATTAACTATGTTGACTGGGTCATCCCAGGTATTTTAGGCATGAATATAATGTTCAGCTGTTTATTCGGTGTAGGCTATGTGATTGTTCGTTACCGAAAAAGTGGCGTTTTAAAACGATTAAAAGCAACACCTATTACTTCATTCGAGTTTGTTGCCGCTCAAATTGCCTCGCGCTTCATTATTGTAGTGACTATTTCGTCAGTTATTTTTTTAGCGACTTGGTTTTTAATTGACTTTGCTGTGCTTGGTAGCCTCTTAACTTTATTGATTATATTATGTTTAGGTACTTTAAGTTTAATCGCATTAGGTTTATTAATCGCAGCCAGAAGCTCTAGCGAAGAACTTACAGGAGGTTTACTGAACTTTGCTTCTTGGCCCATGATGTTTTTATCGGGTGTATGGTTTAGTTTAGAAGGAGCTCCTAAAACTATTGTGATTATGGCTGACTTTTTACCTCTGACCCATTTAGTTCAAGCCGCGCGTAAAGTTATGACAGAAGGCGCAACTTTATATGAAGTGCAATATCATATTTTGTTATTGATCATTATGAGTGTGATATTTTTTATTGGTGCGGGCGTTTCGTTTAGTTGGGGAAAAAATCGGTAAACAGTTATTGAATAGTGTGTTAGATAAAAGTTACAGTTTTTTGTCATTTTGCACTTAATATGAAATCCAGTGTTTTAATCAAACTTTACTTCGACCATTGTGGGTCGGATTAGACAAAGAGCTGACATGATTTCATCTCGGAGTTTTGTTTTTAAACTAAGCATCGACTAAGTGATTTATATCGTGTTTCGCTACTAAGCGAGGGTATTTTTGAATGCCACAAAAATACCCGACAAATTCGTCAGGAACGAATTTGAACAGCTTTAGCTGGCCCGAAGGGTGAAGGACAGGAAGTCCGGAATAAAAATGGCTTTTCCCGCCAATTG
>JBFHSP010000049.1:0-16525 GCA_041591085.1 Kangiellaceae bacterium | reverse complement strand
TGATCGGATAACACCATAAACACTTCGCCTTGCTTTAATTTCTTAAGCATGGCTCTAACGCCTTGGCGTTCACCTAAAATAAGTTCAACACCTGACTTTAAACGTGCTTCTCGTAGTAGCTCATCCATTTCTTCTATCTTTGGCATCCGATAAACAACGGAGGAGGGTAGGTTAATGCCGCCCCATGTTAATAAAGCCTCCCAGTTTCCTAAATGCGGTCCGGTTAAAATTAAACCATTGCCTTTAGCGAGTGCACCTTCAATTAATTGGTATCCATTGACTTTGATAATTTTACTAAGAACCGCGTCATTGCTAGCTTTCCAAATCCATGCGGATTCGAAAGCCAACATACCGGAATGAAGATAGCTCTGTTTAAGTAAATCGTTACGATCTAATAGAGGTTTCTCTGGAAAGCAAAGCTCAATATTCTTAGCGGAGATTTTTTTTGAGCGCCCACCCATTATCCATAACAAATAACCCAATGCTTTACCGCATCGTCGAGTCATTGCAAAAGAAAACCGACTGACTATTTGAATAAATAGGGTAATTAAAAAATGTTTAAGTGGTTTTTTAACCTGCTTTTTTGTCATACGAAGCCCTAGAGGATTGCTAGGGCTATTTTAGGAGATAAGTTGGCGTGGCTCCAGAAAGATCTGGGCTTAAAAGTTATTCTGCGCGAATTAGATTGTACTTGGAATAATCAGGAAGCACTTTTTGGAGTTTGGTTTCAATTTCATCTAAACTTTTGACTTGATTACACAGTTTTTCAGCTTCGATTTCGATTTTTGCTGCTTCAGCTTCTATTTGAGATTCGATATCTTGCTCAAACATCTCCATTCGCAACTCAAAATCTTTCATTTCTTGTTCATCACCGCTGAAAATACCGGAAAGCGCACTGGCTATAAGACCACGACTTGATTCAGTAATCGCCTTTTCAACCAGAGACTCTATTTCTTGTTCTAGCTCTTGATCCAATCCGTCTTCACTAAAAGCGCTGCCATTTAAAGTGGTTTCATTGATATGCACTTTAATCCTTTCAGAAATTCCGTCTAATTTAGTAAGAAACTCTTGATTGAGCTCAGGATTTTCTGCAAATAAAGCGTTCATGGTTAATGTAGCAGCCTTGATACCTAACTCTGCAGCTTCGGCTGCAACATTTGCCACTAAAGGGACAATTGCTCTATAACCATCTGCCATTTGATTAACTAATTCTTGCTGCTCAGCATTTAAGCTTTGTTTAGTTCCTTCTAAATACAAGTCGTTACTGGTTGAAAACTTAACTAACTCTTTTTGTTTCTTTGCAATAATCACTTGTTGATTATCAATGTTTAAGTCGTAGTTAAACTCAATATCACAGGTATTAATGTTGGCAGATGACGCTGTCGACAGCAAACTCAAAGAAAAAGCGAGTGATAATAGTGATTGTTTCATTAAAAGTACCCTCCATTATAAGCAGTACAATAGACGATGCTTTTAAAAATTAAGTTTGGTTAAGAAAGTAAAAAAGTATAGAAAAGGGGGGAGTTATCCCCCCGATTTTCTTATCTTTAATAAATTACATATTGACAAGTTGATTGATCGCGTCAATCAGTTCTTGATTAGAACCAAATGCTCGCGCGTTGACGCGATATTTGCCATTTACCACAAAAGTAGGGGTAGACAGCACTTTGTGAGACATAGCTGCTTTTCGCCCTTGACTGACTTTGGTATTTAACTGGAATGATTTGGCTGCGCCGTCAAACTTTGCCGGATCAGCACCTAACTTTACAAATAGTTCTTTTAACTGGTCTTTACTGGTGATTGCTTTACGTTCCACATGCACTTGATGGTAAACAGCCTTATGAGCTTGTTCAGAAATGCCCAACATTTCAGCAATATAAAAAGCCTCTACATAAATTTTCCAACCGGCATGGTTTTCAAATGGAACCGGCTCTAGCGCTGCGTCTTTGGGCAGAGAGCTTTTAATTTGGGACACTAGAGCTTCACTTTTGTAACATCCAGGACAACCGTAATTGAAGTACTCATAAACGACCTTTTTATCGCTTGCTTTAGCTGAAACGACATCATAGTGCTCACCTTCTTTAATCTCGATGGCCGACAAACTGCTTACTGACAAAAGTGTGAGCGTGAAAAACAAAGCTTTGATTGTTTTTTTCATGAATTCTCCTAATCTATTCAACCGTTACAGACTTAGCTAAATTACGAGGCTGATCAACATCAGTCCCTTTAATCACAGCAACGTGATAACTGAGCAACTGCATCGGCAGGGTAAAAATAATCGGGGCTGTTACTGAATAAGAAGACACCATAGGAACTACTTTGACTCCGGCTTCTTGCTTAAATCCAGCAGATTCATCAGCAAAAACGTACAACTGACCACCACGAGCACGGACTTCTTCCATATTCGACTTTAATTTTTCTAAAAGTTCATTTTGCGGAGCAACTACAACAATCGGCATTTCATGATCGATAAGCGCTAAAGGTCCATGCTTTAACTCACCAGCCGCATACGCCTCTGCATGAATATAGGAGATTTCTTTAAGCTTTAATGCTCCTTCCATTGCGATAGGATATTGCTCACCGCGTCCTAAAAATAGGGAATGGTTTTTCTCATTAAAATCTTCCGCTAATTTTTCAATTTCAGCGTCTAATGTTAAAGCTTGTTTGATTTCACCGGGTGCAGCCTCTAACGCTTGGACCAAAGCCTTAATCTCACTTGGTGCTATACCTTTATGCTTGGCGATGCAGGTTACCAACATCAGTAAACCTACTAACTGAGTGGTGAACGCTTTAGTACTTGCTACACCTATTTCAGCTCCAGCTCGAGTCATAAAAGCCATATCAGACTCACGAACAAGCGATGATCCGGGTACGTTGCAAATGGTCAAACTCGACATAAAGCCCATTTCTTTAGCTAAACGAAGCGCAGCTAAAGTATCTGCCGTCTCGCCAGACTGAGAAATAGTAATAAACAAAGCATTTTTTGGGACAACCGACTTGCGATAACGATATTCACTCGCAATTTCGACCTGACAAGGAACTTGAGCAATGGATTCACACCAATATTTAGCGACCATTGCAGCATGATAAGAAGTTCCACAAGCAACTATTTGAATAGCCTCTAAGGATTTAAAAATTCCTTTAGCTTTAACGCCAAAAACTTCATCATTAATATCGCCATTTAGAATTCTGCCTTCTAGGGTATTGGCGATTGCATCGGGCTGCTCATAAATTTCTTTAAGCATATAATGACGATAGGGACCTTTATCACCGGCATCATGCTGAATGGTTGACTCTTCAAAGTGGCGATCTAACTTGTTATCTGCCGAATCAAAAATTTCAATATCGGTACGAGTCACTCGTGCAACTTCACCTTCTTCGAGGTACAAGAACTGACGTGTTACAGGAAGTAAAGCAAGCTGATCGGAAGCAACAAACATTTCGCCAATACCGCGCCCAACGACTAGAGGGCTACCGGAACGAGCAACAATCAGTTGCTCAGGTAATTCACGATGCATGACCACTGCACCATAAGCACCTTCAAGCTGCTTAACGGATTTTTGTACCGCGGTGAGTAAATCGTTACAAGCCTTAAATTCTTCTGCGACTAGATGGGCAATTACTTCGGTGTCGGTCCCTGAGACAAAGGTATATCCTAAACCTTGAAGACGGGTTCTTAATGCTTCATGGTTTTCGATAATGCCATTATGTACGACCGCAATATCAGAACCTGACACATGAGGGTGCGCATTTACTTCACTGGGCTCTCCATGAGTGGCCCAACGCGTATGAGCAATACCCGTTCCACCACTAATGGGACTGACGGCAAGCGCATCTGACAATTCTTTAACTTTACCCAAACGCCGAACGCGAGCGATTTCATTATTAGAAATAATCGCAACTCCGGCTGAGTCATATCCGCGATATTCTAGTCTTCTTAAACCCTCGACTAATATCTCTGCCACATCCCTTTGTGCTACTGCACCAACGATACCACACATGATTGTTCTCCTTAATCTTATGCTTTAGGCTGCTTGACTGGTCGCTGCCAGTTTTCAATTTCTTTCTGTTTTACTCGAGTAATGCAAAGGGCATCATCGGCTACATCTTTGGTAATGGTGCTACCTGCACCGACAGTGGCTCTTTTGCCAATTTTTACCGGCGCTACCAACTGAGTGTCGGAACCAATAAAAGCTTCATCTTCAATGATGGTTTGAAACTTATTGGCACCATCGTAGTTACACGTGATAGTCCCAGCGCCAATATTTACTTTTTCACCAACAATGGCATCACCTACATAAGCTAAATGATTGGCTTTACTGCCAGAACCAATCTTGGACTTTTTAACTTCAACAAAGTTTCCAATATGCGCATCATCGGCCAATTCAGTTCCTGGACGAATTCGAGCGAATGGTCCAATCGTACAGTTTTGCCCAATAACGGCATCATCAATCATTGAATTCGGCTTAATAATGGAACCAGCACCAATGGTGCAATCTTTAAGAACACAATTAGCGCCAATTTGAACACCTTCTTCTAAAATGACTCGACCTTCTAAAATCACATTCACATCGATTAATACGTCTTGGCTGGCTGTGACTTTACCGCGTAAATCAAATCGATAAGGATCAATCATTGTAACCCCGCCAACCATTAAGTCTAAAGCACAGTTATGTTGGTAGGCGCGCTCTAATGTAGCAAGTTGTAGACGATTATTAACGCCTTCAACTTCAATTTTGTCACGCGGAGATGCGGTGATTACTAGTGCGTTGTCAGCTGCGGCAAATCCGATAATGTCGGTTAAATAAAATTCTTTCTGGGCATTGTTATTTTCTAAGCGATTGAGCCAATCTTTTAGCTGCTTACCGTTAGCTGCCATAATTCCTGTATTCACTTCACAGATATCGAGTTGCTCTGGTGAGGCGTCCTTTTGCTCAACAATACCGACCACTTGATTATTTTCATTCCGAATAATTCGACCATATCCAGTTGGATCATCAAGTTTAACTGTTAATAAACCGATACCTTTGTTGGGTTTATTTTCGAGTAACTCTTTTAAAGTATCTTGATGTATCAAAGGCACATCACCGTAAAGGATTAAAACATCGTCTTCATCATTTAAATTGGGAGCGGCTTGCTTTACAGCATGACCAGTGCCTAATTGCTCAGCTTGCAGTACCCAGTTAATACCTTCCTCATTGATAGCTTTTTGCACGGCTTCACCGCCATGACCATAAATAACATGAAGGCTTTCAGCTCGTAAGCTTTTGCTAGTATCGATCACATGCTGGAGCATTGGCTTGCCAGCAATAGGATGCAACACTTTGGGTAACCTTGAACGCATCCGTGTTCCTTGTCCTGCGGCTAAAATAACGACACTTAGACCCATATTAATATCCTTTACTAATCTCTAATTATTTCGAAAATACAATTGCTTGCAAATCTACCATAACGCAAAAAAGGGAGACAGGCTCCCTTAATTACAAACTGTCTTAAACATTATTGAGCAGACTTTTTACGGATAGCTCGTAATGTTTTTAATTGAGCTGCGGCTTCAGCTAATTCAGTTGCGGCACGAGAGTATTCAAATTCAGATGTTTGATCTTTCATTGCATCTTGTGCTGCTTTTTGAGCTTCTAAAGCTGCGGCTTCGTCAACATCATGGGCTCGTACCGCAGAGTCTGCTAATACAGTGACCACATGGGGTTGAACTTCTAGCATTCCGCCAGAAACGTAGAAAAACTCTTCTTCGCCGCCATGCTTGATTACTTTGACCGAGCCTGGTTTTAAAGTAGTTAGCAACGGCGCATGGCCAGGAGCAACACCTAATTCACCTAACTCGCCATTAGCAACCAGCATATCTACTGTGCCGGAGAAGATTTCTTCTTCGGCACTGACGATATCGAGATGAAATGTAAATGGCATAGTCTTCATCCCTCACTCAAGTGGATTATATTTTTTTCGCTTTTTCAACAGCTTCTTCAATTCCACCAACCATATAGAACGCTTGCTCTGGTAAGTGATCGTATTCACCGTTCAAAATGCCTTTAAATCCACTAATGGTTTCTTTAAGTGGAACATATTTTCCTGGAGATCCAGTAAATACCTCAGCAACGAAGAAAGGTTGAGATAAGAACTTTTGAATTTTACGAGCACGTGCAACCACTTGCTTGTCTTCTTCGCTTAACTCATCCATACCTAAAATTGCGATGATGTCTTTCAACTCTTTATAACGCTGTAATACAGACTGAACTCCACGCGCTACGTCATAGTGCTCTTGTCCTATAACTAAAGGATCGAGCTGACGTGATGTAGAGTCGAGTGGGTCAACCGCAGGGTAAATACCTAACTCAGCGATTTGACGAGATAATACAACTGTTGCATCTAAGTGAGCGAAAGTGGTGGCTGGCGATGGATCAGTTAAGTCATCGGCAGGTACATATACCGCTTGAATCGAAGTGATCGACCCAGTCTTAGTAGAAGTAATACGCTCTTGAAGTACACCCATTTCTTCAGCAAGAGTAGACTGATAACCTACCGCTGATGGCATACGACCTAAAAGTGCAGATACTTCAGTTCCCGCTAAGGTATAACGATAGATATTATCGATGAACAATAATACATCTCGACCTTCATCACGGAATTTTTCTGCCATGGTTAAGCCAGTCAATGCAACACGAAGCCTGTTTCCTGGAGGCTCATTCATCTGACCGTATACTAATGATACTTTGTCGATAACGTTTGAGTCTGTCATTTCATGATAGAAGTCATTACCTTCACGAGTACGCTCACCCACTCCAGCAAATACTGAATATCCGCTGTGCTCAATTGCGATGTTACGGATAAGCTCCATCATGTTTACGGTTTTACCAACACCGGCACCACCGAATAGACCTACTTTACCACCTTTAGCAAATGGACAAACTAAGTCGATAACCTTGATACCGGTTTCTAATAGCTCGTTGGTTGCAGCTTGCTCTTCATAAGAAGGTGCTTTACGGTGAATTGACATTCTTTCTTGTTCACCGATTGGGCCTTTCTCGTCAATTGGATTACCTAAAACATCCATGATTCGACCTAAGGTCTCTTTACCTACCGGTACTTGGATTGGCTTACCAGTATTGTTCACTGTTAAACCACGTTTCATTCCATCTGATGAACCCATGGCAATACAACGCACAACACCGTCACCGAGTTGTTGCTGAACCTCAAGAACGATTGGACTTCCGTCTACGTTCAAGGCGTCATATACCTTAGGTACATTGTCGCGGGGAAATTCTACGTCGATTACCGCGCCGATAATTTCAACAATGTTACCACTGCTCATATCACAGTCCTCTTTACAATTTTAATTCGTTCGCTGATCTATACGGCAGCCGCACCCGCAACAATCTCAGAAAGCTCCTGAGTGATTGCAGCTTGACGCGCCTTGTTATAAATCAATTGCAGTTCATTAATCAAATCACCGGCATTATCTGATGCGGCTTTCATCGCAACCATTCGAGCGGCTTGCTCACACGCAAGGTTATCTACAACACCTTGATATACTTGAGATTCAATATAACGTGTTAACAATACTTCAAGCAGTGCTTTCGCATCTGGCTCGTAAATGTAATCCCAACGATGAGTGAGCTTGTCGTCATCACTTGGAACTATCGGTAAAAGTTGATTAACCGTGGGCTGCTGAGTCATGGTGTTTACAAAGTCATTTTGCGCCATAAACAAACGGTCAATTCGACCTTCGTTATACGCGCTTAACATAACTTTAACTGCACCAATCAAATCAGCGACTTGTGGAGTGTCACCTAATTGGACCTTCTGTGCCACTACGTTTCCGCCAAATCGTTTGAAAAAGCTTAAAGCTTTTGAACCGATTAAACACAAATCGATTTCTACACCTTGGTCATTCCATTCTTTCATTGAACGGATAGCTGCTTTAAACAAGTTAATGTTTAAGCCGCCACATAAACCACGGTCTGTAGAAACGATAATGTAACCGACTCGTTTTACTTCGCGCTCTTTCATAAAAGCGTGTTGGTACTCAGTATTACCATGAGCTAAGTGACCAATTACACTTCGAATGCGTTTGGCATAAGGACGAGTTGCTGCCATGCGTTCTTGTGCTTTACGCATTTTACTGGCTGCAACCATTTCCATGGCAGAGGTGATCTTTTGGGTGTTTTTGATACTCCCAATTTTAGTTCTAATCTCTTTAGCGCCGGCCATTTTACTTTCCTATTACTCTGTTTAGGTTCGAAAAGGAGAGGGGTAACTCTCCCATCTTAACTACCAAGTTTGAGTTGATTTGAATTTAGTGATGGCCTCTTCAAGCTTAGCGGCTACATCGTCGTTGTAGTCACACTTTGCATTGATTTCATCCATCAAGGCTTTTTGTTGATTGTTCATGTAATCAATCAACGCTGATTCAAAATCACCAATCTTGTCTAAAGTAATATCTTTTAAATGACCTTTTTCTGCAGCATAAAGTGAAACACCCATTTCAGCTACAGACATTGGCGAGTACTGTGATTGTTTCATCAGCTCAGTTACGCGTTGACCGTGCTCTAACTGCGCTCTGGTTGCTTCATCAAGATCAGAAGCAAACTGAGCAAACGCCGCAAGTTCACGATATTGCGCAAGTGCTAAACGAATACCACCACCTAACTTTTTGATAATTTTAGTTTGGGCAGCACCACCTACACGAGATACCGAAAGACCGGCATTAACCGCAGGACGAATACCTGAGTTAAATAAGTCAGTTTCTAAGAAGATCTGACCATCGGTGATAGAGATAACATTGGTCGGTACGAAAGCCGATACGTCACCTGCTTGAGTTTCGATAATAGGTAATGCAGTTAAAGAACCCGTTTGACCTTTAACTTCGCCATTAGTAATTTTTTCTACATGTTCTGCATTGATACGAGCAGCACGCTCTAGTAAACGTGAGTGTAAGTAGAAGACATCACCAGGGTAAGCTTCACGTCCTGGTGGACGACGAAGTAATAATGAAATTTGACGATAAGCCCAAGCTTGTTTAGTCAAATCATCATAAACGATTAAGGCATCTTCACCACGGTCACGGAAATATTCGCCCATTGAGCAACCTGAAAAAGGAGCAATGTATTGAAGTGCTGCTGAGTCAGAAGCGGCTGCTGCAACAACAATGGTATGAGCCATTGCGCCGTGCTCTTCTAATTTGCGAACGATGTTAGCAATGGTCGATGCTTTTTGACCGACAGCAACATACACACATTTAACGCCAGTACCTTTTTGGTTGATGATAGCGTCAATCGCAATAGCGGTTTTACCAGTTTGACGGTCACCGATGATTAATTCACGTTGACCACGACCAACTGGGATCATCGCGTCAATTGATTTGATACCGGTTTGAACTGGTTGAGATACTGATTGACGTGAAATAACACCTGGAGCCACTTTTTCTACTGGAGAATAAGTAGCGCCTTCGATTGGACCTTTTCCGTCAATAGGATGGCCTAATGCGTCAACAACACGACCTAACAAAGCTTCTCCGGTCGGAACTTCTAGGATACGACCTGTACACTTTGCTTTTTGACCTTCAACAATACCTGAATAATCGCCAAGTACAACCGCACCAACTGAGTCACGCTCAAGGTTAAGTGCAAGACCGTATCGACCTTCAGGCAGTTCGATCATTTCACCTTGCATTACGTCTGCAAGGCCATGAATTTTTAAAATACCGTCAGATACGCTGACGATAGTACCTTCGTTACGAGCTTCAGAAACAACCGTAAATTCACTGATACGTTGTTTAATTAACTCGCTGATCTCTGATGGATTCAGTTGCATGCTCATGCTCTGGATTCCTTTTTATACTTTCAGCGTCTCTGACAATTTAGCGAGCTTTCCGCGCACTGAACCGTCAATGACCATATCTTCAGCTTTAATTATCAAGCCACCCAATAACTTGGAATCAACACTCACGTTGATTTTGACTTGACGACCTAATCTAGAAGACAGCTTTTGACAAAGCTTATCTTGTTGCTCTACTGACAGCTCTGAAGCAGAAGTCACTTCGGCTTCGATGGTTTTTTCAAACTCAGCTTTCAAATGATTGAAAATATTTGAAATTGTCGGTAAAGCTAATAAGCGGTGATTGGCGGACAATAACTTAATAAAGTTTTGTCCTTCTGCGTCTAGTTTGCCTTCGCAAACTTTCAGCATTGCATCTTGTTGCTGCTCGGCAGTTAGGTGTGGACTGGTGAGTAAACTCTGCATTTGCGAGTCTGCAACTACCGCTGCAGCAAACCCAACCATATCAGACCAATTTTGCAAAGCATTTGCCGCTATAGCGAACTCAAATGCCGCTTTGGCATAGGGTCTTGCTACTGTGGTAAATTCAGCCATGGTCCACCCTCATTAAAGTTCTGCAACGAGCTTCTCAACGATGTCGCTTTGTGCTGAAGCGTCAATGTTTCGCTCAAGAATTTTTTCAGCGCCAGCAACTGCCAAAGAACCTAACTGTGCTCTTAATTGCTCTCGTGCACGGTTAACTTCTCGTTCAATTTCTGCTCTAGCACCATTTAAAATTTTCTCTGCTTCAGCTCGAGCGTCATCTTTAGCTGAATCTACGATTTCGCTATGACGTTTTTTAGCCGAGTCGATCAGCTCCGCTGCTTGAGATTTCGCTTCTTTAAGCGTATTAACTGCACTTTCTTTAGCCAACTCAAGATCATGAATACCTTTTTCAGAAGCTGCTAAGCCTTCTGCGATCTTGTTTTGACGCTCAGTAATTGCAGTTTCAAGCAAGGGCCAAACGAATTTCATTGTGAACCAAACAAACGCGATCATCGCGATTGATTGAACAATTAAAGTTGCATTAGGTTCCACGTTAAAACTCCTCTAATGTCTTATTAAACGGACGATGGAGTAATTCTTAACCAGCAATTGCTTGTAGTTGACCAACAAAAGGGTTTGCAAAGGTGAAGAATAACGCAATACCAACACCGATCATCGCAACCGCATCAAGTAAGCCAACCACGATGAACATTTTAACTTGAAGCATTGGTGCTAATTCTGGTTGACGAGCAGCACTTTCAAGAAACTTACCACCTAAAAGACCCATACCGATACCAACACCTAGGGCGCCCAAACCGATTAAAAGAGCTACTGCAATTGCGGTAAAACCGATTACTGTTTCCATTATTTTCTCCTACTAAAGAGTATTGATTGTTTAAAAATTAAAGTTGAAATTAAAAACTAGTGATCTTCATGCGCTAAGCTGAGGTAAACCACAGTTAACATCATAAAGATAAATGCTTGTAGACCGATTACCAGAATGTGGAAAACAGCCCATACGAAATGCAATAACGCGCCAAACACACCCAATGCTGCGCCACCGGCGCTGTCAAAAGTGCCCGCATACATCAGTGCAATTAGAATAAAGATAAGCTCACCGGCGTACATGTTGCCGAATAAACGAAGAGACAACGAAACAGGTTTAGCTAGTAGTGCAACACCTTCTAACATAAAGTTGAAGGGGATCGCCGCCCAATGATTAAAAGGATTAAGGGTCAGCTCTTTAGTGAATCCGCCGATGCCTTTAATTTTAATACTAAAGAATACGATTAAAACAAATACCGATAGAGACATCGCAAACGTTGCGTTGACGTCTGTGGTGGGTACAACTTTAAGATAGTTGATGCCCATAAGCGCAGCCAATTCTGGTAACCAGTCTACTGGTATCAAGTCCATGGTATTCATTAAGAATACCCAAACAAACACAGACATAGCGAGCGGTGCAATTAAATTGCTCTTGCCATGAAAGGTATCTTTCACATTTGAGTCAACAAAGTCATAAATCAACTCAACAAATGCTTGAAGTTTACCTGGAGTACCTTGAGTCGCTTTTTTAGCGACTGTACGGAATAACCATAAAAACATGACACCCAACAATACCGAGAAAAAGATGGTATCAACATTAAAGGTCCAAAAATTACCTTGGCACTCCATGTTTTCCATTGAGTTCCAAACCCAACCTTGATCAGTTGAACATACTTGTAAATTTTGTAAGTGATGCTTGATATAACCCGAACTGCTTTCTGCGCTCATTATTCTCTTCCGAATTGTGAGTTATCGCATGAGTTAAACAAATTAGTTTCGTTTAACTTTAGCTAACTGGTTTTAACGATGAGAGGAGCAAAAAACTGCACACTCATGGCTAAAACAAAACCTAACAAACTTGCTTTTGCCAATACCGGCAAAAACAGAAACATAACTACAAACAATACGATCATTGAAAAAAACTTAATTGCTTCTCCAATATAAAACGAACGCATTACTTGCTTAGCGGCTTGTGCTCCAGAATACTGAAACGCTTTAATCGTAAATAAGAGATGAGGGATGATAGCGACGAGGCCACCAACCAGTAGTGACCAAGAAAAGTGACTTCCCCAAAACAACGTTATCACAGCAGCAGTGACTAGCACTGCAAATTGAATGATAACAATTCGATATGCCGCTGACTTATTTTTTCTAGTCATGACCTGCGTCATATCTATTTACCTAAAAAGCTTTCAAGCCAATTAATGTAACTGAGAATCATTATCAATTACATTTTGAAATTCGGGCAAATTATAGGTGGTTCAAAGCCCCAATTCAACCTTATTCAGCGGTTTAAATAGGCTTCGCTAAAGCGTCTATTCAAATTTGCTGGAATAGTTTTTTTTGGTCATGGCTCTTCTTAAATTAAATACCTATATATCGGCAGTTATTTTCTAACGGGCACTACATCTAGAAAAAAACCGGCCAATTTTGCCAAAACAAAAAAACCGGCCATGACAGCCGGTTTTAGAGGTTTTGACGATTAAATGTTTATGGTTTCCATTCTGCGTCAATATTTACGCCTGAGTAGGCACTATATCCACGCACACTGATGTACCAAGTGCCAGCTTGTGGATTATTAAAGTTACAGTTTTCGGTATTACCGTTGGCATAAGGACGACAGTCATAAGTAGAAGTCGATGGCTGAGCGCCGCGACGAACATATAAGTCTGCATCGCCCGATCCGCCAAACATATCTACGTTAAAGCTTGCCATTCCCGCAGGTATTTCAACGCTATAGTGTTTCCACGAACGTCGACTACCTGATAGGTTGGTTTTCTCAAAAGTACCGCCAACATTTCCGCCACCGCCTTCAGTGAATGAACCTACTAAAGATGTGCCAGAGAATGAGGTATAACCACGAATCATGACATGGTAAGTACCTGCTTGAACGTTAGAAATTGAACAGGTTTCGTTATTACCGTTTAAGTAAGGACGGCAATCATAGCTAGATGTAGTTGGTGCCGAACCAAAACGAACGTACATATCGCCATCACCTGAACCACCAGACATTACAAATGACAATCCAGAAGCACCGGCTGGTACATCAAGGGTAAAGAATTGCTCAGAACCTTGTGCGCCAGAAAGGTTGGTTTTGGCAACACCGTTAGTGAGGGTGTTATCTCCTGGAGGTGGTGGAGGTGGAGTGCCGCCGCCATCACAACCTGATGCTAAGTAATCAAATGCCGCTTTGGCTTTAACAATACCGTAGCCGTAATAATTATCACGACCTGCTGATCCGCGATCTTCGGCAGTGTTGTTCATTGCATTACGAATTTGAGTTGGTGAACAGCTTGGATAGTGACTCCAAACTAACGCTGCAACACCCGACACATGAGGGGTTGCCATTGAAGTACCATCCCACGAAGCATAACTATTACCTGGAAGGGTAGAGTTTACACTAACGCCAGGAGCTGATATTTCAACTTGCGAATTGTATTGAGAGAAGCTGGCACGAGTTCCACTTGAGTTTACCGCCGCAACCGACATCACTTCATCATAAGAAGCAGGGTAAGAAAGACTTGAGTTACCTGAGTTTCCAGCCGCTGCTATTGATAAAACGCCGTTATTATTTGCGCTAATAAATGCATTTCGCTCAGTGGTTGAGCTTCCGCTACCGCCTAGACTCATGCTGATCACTTTTGAGCCTGCATTTACACATTGATTAACCGCAGCGACTAAATCAGATCCGTAAGCCCAGCTTCCTGAATCATTGAACACTTTGATAATGTGCAATCCTAGTAAACCACTTGGGTTAACGCCTACAACACCTTTGCTGTTACCGCCCAGTGCAGAAATAGTTCCTGCTACGTGAGTTCCGTGACCATGGCCATCGTTATACCAATTACCAGTGTCATTACCGTTACCATCATTGTCGTTACCGGTAACGCCATTCGAAATAAGGTCTTCATGGTTTATATCGTACCCAGTGTCAACAATACATACTTTCATATTGCCAGTTAGAGAGTCGCTGACTTGATTAGCCTGAACCATTCCAATTCCGTAAGGAGTACTTTCAGCTTGCAACTCACGAATTGGATCAACTTCAACGTACTCGACGTTACTGTTACCTTTAATTGCGGCCAATGATTTTGCTGATAACTCAGCTGCAATTGCACCTTGATTGGGTAATTCTCTTTTAATCACAGCATTGCTGCTTTTTAAAAGTTGGTGCGCCTGTGAAGTAAACTTCATTTGACCATTAGCAGCTTGAGTTGCGAAGTTAGCGCTGTCCTTAAACTTGATGATGTATCGTCCTGAGGTTTGAGTGGCTGCTTGGTCCTGAGTTGCAGCTTGTTTTTCTTTTGCCTGATTTAAGTCATATGGCGACTGAGCCAACACTGCCGATACTGATCCGGCAATCAAAGTCGTCATAAACAGTTTGGCGGTTTTGTTTTTCATAATTGTGCCTCTGTTTATCAATTAACAAAATAGTCCTACCTGACTCGCAGGTATCAAAAAATTGGCACAAACTGTTACATCTTAGTAGTGTAAATATTCACATCTCAAAATAAAAAAAAGCATTCGCTACATTCCGCCAAAACAACTTATGCAAGGATGTTTTAAATTAAGAGCCTATCCTACTGATTTTTAATGCGTATAAAGCTTTAACTTTGAGTTTGATTTTTAGACAACTGATGGCAATGTCGGATCTACTACCAATCATCTCTTTTATGAGATGTTAAAAATACCCATAAATAAGTAGACACTTTAATTCACCGCAGAAAACAAAAAAGCGACCCGAAGGTCGCTTTTCTCTCAAGACGAGTAAGTCTTACGGCTTCCATTCAACGTTTAAGTTAACGCCTGAATAAGAAGAGTAGCCACGAATGGAAATGTACCAAGTACCTGACTCTGGGTTGGTAAAAGTACACTCTTCATTGTTGCCACCTTTGTAAGGACGGCAGTCATAGCTTGAAGTAGTAGGTTGAGCGGCTTTACGAACGTATAGGTCAGCATCTCCAGAACCACCTGACATAGTGACAGTTAAGCTAGACATACCTGCTGGGATTTCTACTGTGTAGTGATCCCAAGCACGACGCGCACCAGACAAATTACTCAAGTTTGCCGAACCGCCTGTAGCGCCACCGCCACCACCAGATGCCTCAGTGAAGCTTCCAGTAACACTTACGCCAGAGTAAGCAGAGTAAGCGCGAACCATTACATGGTAAGTACCGGCTTGAACGTTGCTGATAGTACAAGTTTCTGCGTTACCTGATTTGTATGGACGGCAATCATAGCTTGCAGTGGTCGGTTGTGAACCAAATTTCACATATAAGTCTGCATCACCAGAACCACCATTCATAACGAATGATAAATCTGTCGCGCCAGCTGGTACTTCTAGAGTGAAGAACTGCTCTGAACCTTGCGCACCAGAAAGATTGGTTTTTGCAACACCATTTTGTAAAACGTTATCACCTACTGGTGGTTCAACTGGTGGTTCAGTACCACCGCCGCCATTGCCGTTTCCATCACAGCCATTAGCTGTAATGTAATCGATAGCGTCTTTAGTTTGAACTAAGCCGTAACCGAATTTAACGTCACGACCTGCAGTTCCTAAGTCTTGTGCAGTAGTGTTTAAAACGTTACGAATTTGCTGTGCAGTACAGCTTGGGTGATGTGACCAAACTAACGTAGCAACACCAGCAACATGAGGAGAAGCCATAGAGGTTCCGCTCATCATACCGTAGTTACCAGAGCCAATATTAATAGCAGCTGTTTGACCCACTTGACCAAGCATGGCTGCGCCATCGGTATCAGTGGCTGTAACTGCTGGAATAGTGGTTTGGTTAGAAGTACCTAAAGTACCACCAAAAGAACCCGCTGCATTGTTATAAATAACCGCGCCAACTCCACCGCTGTCTTGACAGTTTTTCACTTTGTCGTGGAAAGAAATATTACCGCGTTGAATTAAACACACTTTGCCTGAAGCACCAGAATTTAATGCTTCACCGGTTCCGAAGTTATATAAAGCGCCGCTCGCACTACCGGTGTTTTCCATTCCGTTAACGCTGTAGCCTGTACTACCAACACTGAGTTCAACCACAGTTCCAGTACCGGTTGGGTAAGTTGAGTATACGTCTACGCCCGGTGCTGCAATTTCAACTTGAGAGTTCTTTTGCGAAAAATCCGCTAAGTTTTTAGAGCTGTCGATTGCTGCAAC
>JBFHSP010000048.1:0-16559 GCA_041591085.1 Kangiellaceae bacterium | reverse complement strand
TTTTTGTGTGCGGCTAGCATATCTTTCCCTTGGTAACATGCAGGACCTCCAACAGGGCCTGCTTGAGAAGAACCTTTTTTACTTGAACCGTTATCAGAATCATCTTTATTTTTCGAAGTTGATGACCAACCATCTGGCTCTCTCGGTTCTTTGTTATCCATGATGTCGTCAATTTGTTTGGCATCAATGGTTTCGTACTTCATAAGCGCTTTAGCCATAGCGTGAAGTTTATCTAAATTTTCATTAAGTAGTTTTTCTGCACGCTGATAATTGCGATCAATAATTGCTTTGATCTCTTTATCGATTGCGGTAGCGGTCTCATCAGATACATTCTTATGTTGAGTGACCGAACGACCTAAAAACACTTCGCCTTCATCTTCGGCAAAATTCATAGGACCCAGATCAGATAAACCATAATGAGTCACCATGTTACGCGCTAACTCAGTGGCACGTTGAATGTCATTAGAAGCGCCCGTAGTCACACCGTCTTTACCATTGATAATTTCTTCGGCAATTCGCCCGCCATACAAAGAGCTCAACATACTTTCAAGCTGTTCTTTGCTTTGACTGTACTTATCTTCCTCTGGTAAATACATAGTCACACCTAATGCGCGCCCTCGTGGAATGATACTGACTTTATAGACTGGATCATGCTTTGGCACTAAACGTCCAACAATGGCGTGTCCTGCTTCATGATAAGCAGTATTGAGCTTTTCTTCTTCGCTCATCACCATTGATTTACGTTCAGTTCCCATCATGATTTTATCTTTGGCTTTTTCAAACTCTTCCATCGATACCATTCGGCGATTCGCTCTAGCGGCAAAAAGAGCGGCTTCGTTAACTAGGTTTGCCAAATCAGCACCCGAAAAACCGGGTGTACCACGAGCAATCACTTGTGCATCAACATCATCACCTACAGGCACTTTACGCATATGCACTTTTAGAATTTGCTCTCGTCCACGAATATCAGGCAATCCAACCACCACTTGGCGATCGAAACGGCCAGGACGAAGCAATGCAGGATCAAGCACATCGGGGCGGTTGGTCGCGGCAATCACAATCACACCTTCACCACCTTCAAAACCATCCATTTCTACAAGCAATTGGTTTAAGGTTTGTTCGCGCTCATCGTGCCCTCCACCAAGGCCTGCTCCACGGTGTCTTCCAACTGCGTCAATCTCATCAATGAATATAATGCAAGGAGCATGTTTTTTGGCTTGGTCGAACATATCACGAACACGTGAAGCACCCACACCGACAAACATTTCAACAAAATCTGAACCTGAAATGGTAAAAAATGGAACTCGGGCTTCACCTGCGATCGCTTTAGCGAGTAAAGTTTTTCCGGTACCCGGAGGGCCTACCATCAATACGCCACGAGGAATTTTTCCACCAAGCTTCTGAAACTTACCTGGATCTCTTAAAAAGTCGACCAATTCTTCAACTTCTTCTTTGGCTTCTTCAACCCCTGCAACATCAGCAAAAGTGGTTTTAATTTGGTCTTCACCCATTAATCTGGCTTTACTCTTACCAAAAGACATGGCGCCTTTACCACCACCGCCTTGCATTTGGCGCAGCATAAAGACCCAAAAACCTATGATGAGTAATGTAGGCAGGAAATACAGCACCATACTCCAAATAGAGCTACCATCATCGCGCTTTTCACCCGTTACGGTAACGCCACTTTGCTCTAAGCGCTCAACCAAACGTTCATGCGCACCCGGAGGAATTATCGCTTCGCGCTCACCCTCTCCACGCAATCTTACTTTAATGGCCTCAATACCCATTTTGGCGGATTCAACTCGACCACGCTCTAAATCACTCAACAATTGATTGTAAGTGTATTCTTGTGCAGTGGTTTGGGTCGGCGACAAACTATTAAATAGAGACACCAAAACTACGGCGATAATCGCCCATAACATTAAATTTTTTGCCATATCGTTCAATCTAACGACCTCTTTCAAATACGCGGTTTAGCCAGCATCCGTTCGACATTGCTGCATTATGGCTTTAGCGACCGCTTACAACAATCATTTAAACGTAACACATTACAACGAGAGTCTAACCTCTCAAACCTTTAATACGCTCAGTTTTCACCTTTAAAGCCAAGCGCCAAAATATAAACCTCCCGCGAACGAGCGCGAGAAGCCTCTGGTTTTCTGATTTTTACCGTGGTAAATAATCGCCTCACTTCAGCTAAGTATGGATCAAATCCTTCTCCTTGGAAGATTTTCACCAAAAAAGCACCGTTCTTTTTCAATACCTGACGGGCCAAATCAAGCGCAAGTTCCACTAAATACATAGCTCTTGGCTGATCGACAGAGCTCATTCCACTTATATTGGGGGCCATATCGGATAAAACAAGGTCTGCTCGGGCTCCTTTCATTAAATTTAGGAGCTGATCCATCACCGCCTCTTCACGAAAATCGCCTTGGATAAATTCAACCCCTGCAATCGCGTCCATAGGAAGAATATCAAGCGCAAACACTCTACCTTCATCACCTACTCTTTCAATCGCCAACTCTGACCATCCACCTGGAGCGGCACCCAAATCAACCACACAGCCGCCTTTTTTGAACAGTTTGTCCTTGAGGTCTATTTCATCCAACTTAAATGTGGCTCTTGAGCGCCGACCTTCGAACTGAGCTTTTTTGACAAAAGGATCATCAAAATGTTCGCGTAACCATTTGTTACTGCTCTTACTGCGACCCATTTTCACTCCAAATCATACTAAAACACTAAAAGGATTATAACGTAAGCTGGTGATGCGATAGAATAACCGATTCAATTTATTCAAAGTCGTTGTGTTAGCGATTTAATCGTCAGTCATTTTGAGGTAGCCATGAAACTATCAACTTCACAAGTTCGTTTTTTGCGAGGACTTGCTCACTCTCTAAAACCGGTGGTAATGGTTGGAGGCAATGGCGTAACCGAAAGCTTACTCGAAGAGCTTAATCATGCTTTAGACGTACATGAATTGATTAAGGTAAAGGTAAGAGCCGAAGAACGCGAAGAGCGCGATGAGATGATTGAGCTTCTTTGTAAGAAATCTGGCGCGACTCAATTACAAAGAGTTGGACATGTGGTCACTATTTACCGCGCGAATCCGAAGAAACCTAAAATTGCTCTTCCAAAATAACCATTAAAAAAGGCAGTGAAAACTGCTTTTTTAATTCAGATATGTTGCGCCAATAGCTCCCACTGCTTGCCCCAATGATCGGTTGGAAGTCTTTTAAAACCACTTCTTACAAACTGTTGAATTTTACCTTCAACAAAGGTCAATAATGCGTTAGCCACAACGGCGGCATCAAGGTGATCTTGCTGTTGGCTAATTCGGTCATCTCGAATAGATTGCTTTAACTCAAGTTCGATCCGATCAAAAAATTGCACCACACGCTCGCGTAAGCGCTCATTTTCTCCGATTAATGCATCTCCGGTTAACAATCGACAAATCCCAGGGTTTTTCGCCGAAAATCCTAGCAATAGCCCAAGCATTAAGTGACAGCGTTGCATTGCGCTTTTATGCTCCGCTTTAATTGTCACAATACGAGTAAAAATGCTTTCCTCGACAAAATCTAACAAGCCTTCAAACATTTTTGCTTTGCTCGGAAAGTGTCTATAAAGCGCAGCTTCCGATACCCCAACTTCAGCAGCTAAACGAGCGGTTGTTATCCGAGCGCCTAATTCTGTTTCTAACATATGAGCCAAGCATTCCAATATTTCTTGGCGTCTTGACCCTGTTTTTTTAATAGCTGGCATAAACAATCCTTACACTAAAAGGGTATTTGAAGCGAAGAGTCAACTGCTTGAATTTGCTGTCTAAACAGATCTTGAATTCGATGCAATGCAGTTTGATTGTCGGCTTCAAATCGGATCACCAGTGCTGGCGTGGTATTAGAGGCTCGCACCAATCCCCAACCATCATCAAAGTCAACTCGAATCCCATCAATTGAAGTGATTTTGCCATTACCAAACTTACCGTTGCTACTAAGTTTATTAACGAAATCAAACTTACGCGTGTCAGATATAGAAATGTTAATTTCAGGAGTTGCTTCACTGTTCGGTAATGCGGCAAAAACTTCAGCCGAAGGTCTAACATCGCCCGCCAAAATTTCTAATAAACGGGCAGCTGTGTATAAAGCATCATCAAATCCATACCAGCGTTCTTTGAAAAAAACATGACCTGAACACTCTCCTGCTAATAAAGCCCCAGTTTCCTTCATTTTAGCTTTCATTAATGAATGACCAGTTTTCCACATAATTGGACGACCACCATGAGATGAAATCACCTTGGGTAAATGACGAGTACATTTCACATCGAACAGAATATCGGCGCCAGGGTTTCTTGAAAGCACATCAATGGCGTAAAGCATCATTTGACGATCGGGCCAAATGATCGAGCCATCCGAAGCGATGACTCCTAGACGATCACCGTCGCCGTCAAATGCTAAGCCTATGTCGGCTTTTTCATTCTTCACCATGTTGATCAAATCTTTTAGGTTTTCTGGCTTAGAAGGATCAGGATGATGATTAGGAAAGTTGCCATCAACATTGCAATATAAACCGATAACCTCACATCCAAGCGCTTGCAGTAAACGAGGAACGACGGCTCCAGCAACACCGTTACCACAATCAACCGCCACTTTTAGTGGTTGAGCTAACGCCACATCACCGGTAACTTGTCCCATATAGTCAGCAATCAAGCTGCGTTTTTCAACTGAGCCTTTGCCACTAACAAAATTGTCGTTTTTAATTCGCAAATACAAATCGCGAATTCCTTTTTGCGACAGGGTTTCACCAGCAATCACTATTTTCAATCCGTTGTAATTAGCAGGATTATGGCTGCCGGTTAGCATAACTCCGGATCTTGAGTCGAGATAGTTGGTGGCAAAATACAAAATAGGTGTTGGAACTTCGCCAATATCGATAACGTCTCGGCCGCTTCCTTTAATGCCTTCAATTAAAGCTTCCATCAATGAAGGGCCAGATAAACGGCCGTCTCTTGCTACAACGACTTTTTGTTCACCGCGATCGAATGCTTCACTTCCAATGGCTCTGCCAATTTCTCTTACAACTTCGGGAGTTAACTGAGTGTCGACAATTCCACGAATATCATAGGCGCGAAAAATGGATTCAGAAACCGTTACGTTAGAACTATCATTAACTTCAAGCCCATCATCGTCTTTTAGTGACGCAATTAAAGGTTGTTTGGTATTTGAGACAGGTTCAGGTTCTTTTAATGAACTACTTGATGAACTACTTGAAGAACTCGCTGGCGCAGCTGAAATTCGGGCACCTGAGCGATTAATGGTTAAGATTAAATCTCTAAAATAATCAATTTTAAATTTTTGACTCAAGTCGCCTTTGGTATTGCCAGGATCCAGCATTAGCTTTGCTAGTTCGCCGATATCCACTTTGACTTGGTGTTGCAGCGTTTTTAATCCTACAAAGTTAACTACGGCTGACCCCGATAATATGATTAATAAACCTACCGCAAAATAAATCAGCTCCATTTGCCCTGAGAATTCTGAGCGATTTTCTGGCCAAAAAGCGACTTGCCAACGAGAACTTTGACTTTTGCCCAAAGCAAAAGGCTCGCCTTGTTTAAATGCAGAGTTGCCTTGAGTTGCAACCGTTTGACTTTGTTGAAAAAACACTTGCCAAACTTCCACGTACCCCGGCACCGAGTGGACTCGCTCGACGGTTTGGTTAATCAGATCATTACTGATACCTAGCAATAAAACGCCAATAACCTGATCGCCACTTTTGATTGGAGCAAACATGGCTAAATATTGGCCGCTCTTGCCTGCGGCAATAACTTCTGGTTCAACTTTTTGATTTTTGGCAACGTTACCCGCTAAATCAACGACAGCGAATGATATTGGAGGATTAGCATTTGGGTCTTCTCGTAAATTTTCAGGGAAAAGCACTTTAACCCCAATCGAGTATGGAATTTGCGAGCTGATTTGCTCCTCAAATTCTTTTAAAACCTTTGCATCTTTATTGACAACTGCAGTAACTAATTGTCTATTTTTTGCGTATTGCGACAAATATTCTTGTGAGTTTTCTAATTTCACTAAAATTGAGTCAACATAACTTCTTAGAGCGGTATTAACAAAGATCTGGTTTTTTTGCGCACTCGGGCCTGAAACCACCACAAAATATTGAAAGATAGCCACTAACACAATGACCAATAAAGACAAAATAAGATAGGGCAGTCCTATTCTTAATATCGACTGACCTTGTTGAATTTTGGTTTCTTGAGAGCTTTCAGTTTCAACAGCACTGCTATCTGATTTTCTTTTCACAGCGGTTCCTTATTTCTTCCTGATTTCTAGTTAAAATACTTATTTTTAATTAATTGGATTAACTGTAGTGCGACCTCGGATTTACTGCACTGTTTTATGGTTTCACAAGAGCCATCTTTACACAGTACTAATAAAGCATTTTCGTCAGCATCAAAACCCACTGTAGATTGGCTTACATCATTGGCACAAATCATATCGAGCTTTTTATTTATCATCTTAGATTGAGCATAGGTCTTAATATTTTCGGTTTCTGCTGCAAAACCGACACATAACGGCCGATTGTTTTTTCTAGCAGATACTTCGGCCAGAATATCGGGATTTTTAACTAGCTCCAAGATTAAGCTGTCATCATTTTTCTTAATCTTTTGTTCAACCACCTCTTTCGGCCGATAATCAGCCACCGCTGCGCATGCAATAAACACATCAGCGGAATCAACTGCTTGATTAGTTTTGTCTAACATTTCAACTGCGCTTTTTACTGTAATGGTTTCTACACCTGCAGGCGACTCAAGACTGACAGGCCCGCTGATTAAAGTTACCTTTGCCCCACTATTCAATGCCGCACGCGCTAGTGCATATCCCATTTTTCCAGAACTGTTGTTTGATAAAAAACGAACTGGATCAATCTGTTCACGCGTTGGACCCGCAGTAATCACCCAATGCTGTCCTTTCAATTGTTCAGTAGTAGGATGAGCGATAGCATCTACAAGCTGCAATGGTTCGAGCATTCTTCCAAGCCCTACATCACCACAGGCCTGTTCACCCGCTGCAGGCCCTAATACTCGCAAGCCTCTTTGTTTGAGTATTCTTAGATTAGCTTGAGTAGCTTCTGCCGCCCACATTTGTTGGTTCATCGCCGGTGCAATCGCAATGGGAGCCGCGGTCGCTAAACAAAGTGTTGAAAGTAAATCGTCAGCGATTCCATGAGCCAGTTTAGCGATAAAGTTTGCTGTGGCAGGAGCAATCAAAACTTGATCGGCCCACTTAGCCAACTCAATATGCCCCATGGAGGCTTCAGCATCACAATCCACCAGCAAATGATGAACAGGGTTACCAGAAACCGCCTGAAAAGTCAGTGGCCCAACAAACTCCATAGCCGAAGAGGTCATCACCACACGCACATCATAGCCAAGCTCTTTTACCCGCCTAACTAATTCCACCGATTTGTAAGCAGCAATGCCGCCAGTAACACCAAGTAAAAGCTTTTTGCTTTGCATATTTCAGTCTTTCAATCGACCTAGTTACCCTTTGATGAGCTTATGTTAGCGAATAACCACTCACTAGGCTAGCCCCAAAATAACAGGGGTTAGCGAATTGCTTACATAGTTTTACGACTTTTCTTATTAAGCCTAAAGTTGATCTTTCTGTAATATGGAATAACTTTGATAAAACAAGGATTGTTTATGGGGATTAATCAGTGGCCCAAAGCAGAACGCCCTAGGGAAAAACTATTAAACCAAGGTGCCGCGCAATTAACCGATTCCGAACTACTTGCTATTTTTTTACGTACCGGAATTAAAGGAAAATCGGCAGTTGAACTGGCCAGAGACATGCTGCAACAAGCCGGAGGTTTGCGGCAATTGCTCAAACTTAGTTTTGCGGACATCGTCAAAATAAAGGGATTGGGCCAAGCCAAATACGCGCAGCTACAAGCCACTTTGGAAATGTCACGTAGAATACTTGCGCAAAATATCGAGCGAGAAACGCTGCTTTCTTCTCCCTGTCACACCAAACAATATTTAAAAAGCGTGTTGCGAGATGAACCCAATGAACGGTTTTGGTGCATTTTTTTAGACAATCATCATCGAGTGATTTCGTCTGAGGCTTTGTTCAGTGGCACTATTAATGCGGCTTCAGTGTACCCGCGAGTGGTCGTGCAAAGAGCCTTATATCACAATGCTGCGGCCATTATTTTTGCCCACAATCATCCTTCAGGTATCGCCGATGCGAGTCAAGCCGATATTGATATCACCGCACAACTAAAGCAATCTTTAAATCTTATTGATGTGCGAGTGTTAGATCACTTTATTGTGGGAGAAGGCGAAATTACCAGCATGGCAGAGCAAGGGAAAATTTAACACTTTGAATGCTAGATTAGATAACCTGAACTCGGGATAGGTAGTTATTTAGTGAATCAGACTTTCAAGTTCAGCTTTTAGAGTTTTGGCATCTTCGACACTTCGCGTAGCAACAAAAATAGTATCGTCTCCAGAAATATTTCCTACAACCAAAGGCAATTTAATATTATCAAGCTCATAACCAATAACTTGAGCTCGTCCTGGTAAAGTTTTCAGCACAACTAAGCTACTGGCTAACTCGATTGATAACATCGCCGTTTGTAACACTTTTTTTAATTCATTTTTTGTGGTTACTTTGGCCGTTACCACTTCTTTTAAGTGATAGCCTTCAGGGCCTTTCCATATTTCAAGCTCACTGAGGTCCCGAGATAAAGTAGTTTGAGTTGCCTTTACTCCACGCTCTGCTAATAATTCAATCAGTCGTTCTTGATTAGGAACAATGTGAGTGCCGATCAATTCTTTAATCGCAGATTGCCTAACTTTTTTTTCTGACATAAAGTCTCCAAAATCAAGAACTCAAAACAATGCTTATTAAAACTACCCAAAATCAGGTTGCATTATAACCATGTTTGATCACAAATCTCTGCAGCAATTATTACAACCGCTGATTGCGGAAAATACCACCAGCTCAATGGAGCGCTTTGATGACAAAAGCAATCGAGGCGCTTGCGACTACTTAGCAAACCAGCTCGAGCGGCTTGGCTTTCACTGTCAAATCATTCCGGTTCCCGATAGTTTCGAAAAGTGGAACCTAATAGCTCACCGCGCAGGCACTCAAACTCAAGACGGCGGCATCTTATTTTCCGGTCATATCGATACGGTGCCAGCGGCCTTAGCTTTATGGCAATCGGATCCTTGGCGCTTAAAGGAAGAGCAAGATCGGCTGACCGGACTTGGCGTTACTGACATGAAAGGATTTTTTGCGGTACTACTTAATTTATTGCCACGACTAGCCAAAGAGCACCATCGGCCTATCACCATAATAGCCACCGCTGACGAAGAAACCACCATGGCGGGCGCTCGCGCAATCAAAAATGAATTAATTGGTTCTCCAGCAATGGCAATTATCGGCGAACCGACACTGCTGAAACCGATTATTTCACATAAAGGCTACTTAGGTTTTGCCGTTACCCTTAATAGCGTAGGAGGACATTCGAGCAGCAACCAAATTCGCTATAACTGTTTAGATGCGATGTATTCGGTGATTGCCTCACTGCATCAATTACGCCAAGAATTAACCGAACATATGCAAAATAATGGATTTGCAGTACCAACCGCAACCTTAAACCTAGGGGTTTTACAAGCAGGAGATGTAGTTAATCGGATTTGCGCTCGTGCGAGACTTGAATTTGATATTAGGCCTCTTCCAGGTCAGCCAGTTGAAGAGTTAGAGTTTCGAGTTCACCAGTTAGTTACCGCTTCAATTAAAGACTTTAAGGTTGACCTGAATATCGCACCGTTGTATCCACCAGTTGAGGGATTTAACTCCAGTATTAATGATGACAATATGCACTTTTTGTGTCAGTGCTGCTCGGCTAAACCGGAAACCGCCAATTACACTACTGAGGCAGGCTTTTTTGAGCAACTAGGCTGCCCAACCGTTGTATTGGGACCCGGAAGTATCGCTCAAGCTCACACCGCGAATGAGTGGATCAGCCTCAACGAATATCAAAAAGCTGATCAGGTGTATTCCAAGCTGATCGACCATATTTGCTTTAAAGAATAACTAAATGCTCATAACCCATCCGTTTAGAACTTTTTATTGCTTAAAAAGTCTCCATCTGGTATAAAGTGCGCCCTCGTTTTCTAACGACAGGATCGCGTTGATCATAACGCTGTCCCTCGCCTTGCCAAAGAGCATTGAATTGAAGGCGAAAATAACAGTTTTTAAGAAGTTTTGGAGGCAAGTATGTCACGAGTATGTCAAGTTACTGGTAAGCGTCCAGTAGTGGGAAACAACGTTTCTCACGCAAAAAACCGCACTAAGCGTCGTTTTCTTCCTAATCTTCACTCTCACCGTTTTTGGGTTGAAGGTGAAAAGCGCTTTGTTAAATTACGTGTTTCTTCTAAAGGTATGCGTATTATCGATAAAGTAGGCATTGAATCAGTGCTGAATGATATCCGCGCCCGCGGCGAAAAAGTTTAAGGAGCTTAGATCATGGCTAAAAATGGTGCTCGCGATAAAATCAAATTAGTTTCAAGTGCCGGAACAGGACACTTTTATACTACTGATAAAAACAAACGTAACACTCCTCAAAAATTAGAGTTCAAAAAATACGATCCTGTTGTGCGTCAACATGTGATGTATAAGGAAGCAAAAATCAAGTAAGTTTGAGTGCCTCCAAAGTTACGTAAAAGCCCGGTTATACCGGGCTTTTTAATGCCTAATGACTTACTAAAATTGTGCTAGAGTTAATTAATTGCCGATCACTGATTGCTCTCGCCATGTCGATTAAAGAAGACTCCAACTCCGGTTTCCAAACCGATGTATTACTTGCACGTCAGCCTATCTTTGATCGCAATCTAAAGCTGTACGGATATGAACTGCTCTATCGTGCCAACGATTTAGCTAACTCAGCGTCCTTTTTATGCGGAGATAATGCAACTTCACAGTTGTTACTCAACAACTTTGCCAGTATCACTCAGGCCACTGAACATCATCGTATTACTGCTTTTATAAACATCACTGAGAACCTCATCAAATCACCAGAAGTATTACCGATTGAATCAGAAAAAGTTGTCTTAGAAATTTTAGAAGATGTCATTCCCGATAAAGCACTCATCACCTCAGTACTTAGGTACAAGAAAAAAGGTTTTAAAATAGCACTCGACGACTTTCCATTTACTCCTGTGTTTGAGCCTTTGTTGGAACACGCTGATTACATTAAAGTTGATGTTCAAAGCTTTTCGTTAGAACAAATCAGTGAAAAGATAAAACCCCTTAAAAATTTAAATGCACTTCTGCTGGCTGAAAAAATAGAAGACCATTCAACCTATGTTGAATGCTTAAAACTCGGCTTTCATTTGTTTCAAGGTTATTTTTTTGAACGTCCACAAATAGTTCGTGGCAAGCAGATACCATCGTCAAAGCAACAAGTTTTACAGCTTTTGTCGACGTTATATGATGCAAATGCTAAAACCGAGTTAATTGCAGAAAAAATATCCTTTGATCCCAGTTTAAGCTATCGTTTATTAAAAATAATCAATTCATCAGCGTATAACTTACCGCGAAAAATTAATAGCATTAAAGAAGCCGTAGTATTACTCGGAATTAAAAACTTAAAGCGATGGGCGACCTTATTAGCCTTTGCATCTTCCGATGAAGCGCCACCTGAGTTGCTCCGTACTTTGCTGATCCGAGGACGATGTTGCGAACTTTTGGCAAAATCTAATCCTGCGGCAAACTCGGATGAAATGTTCACTGTCGGATTATTCTCTGGAATTGATGCCATGTTAGGCGCCGATCTTAATTTTTTATTGGAGCAACTTCCATTGTCAGAGCACATCACTCAGGCAATCTTGCAGTTTCAAGGATATAGCGGTGAAACCTTAAAGTCGGTCATTCAGTTCGAGCGTGCCGAATGGGATAGCTTAGATAGCACGCTCGACCAAGCTTTACTCAATTATACTTATTTTGAGGCTGTCAAATGGTGTGATGAAATGTGCGCTAGTTTTGAGAATTGAGTGCGCCCTTGTAATTTAGACTCAGTTTGCGCACAATCGCTGAAAAACAGCATTAAGCACTATTGTGACGTTAACTTTTAATCAACTCAATATTGACTATGGAGCAGGCCGCTCCATGATTAAACTCAATCATTCAATTGAAGAGAATCAATGGATTGGGATTATCGGTGCCAATGGGGCTGGAAAGTCAACTTTTCTGAAGTGTTTGGCCGGTCAAGATCAGTCATTCAACGGCGACGTTATTTTTAACAATATTTCATTAAAAGATCAGCGCGAACATTTTTTAGATTTAGTTGGCTACATGCCAGATCACATGTGTAATTCTTCGGACTACAGCGCTCATCAGTTTTTACAATTGATCAGTCTTTGTAAGGCTAAAAATGTATTTGATGATAGCCAGTTGCAACCGCTACTAAAATCCATACAGTCATTTCAACAGCAAAAACTGTCACAATGCTCACTTGGTCAGTTGCAACAAATTAATTTGATCCAATGCTTGATTAATCATCCCAAACTGCTGTTATTAGATGAACCGAATAATGGACTCGATCCGGTGCAAAAAAGTTTTTTTTGGAATACCTTAGAGCAAATGGCAAAATCATCAATGGTATTTATAAGTAGTCATCATTATTCTGAGTTATTAGATCGCTGCGATAAATTATGGATTATCAATAATGGCGATCTTTGTCATAACATCAACTTAAATGCCACTGGCATTATTGCTTCGGTCAATCATACAAAGAAAGTTCAGTTTCATTCATTAACCGATCATAAAAACTCCCAACAATTAAAAACTAATCTTGAACCAGATTCCACCATCATAGAAGGAACCTATGAGTCAGTGTTTAAACAAATATTTGACCAGATTGCGGTAGGTGAATGGCAATGGTAATGCGAATCGTTCAATTTCAATTGTTATGGATTTTACAAAGACCCAGCTTTTATATTTTTGCAGCAATATTTACCGGCCTGATGGCATTGGCATGCAACCAGTTTATTTTTAACTATCTAGAAAAATTAAGTTATAACAATCATTCATTGGCTATCAGCAGCCATGTAATTGCGCCGCTGAATAGTCTAGCTTTAATACTCATCACGTTAGTGACAGGTTGGTTTATTTCTCAACTTAAACCCAAACGCATTGCCAATGGTATCGACGTTTTTTTAACAGCAACCAAGCTGTCAAAACAACAATGGCTTGTGATTGACTGGTTGACCCAGCTTGCTATTTTTTCGCTCCTTAGCCTGCTGTATGGATTGATATTAATTCCTGTGATTATTGGGACCGAGATCGATAGCAACACCTTACTCCTTCAAATAGTTTCATTATTCTGGTTCGGACTATTTTTTTGCTCTATTCAATTAATCATTCAACACACCAGTAAGTCTCCACTTGTCGCTTTTTCAATATTAATCTTATTGTTGATATTTTTATTCTTAACTCAACTAGCGTTATCTTTTGCGCCTCACGACTTAGCAACAATATTCAGTGCATTTTCTCCGCTTCAATGGTTTTCTTACTTTAACTTAGGCATTATCTCTTTGTATTACCTAGTGGTTCAGGTGATATTAACGGCATGGGTTTTTAGTTTTATTAGGCCATTACCGTTTCAAGCATTATCAAGATCTGCGCTTTTAATATTTTTTATTATTTCGATACTCTTCGCTTCTGATTTATCTAAACATCGAATAGATAGCACTAGCAACCAACGCTTTAGCTTAATCCCGGTATTACAACAAGCAATTTCAACGCTGTCAGATTCGCAGCAATCACCAGAGCCAAGCTTTCAAGCATCTTTAACTACTTTTGGACTTACTAAAGAAGAGCGCCAAGAGGTTTTGTTAAGGCTAACTATGCCTTTGCAAGATCAATTATCTCAATTAAAAATCAAACATCTTGATCATCCCAAAGCGTTCCAACAACAATTACAATCAGGCATTGAATTACAGCTGCAAGGGCAAACGATTTGGTTAACATTCCCTTTTTCGGATGCTCCACAACTAAGTTTATTACAAGCTATTCAAACAGTTATTCATCGCAACAATCAGTGGATTGTTTTTTCAGAGGGGCATTCAGAATTGTCAATTGCCGACAACTCCTCTCTATCTGAATGGTTGAATGGATTGCGTAGAAATGGCTTCAATTTAATTAATCGTTCATTCAGTGATCCATCGCCAACTTCCGATAATACCAGTTTAGTGGTTATTGCCAACAGTCAAACCGAGTGGGAACCGAGCGAACAAACCCAGCTCCTTAAATTTTTACTAAATGGCGGTAGCTTACTTTGGCTGCGTAATCCTAATGACGCATCTATGTATTGGTTAGAAGACTTTTTACAACTCAGTAAATTGCCAGGCACTTTAATTGATCCGGTTGGATTTAACCAAGGCACACCTCATCCAGCCGTTTTATTATTACGCAATTTTGAATCTCATCCCATAACCGATAGCATGCAAACTTTAGTGGCACTGCCATGGAGCGCAGCGTTGAGTTCAAGCCAAACCCAGAACAATCAAAAATGGCAGCAAATTCCACTGGCAAATACCCATGCCAAAGTTTGGACTGAATTTTCAATCGAACAAGAAGAATTAAAATTAGATGAATCAGAAGGTGAATTACAAGGCAGTTTTACGCCTATTTGGCTACTAAAACCCAAAGCGAACACTGAGCAAAATGGCCAACAAAAAATTGCGGTGGTCGGCGATACTGAATTTTTAGCCAACGGCAGCATTGCCAATTACGATAACCGTAAACTCGCGCATAATTTAGTGTTGTGGCTCACTCAGACACAACTAGACAGCGCGTTACCTAGCTTGACAGCCATTGATAAAAACTTTCAGCTCAACTCAATTAATCAAGCTTGGTTAGGTTGGTTTAATATTTTATTGGTACCTTTTTTATTGTTGTTAATGGGTGTTATTCAATGGCGCAATCAGCGAACCTAACTCAACGACAATGGCTTAATATGATTATTTGGGCAACCGCCTTTATGATTTTATTATTCACTGTGGTTGGAAAAATCATCAGCAATAAATTTGAGGATGCAAACTTCAACGAAAATGAAACGACTTTAATTGCTATTCAAATTTTTGACTGGCGTGCGACCCAACAAAACGGACTATGGCAACAAAGCCAGGCTTTACTGAGTGACTCAGCGCTCAACGCATTAATTTTTCGCTGGCAAACTCTCGCGTCGCGTTTTAAATCGTTCGACGAAAATGATCAGAGAAAAAACCTAAATGAAGCAATCAGCCACGGAAGTATCTACTTAAGTTTTTCGAACCATGAGTTACAAATCGAATTAAAGTCACTTGAAAACCATTGGTGTTTGCATCCAATGAATTCGCTTCATTGTATTGTGATTGAAGAAGCTGAACTTGCAGAGCTGATCCCTGCGGTTTTATTACCTGTGAATCAATAAAATGCCTGAATTACCGGAAGTCGAAACATCGCGACGTGGCATTGAGCCGCATTTGATTAATCAAACCATTACCGATATTGTGATCCGTAACGGTAAGCTCCGTTGGCCGGTAGATAAAGTTTTAATCCAGCAAGCGATTGGTCTTACTATCAACAAAATAAGTCGTCGCGCTAAATACCTGCTGATAGAGCTTTCGGACTGGTCAATCATGGTGCATCTAGGTATGTCCGGAAGTTTACGAGTAGTACCCAAAGACACACCACCGAACAAACACGATCACATCGATTTAGTGTTATCGAACGGTCTGTGTTTACGCTATACCGATCCGCGCCGGTTTGGCTGTTGGCTAAGTTCTAAACAAGATCGAGCGACTAAGTTGTTAAACGCGTTAGGACCCGAGCCACTTTCCGAAGCATTCAATTCAGACTGGCTATTTGGGCAATGTAAACAGCGCCAATCCCCGATTAAACAATGTATTATGAATAATCAAATAGTGGTGGGTGTCGGTAATATTTATGCAACCGAAGCCCTTTTTTTGGCGGGCATCCACCCTAGCAGAAAAGCCGCGAGCATCAGCAAGAAACGGCTCACTAAACTGACCGAAGTGATAAAAACAGTGATCGAAAAGGCCATTACTCAAGGGGGCACCACCTTAAAAGATTTCACTCAAGCCGATGGCAAACCCGGCTATTTTAAACAATCGTTAATGGTATATGGCCGTGAAGGCAAGCCTTGCGTTACCTGCAATAAGCCGCTAGAAAAAACAGTGCTAGGACAACGTGCCACTGTGTTTTGCAAATACTGTCAAAATTAAAGCTTTTCACGGTCAGATCAGTGATAGCCGTTCTGGACTTCAACTCAACAAAAAGCTATATTGGCAGCATCTATCTGTATTAAATTTACATTTGAATCCAAAAAGGAAAACCCATGCGTAGACATCGCCATGAAGAAGATGAAGCCGGCGTCGATATGACCCCCATGCTTGATATCGTTTTCATTATGTTGATTTTCTTCATTGTCACCACGTCGTTCACCAAAGAAGACGCGTTGGATATGACTCGTCCATC
>JBFHSP010000047.1:0-16666 GCA_041591085.1 Kangiellaceae bacterium | reverse complement strand
GAGTCAATTCAAGAGCCATTTCAAGTAGACGAAAGTATTATCCATACTTCAACCAGTGTTGGGGTAGTGATAGGTAACTTAAATCACTTAACCAGTAGTGATGTTCTACGGGATGCAGACTCCGCCATGTATCACGCCAAGAACTCTGGAAAATCTCGTTATGTATTGTTTGATGCTGAAATGCATCTAGCTGCGTTAAAGCGATTAAAAATTGAAAGTGAATTGAGAAATGCCATAAAAAATCATCAAATATCGGTGTATTATCAGCCGATTTTAGATTTACAAACCGGTCATGTTGTCGCTTTTGAAGCTCTGTCTCGTTGGTTTCATGAAGAGCTTGGCTTTATCTCTCCTGCTGAGTTTATACCTATTGCAGAAGAGACCGGGCTTATTCATGAAATTGGCCTTTATGTGCTTCACCATAGTTTAGGCAAATTAAAGTATTGGCGTACTCTTGATGAACGCTTTGAAAATATTGCAATGTCGGTCAATGTATCATCGCAACAAATAGAAAATAGAAACTTACTCGATGAAATTGAAATGGCGTTACAAGAAAACCAACTGCCTCACTCGGCATTAAAAGTTGAAATTACCGAAAGTTTATTAATTGAAAATGCTGAGCTTGCCGAGCAATTATTATCTGAGCTGACTAAACGAGGTGTTAAGGTATTAATGGATGATTTCGGAACGGGGTTTTCTGCACTCAGCTATTTACATAAGTTTAGTTTGAGCACAATCAAGATAGATCGTTCTTTTATCAAAGACATGGAAGCCAATGATAAAAACATGGCTATTGTCAGTTCCATTGCGTTTATGTGTGAAAAACTGAATTTAGATATTATTGCCGAAGGTGTTGAAGAACAAGTTCATGTAGAAATACTAAAAGAGCTTAGCATTAACCAAGCTCAAGGATTTTTATTCAGTAAGCCTGTGGATTCTGAGGCCGCATTTGCTTTGGCTCAAACCACAAACCGCTAAAATTATTTTTTTGGAATATGTGCCAAGGTATCGACTAACCACTCCCAAAATACGGCTACTGAAGGAATATGAACTTTTTCATCGGGCGAGTGAGCATGACGAATGGTAGGACCAAATGAAATCATATCCCAGTGTGGATACGGCTCACCTAAAAGGCCACACTCTAAACCCGCGTGAATCACTTTAACCTCAGGCGTTTTGTTATAAAGCCGCTCAAATCCAGCTATCATAAGTTTTAAAATATCAGAGTCTGCTTTAGGCTTCCAACCTGGGTAATCTCCGCTAATAGTTGTGCTTGCGCCTGCTAATTCAAACAAAGCTTTAATGGAACGCGCTAAATCATCCCGCGCAGAGTTTGATAAACTTCGAATTAAGTTTTTAACTTTGACTTTATTTTCTTGCAAAACCACTACAGCAAGATTGTTACTGGTTTCAACTACGCCGTCAAAAGACTGACTCATCCGTGTAACACCATTCACACAAGCCGCGACTGAGCGTACTATTTTTTGTGTATCGCTTTGAGATAAGGTCAATGAAGGTATGCTGATTGATTTTGCTGAAATATGTAGATGTGATTCTACGCTGCCTAGCTCTTCAATTGCAGTTTGTGAAAAACACTCAAGTAACGACAAAAACTTGATTTCATCAGCTTTGTTGACCACCACCTGAGTGAACGATTCGCGCGGGATCGCATTGCGTAAATTTCCGCCATTAAATGACGCTACTTTAATTTCAAGTTTTTGTTCTGCCGCTTCTAAAAGAAATCGATTAATGATTTTATTGGCATTGCCTCGACCTTTATCGATATCAAGACCCGAATGCCCTCCTCTTAAACCTTTAACCGCTATTTCAAAAGCTTTATGTTGATTAGGATTGTCTAGCGCTTCTAACTCAACTGAAAACTCTGCGGTAACATCAACGCCGCCAGCACAACCTACATAAAGCTCACCTTCATCTTCGGTATCAAGGTTAAGTAAAATATCAGCTTCTAAAAAGCCGGCTTGCAATCCTTTTGCTCCGGTCATTCCAGCTTCTTCATCAATGGTTAACAACACTTCCAGTGGACCATGAACGAGATCGTCTGAAGCGAGAACCGCTAGCGCAGCAGCAACGCCAATCCCATTATCAGCACCTAATGTAGTTCCTTCTGCACTGACCCAGTCACCATCTATGTAGGTTTTAATTGGATCGGTTAAAAAGTCATGATTTGAGTCAGCGTTTTTTTGTGGAACCATATCCACATGACCTTGCATCACCACGCCTTTACGATTTTCCATACCTTGAGTTGCGGGTTTAGAAATAATTAAATTACCAACGGGATCACGCCTATGAGCAAGCTTGTTTTGATCACAAAAGCTTTCTATAAGCTGAACTACTTTTTCTTCGTGTTTTGACGGCCTAGCTACTTGGGTCATTAAGTCAAAAATATGCCACAGAGCTTTTGGTTGTAATTCGGAAATTTGGGTCAAGGTTCACTCCAACTAATTTATTTCAGTCAACAAAATTTTATTTATTAAGAATTCGTAGATTAAAACAATGGCTCAATCTTAGAGTTCTATCTTCTTTTTTTATTTGGCCACTTCGGGTAATAAACAGCCCAACAGCATAAATCATTTCATCATTATAAAACACCAAAGGAATTCTATGCCGTTGCCAAACAGGCACTTTTAATTCTTGCCATAATTTTTTTAGCACAATGCTTTTATTACGAAACGACGGATGACAGGTATCACCGCTGTGCCAAGACCTTACGGTTACAACTTCATCGGCTCGCGGCTGACGAATGCATTGACTATCTAAAGAGCTATCAGAGTCAACCAATAACTTCATACCCAACTCTTCTATAACTAAGGGCTGAGAAAATGACTGCCACTGATACAAAAACTGTTTCGAATTTAGCTCTTCATCTGACACCCAATAAATGCCATCAAAGGCTTGCTTTAGTTTACCGCCTGACACCACAAGCTCAACCTGCTGAGTATTATTTTGAGTTTGAATTTGTAACAAAAATTGGTTAAGCGAATCTTCAGTGGGTAAATACTCAAGCTTTTTCGACAACCAAAACCGAATGCAATTTTGTTGGCGTATCACAGATAAACTGATTAAGTGATTAATTGTCAAACTTTCGCCCCATTGAGAGCTTTTTGCTTTACAAAAATTCAAGTCTTGCTGAGCAATATCTTCAATTAAACCATGTTGCTGCTGCATAATAGAACTGAATCGAGACAAGGTTTTACGATATCCTGGCCATCGGGTTTCAACTAAAGGCAGCAATTCTTGACGTAAAAAATTACGGTTAAGTTCAGTGTTGTTGTTAGACTCATCTTCAACCCAACACCAGTCATTTTCTTTGGCCCAACTCAATAATTCAGCTTTAGAATAGTCAAGTAAAGGTCGTTTAATGGTTAATCCCCAAGCCTTTGAGCTTTTATTCATTGCCGAAGCTCCTTTAAGTCCTGTGCCTCGGAAAAGATTCAGTAATAAAGTTTCAGCTTGATCATCTTGATGATGCGCCAAAAAAAGCCACTCATCTTTATTAATGAACGATCGCATAGCTTGGTAGCGAGCTTCTCTGGCTGCTCGCTCAAGGCCGATTTGGTTAAGTTCACCCACTTGAATTTTTTCAGAAATGCATTCAATACCGAGCTTTTGACAAAGCTCCAAACAAAAAGATTGCCAATGAGTAGCATTAGGGCTGAGCTGATGATTAATGTGTATGGCTTTAAGTGTTAAGTTGTACCCAAAAAGTCCTTGTTCAGAACTTTGAGTAGCAGTATGAAGCAAATGCAATAACGCAACAGAATCGAGCCCACCACTGATCCCAACCCAAATCACTTTAGTTACGGGATTAGATTGAAAAAACTCATGGGATAGACTTTGTACCGCCTTGCCAAATGACGTTTCACTCATACCTTAAATATCAAATACTCAAAAAAATGATGGGGAAGCAGTATATACCTGTTCTACTTGGAGATGCATAAACAAAAACGCCACCTTGGATAGCCCAAAGTGGCGTATTCAACGATCTGGAGCGAACCCTTAAGACTCGTAAACACCAAAAGACATCAGTCTTTTGTAACGCCGGTCGAGTAGTTGTTCTGTATTTAAGGCTCTTAGCTCAGCTAAATCATCCACAATACGTTGCTTTAAACTGGCGGCCATTTTTGCAACGCCACGATGCGCACCGCCTAATGGTTCATCAACAATATTGTCAATCAAATCGAGGCTTTTCAAACGATCGGAGGTTATACCCATCGCTTGCGCCGCATCTTTAGCTTTTTCTGCGCTTTTCCATAAAATTGAAGCGCAACCCTCTGGAGAAATAACCGAATAGGTTGAGTTTTGCAGCATGTTCACTTTATCGCCAACACCAATCGCTAAAGCACCACCTGATCCGCCTTCACCAATGATGGTACAGATAATTTGAGTTTTTAAACGAGACATCACTTTTAAGTTACGCGCAATCGCCTCACTTTGACCCCGCTCTTCTGCACCAACACCAGGATACGCTCCGGGCGTATCAATAAAAGTCACAATCGGCATTTTAAAGCGTTCAGCCATTTCCATTAAGCGCAAAGCTTTCCGGTAGCCTTCCGGGCGCGGCATGCCAAAGTTACGTTTAATCTTTTCTTTAGTATCTCGACCTTTTTGATGACCAATCACCATAACAGGCTCATCATTTAATCGAGCTAAACCTCCAATTATGGCCCAGTCATTGGCAAAAGCGCGGTCGCCGCACAATTCTTGGAAGTCAGTAAAAATGTGATCGATATAATCTTGGGTATAGGGACGTTGTGGATGGCGCGCCAATTGCGCCACTTGCCAAGGCTTCAAATCACTGAAAATTTGCTTAGTGAGCTCGCGGCTTTTCTTCTTTAATCGAGAAATCTCATCAGAAATATTAATTTATGCATCACTGCCTACAAGCTTTAATTCTTCAATTTGAGCTTCGAGCTCAGCAATCGGTTGTTCAAAATCTAAAAAATGCATGCTTTTGGGTTCTCTTTGACCATATTTTACGGCCTTCATTCTGGAGGGCTATTCTAAACGCTTTGGAAAGATATTCAATCCAAAAGAAATCGGAGCACTGACAACAAGACGAACAAATATGACTAAAAGACACAAAAAATAAGGAAATTTTTATCAAACGCCATCTCAAAAATCGCGAACTAAGATAAGACCAAGCAAATTTCGACAAAAAAGCTCCGATTACATAAAGTAAATCAGCCTTTTTAATGAAAAAATTAACGATGAAGCATCGAGTGCAGCAGTTTTGAGATAGCTGCTAGTTTTTATCTTTTAAATAATACAAACCGGGGATCCAGCTCTTTTTAATCTCTTGAGTACTTTCTAGCTCTGACTCACCTTCGTCCACTAATTTAAAGTTTGATAAGCCAATATTCACGCTATCGAGGTGTTTTAGCACAATTTTTGAGACGCGTTCGCTATTCACAAAAGTCCCATTAGTACTGTTACTATCGGTGAGCATAAAACCTTCAGGTCCATCCGATTTATCGATTTTTGCATGTGAAAAACTCACCGAAGGATCATCCAAGTAAATATCGCACTTAGGCGAGCGTCCAATCGAAAGAGGCAAAGAGTCCAGTGAAAACCGAGTGCCGGTACTGCCATTATTAAGCAACACTAAATAGGCCATGTCAGCGCTTCTCCAATATCAGTGAGCCCTAACTATAGGTGAAGTCCTACCAAAATAATTCGGACTTGATCACATTTCAATCAAAAGAAAACCTCTTAATTTTGATTTACTGCCTGACTAGCCTTTGGCTCTCTAGGCTCTTTGCCCAGTTTGAGCGCCAAGGGTTAATATCTAGTCCTCCTCGACGAGTATATCTTGCCATAACGGTGAGCCGAGTCGGGTTGCACCTACTTATAATATCGGTATAGATCCGCTCTACACATTGCTCATGAAACTCATTATGTGAACGAAAAGAAACTAAATACTGCAACAATGAAGCATGATCGATCGGCGCGCCTTCGTAATCAATTTGTACACTCGCCCAATCGGGCTGAGAAGTAATTAAACAATTACTTTTTAACAAATGAGAATGAAGCGACTCGTCAACCGTTTCTTGCAAATGATTCGATTTAGTCGCCAGCTTTAAAAGTTCTGGATTATATTCGAAGGTATCACAGGCAATATCCAACTCATCTATGCAGCTGCCAGTTAATTGTCCAATGCCTTTTTGTGCGTATTCATTGAGTGTGAACAAGGTGATTCCAACGGGGCCTTGTGCCGCCGCAGACAAATCATGACTCATTCTTTCAAGCAAAGCCGTTTGCTCAATGCGCTCTTGATTGAACGAATTTAAATACAACTTAAAAGACTTAGATTCAATCAAACTGGGCGTATTCGCGGCAAATTCAAATTCGGCAATGGCGACCTGTGGCTTTCCTTTTAGATTAAGCCAGCTAAGTTCGTATGCCGTCCAAATATCTGCGCCTTTAAAAGGAGTTCCTTGAATACCTAGCTCATCGCGCTTTTCTTTACGCTCTACAGGAAACAGCAAGCTTGGATCATACTTTGATGGATACGCCGATGGTTTTCCTAATGGGATTTGTTGAGTCATGTCTCACTTCCTGCGTCTAAAAATACCGTAATTTCTTCTCGGTCATGATACAGGTGCTTCATTTTAATGGTGTAGTTCATATCACCTAAAATATGCTCAATGGCCTCTTTGCAAGACAGCACTTCTTCAAATCGTTTTTTCATTGGCAATTTTAAATTAAAAATAGCTCGTTCGGCATCGCCTCTAGCTAACCATTTAGCCATCAGCTCGGCAATACGAATCGGCTTTTCAACCATATCACACACTAGCCAATTAACTTTATATGGCGGTCGGTAATGAAAACCATCAACCTTTAAATGTTCAATTTGTCCGGTAGCCATAAGCTTTGGATCAATTTCTCCATTATCAATAGCGAATACCTGACAATCTCGGCGGACTAATTGATAAGTCCAACCGCCGGGGCAAGCTCCTAAGTCTACTGCGGTTTTGCCTAAGCCAAACCAACGTGATTGTTGCTGATCGTTTAAGAAGAATAGGATGGCTTCGTCAAGCTTTAAGGTTGAACGACTCGGCCCTTGTTTTGGCATGCGCAAATGGGCGATACCACTAGGCCATTTAGGCCGATTCTTAATCAAAGTAAAACCAAGCCATCCACTGAAGTCATCATCAAATAATATTGCCAAGCCAAACTCAGAATTCTCACTCCAAAGTGACTCTGCCTTTAATGCTTGCTTTAATGGCGGCAGTAATTTTTTGCTTAATCGCGCCAGAGACTTACCGTCATTTGAGTCTAAAGTCAGTGCCTCTAAATGCCCAATTGAAGTGCAAGGCAATATTGATGGTAGCAGCTGACCTATCCGATCTTCTCTATTTTCTAATTGGACTTTTTCACCGACCAACATTAAATCGCGTACAAAAATTAAATCATCCACTTCAAGTTGACACAGAAGCATCTCTGCCGCTGAAACATCAAAGCAATTGTAAAACACGAGCCCCGTTCGAGATTCAGCTTTAATGTAGCCGTAAATATCCAGAGTTGCTGCAAAGTGCTGTATTTCCTGTGCTACCTCACTTTCAAAGCCAGGGCGACAAAGCAGCAGAATCGAAGTAAACGAATTAGGAAAGCGCTCCATAAGTTCAATTAAACCGGCTTGCTAGGTGAAGGAAACGGAGCAACCACGTTGGTTACTTTAGCTTCACTAATTTTTGCTACGCCTTGCTTAGTCACTTGATCAATTCTTACCACCGAGTGCAACGGAATGAGCGTGCGCTCAACACCGTCAAATTCGGCTTTTAGTTTTTCTTCTGACGGATCAACCACCACTTGAGTCCGCTCTCCAAAAAGCAATTGTTCCACTTCAATAAAGCCAAACAAATCACTGTTATGAATGTGTTTGGCGTATATTTCATACTTTTGTGCTTGATTAACAAAAGTGATTTTAAAGATTGGGCGTTTTGACATGAATAATCTTGATTAAGTGCATGGATAGAGTTGTGTTAATGGGCACCATTATACGTGATTTCCTGATAAAGTGAGCAAGACTTGAGAACATTTCGAGGGAAGAGCGGGTAGAGTTCAAGGTTCAAATTGCTTTGATGATCAACTTGGCTATAATAGCGCCCTACCTAGCCATTGATGAAAAATTGAACATGCCAGCTAAAACTCCGATCACCCAAAAACTTCGCGAACCTTTAAGTATTAACGCGGATCTCCGTGGGTTTCCTTTAAAGTTCCAAACCACTTGGGGACTTTTCTCGCCTAGAGAGATTGATGAAGGCAGCCAACTGCTATTGGATTACGTCGACATCAAGCCGACTGACGATTGCTTTGATTTGGGCTGTGGCTATGGCGTTTTAGGCTTAACGTTGGCAAAACTAGCCCCTAGTGGTCAGACGCTCTTGGCAGATAAAGACTTTGTTGCGGTTGAATATGCCAACCAAAATGCCAACTTAAATAAACTGACTAATGCTAAAGCCATTTTAAGTAACGGCTTTGAAAGCCTAACCAATGAAAAATTTGATGTGATTGTCTCGAATATTCCTGCAAAAGTGGGTAACGAGATGTTAACGCTGTTTTTATATGATGCACTAGAGCATCTCAAACCTGGCGGATTCTTTTATGTGGTCACCATTAACGGTTTAAGGCAATTCATGAAAAGAAACTTTAATGAGATATTTGGAAATTATCATAAAGATAAGCAAGGAAAAAACTACACCGTTGCAAGTGCACAAAAGCAAGGATAATCAAGCGATATCTAGCGCCATCAGGCCTTTAGCATTCTTTCCACAGTTCCTGTGGATAACTTTGGGGAAAACAAATACAAAGAGTGCTTCAGGCCATATAAACTCACACTTAACTACAGATTGGTCAAAATTTAACCGACACCTAAAAAACCAATAATTATCAACAAGTTACAATATGTCAATAAGATTTTTTAAAATAAATCACATCGAACAATTGTTGTGCAGAGCGCAAAAAAAAGTTCAAAATAGATTGTGGATTACTCTTGACATCAACTGTAATTTTTAGCTAACCAAGTCATTTTGGATAAAACTAGGAGACTTATTTTGATTATCACTGTGAGCGCAAAGGATTAATCAAAAGTGGTTACTTACCTGTAAAAATTTCTACCGCACCAAAGTACCACTTAAGCCGATTAAGCTTTATCCAAAAAACCAATAACAGACCAAAATTGCAGCAACAATTCCGCCCAAATCAGCCAATAGGCCACAACCAATGGCATGACGTAAATGTTTAATATTGACCGCGCCAAAATAAACCGTCAGCACATAAAAAGTGGTCTCGGTACTTCCCTGAAAAATACTAGCGAGTCGAGCCGCAAAAGAGTCAACGCCATAATTATTCATGGTTTCAAGCATCAATGCTCGGGCACCACTGCCGGATAACGGGTTCATAATAGCCGTGGGCAAAGCGTCCACAAACTGAGTATTCAAATTAAACGTTGAAAATACGGTGGTAATTCCCACAAGTAATGCATCAAGGATCCCGCTGGCACGAAGTAATGATACCGCTACTAACATTGCCACAAGATAAGGCATGATGCCTACTGCGGTAAAAAAGCCCTGCTTAGCGCCTTCAATAAAGGAATCGTAAACCGCAACCTTTTTATACAGTGCCATCACAATGAACCAGAATATTGCAGCCAATAAAATACCATTTCCTAAAGCCCCGGATACTTCGGCCATTTGTTCAGGGGGAAGCGTCGACAAGCTAAACATAAGTAATCCAATTACGCTTAATCCAGCGGCCAGATAGCCAAGTAAAACTTTATTAAAGAGTGAAATTTTCTGGACCCACATTACGCCGAATAAACCAACAAGGGTTGAGGCGGTGGTTGCCAAAATAATAGGAATGAATACATCACTCGGATTAGCAGCGCCCTGCTGCGCTCGATACATTAATATAGTGACCGGAAACAAAGTCACCGATGAAGTGTTGAGCACCAAAAACATTATTTGCGCATTACTGGCAGTATCTTTATGTTGGTTAACTTCTTGCAATGACTGCATAGCTTTTATGCCCGCAGGCGTAGCCGCGTTATCGAGCCCAAATATATTTGCGGCCATATTCATGCTGATATGTCCAAGCGCTGGATGATTTTTAGGTATCTCTGGCATAATTTGTTTAAACAGCGGGTTTAGCCCTCGTGAAATTATAGTCATCATGCCAGAATGCTCGGCCACTTTAAGCAGCCCCATCCAAAAACATAAAATACCAATCAGACCAATACATATTTCAATCGATAAATTAGCGGCAGAGAACAAAGCGTTCATCATTTGGGAAAAAATCGCTAACTCCCCCAAAAACAGCCCCTGAATTAAGGCGACCGCAATGGCGGTTAAAATCATCCCAGACCATAATTTATTCATAAGTTGTTATCTTCTTTTAATTGTTCACTTTGCAACGATTGATGTTAGGCAAAATTGGGCTCGTTATGTCATGATGCATATAAATCACTCCTAAGATTACGATCATGGCGTTAACATATTACTTTAAAAACTTTCCAAAGGTAATCGCACACCGAGGGCTTAGTGCGTTAGCTCCTGAAAATACACTAGCGGCATTTAGATTAGCGGCTCAAAAAGGTATTAGCTGGATTGAAACCGATGTACGCCTAAGTAAAGATAACGTTCCTATGTTGTTTCATGATGCTGAGCTTGACCGTACCAGTAATGGTTTAGGACTTTTCAATCAATTTACTCAATCTGAATTACAAAGTTTAGATGCCGGCAGCTGGTTCAGTGACGAATTTAAACAAGAAAGCATTCCAACCTTAGAACAAGCTCTAGATCTATCTAATGAACTATCCATTCATTTTAACTTAGAAATAAAACCAAATATTGGCGAAGAAATAGCAACCGTTGAGCAAATAAAAAATGTTTTACTAAAACGCGCTAAGTTACCGCAAATACTGCTTTCTAGTTTTCATCCAGAAGCACTTATTCATGCTAAAGAGATATTACCCGATATTCCAAGAGCGTTAGTCATCGATGATCTGGTCTCATTGACCGCAGAAGAAGTAATTAACTTAACCGAAGCTCTTGGGTGCACATCACTTCATATTCATCACAGCTTGTTGATGTCTCCGCTCATCAATCAATGTTACTACGCACCGTTTGACATTATGTGTTACACCGTCAATGAGCAAAGCTTAGCAAGCCAGTGTTATCGGGCAGGTGCCGTCAGTGTCTTTTCAGACACTGGGCTTTTTTAATCATATAGTATTTTTAAATTACATGATCAGTTTAAAAATTCAGCACGAGTTTTGGGGTTAGATTTAAATATGCCTCCCAACGCGGTTGTTTCTGTTTCCGAATTAGCATCCATGATCCCGCGCGATTTAACACAATAATGAGTCGCACAAATGCTAACAGCCACATTATCTGTTTCAAGCAAAGTTTGTAGAGCAATCAGAATTTGCTGCGTTAAACGCTCTTGAACTTGAGGTCTTTGTGCAAAAAACCGAACAATCCGATTAATTTTGGAAAGGCCAATAATTTTATTATTTGGAATATAGGCCACCCTTGCTAAACCATCGATAGTAACAAAATGATGTTCACAAGTACTGGTTACCGCAATCGACTTTACCTTAACCATTTCTTCAACATTCATTTTGTTATCTATCACTGAAATTTTTGGAAAGTTTTGGTAATTAAGCCCTGAGAAAATTTCGCTAACAAACATTTTTGCAATACGATGGGGTGTTTCTTGCAAACTATCATCTATCAAATCGAGACCTAATGTTTTTAGCACATCAGTCATTGCACTTTGAATACGTAGATATTTTTCTTCATCTGTTAATGGGTTAGCCACAAGAGGCGTTTCCAACCCATGTTTAATCAGCGCATCTCGAACTTTCATTGCCTCTCGCGAAACAGAGTTTGAAGAATTGCTCTCTCGTTTAGCATTGCTGAAATTAGACATAACCTTTCCTTAAAATTTAGAAAGTTAATTAAAACTACTTGAGTTGCCTGCCACCATCTAAGGCGATAGTTCGACCAGTTAAATATTGACTAGAAAGAATAAAATTTATGGCATTTACCAGCTCTTGAGATCCTGGTTCTATTTGCATCAACGATTTTTTCAATGCTTTGGCCTTATATACTTCACTGTCGTGCTCATTAAACATTAATAAAGCTGGCGCGATTGCATTCACCTTAACTTTAGGTGCTAATTTTTTAGCAAAACTTAACGTCAAATTTGTAAGCGCAGCTTTACTTGCAGCATAGGCTATGTGCTTATCACTGCCCCGCTCTACCACAAAATCGGTCATATGGATCACATCGGCGACTTGATGGGTTCTCGCAAAATTAACCAGTAAGGATTCAAAAGCCAAATTGATTAAATAGGGAACTTTCGCATGGATGTTCATCATGCGATCGAACAATTCGGAAAACTCTTCTGGCGTATTCTCGCAGTCCCAATCTGAAGCGTTATGAATAATCGCTCTTAAACTCAAGTAGCTTGACTTTACTAATGCAATGAATTTATTCAGCTCATTTGATTCTGTAAAATCTACTTGTACACAGCGAACGCCCATTTGCAAAAGTTCATCAATTGATGCGGTAGGGTTTCTAAAAGTAATAACTACTTCAAATCCTTGCTTACATAAACTTTTAGCCGCGGCAAGTCCAAGCCGCTTGGCTCCGCCAGTGATGATGACTGTTCCCAAGTGTTTAGGCATCATTATAGATTAACTCGCTCTTTCAGCAGAAAGGGTCACTGCAACTGAGTCTGCAAATCTTAATGCATGAGGTTTATCAATGGTTACTGTCGCTTTAAGAACCTTATCGTTAGCCATAATGATGTTGAGCAAGTCAGCATTTAGTTTTTCTATCAATCTAAACTGACCAGACTCTACGTGAGCAATTAGAGATTTGGTCAATAATTTGTAGTTTAGAGTTTCATGTTCGTTATCGCTTAAACTTGGCTTACGACCGTCAAATACAATGTCTGCATTGACGATTATATCTTGCTGTTTAACCAATTCTTCCTGATTAAAACCGATGTAAGTTCTTAACCTTAAATTTTTAATATGAATAATTGCATTAGAAAATACTGCTTTACTTAAATTTTTCGCTCTTTTTGCAACGTCAATTGGCTCTAAGCTGTTCATAGATAACCCTATTTATTTTTCAGCTAGCTTTTACGCTGATTAACAAAATCCAGAGCAACAATCGATTGAACAAAGTGTTTTTACCCCCTCTCACCAGGCAATTGGATTTCCTTGGTAGTCAATAAATAATGCCTCACCAGTTGGTTCAATCGCGTGAACTTGCAATAACAGTTGTGACGCGACAAATTGTGGAGAAAAAAGCTTTTCTGGATCGACTCTAAATTGAAAAGGTTTAGACAGAGGGGTATCCGTTGTACCGGGGTGAAAGGCGATAATCTTCACTTTGGGAGCTTTTCGATTAAGCTCAACTGCAAATGATTTTAAAAACATGTTCAAAGCTGCCTTCGACGCCCTATAGCTATACCATCCGCCCAACCGATTATCGTCAATACTCCCAACTCGAGCGCTCAAAACGACAATATTTCCCGTAGAGTATCGCATAATCTTTTTTTGCAAATGTTTAAGCCATAATGCGGGGATTAAAGTGTTAACTTTTAGCACTTCTAGAAAGGGATCTTGTTCAAAGTCTCTGATTGATTTTTCTGGCAGTAACGAAGCATGACCATGTTTACCATGCAAAATGCCGTTAAAAATAAAAACATCACCAATGACTAGGTGTTTAAAATATTCGGAATTAAGTATCCAATCTATGTTCGATTCCGAATTATCACACTCAATATAAGTCACTCTAGAGCTCTTAAGAAGAACGTCAGTCACCCGACGAGTAATTGCAATAATCGCAACACTCTTGTTGATCTCTAACAATTCTTTAATTAAAGCTTGAGCAATAGCACTGGAGGCTCCAACCACTAAGCAGACAGAACTGACACTCATTTAAACACCAAACAAACAAGCAAAATACAGTGCAGAGCCATAACAATGTAAGAAATGGTTTTTCGCATCGCCCAGTAATTTGGCTCGCAATCTTCCGTTAATAACTCTCGCTCCACTTTCAATATTAACCAATACCCAAGAGCCAAACTAGCAATCGATACCGTGATGAGAAGCTGAGTCAGCAACATTGAAACAAACGCTAGCAAACAGAAAAAATTTGACCATGCCAAAAGACTTACTCGATTCGCAATCTTTGGGTCATTGATTACTCTCCCCCAAAAAATACCGGAGAGAAAGCTCAAAATAGCTCCGCTGTATAGAACAAAAACAAAAGGGGCGTACAAACCCAGCAACGCTGAGTCATGCAAAGTTGCCATAAACGAAGCAATAAAAGGAACCAGTCCCAGCCATCCTAGTATCAAAGCCATATTTAATAACTGATAAACCAAAACAACTTTTACGACTAATCACACAAGATGGAGCTTATAAGCTATTGAACATATAACCCTTGTCTTAAACTTTAAATTTAATTTACTCTACTAGATTCGTTTATTTAAGCGCCATTTTCATTTAAAGTGCGCGTTTATTTACAAAGAAATAGGAGCCAAGATTGAAGCATCTTGCTATAGCATCGCTAACCTTCGTTAGTACATTGTCTTTCGCACAGACAGCATTTGAACATGCTTATCAGTCCATTGATAAGGAAACCTACACCACCCATATAAAAACCTTATCGTCTGATGAGTTCGGTGGAAGAGCACCAGCATCAGAAGGTGAGGAAAAAACCATTGATTATTTAACCCAACACTTCAAGTCACTTGGTTTGCAGCCTGGCAATGGCAATAGTTTCACTCAAGAGGTTCCGCTAGTTTCAATAACAGCTACCGCAAAAACCGATTTAACCATTGGCGATTTATCCTTTAAATATGGATCAGACTTTGTGGTAAACAGCGCAACATTGAATGAAAAAGTAAGCATCAAAAACTCAGAGCTCATTTTTGTCGGCTATGGGGTGGTTGCTCCAGAATACAATTGGAATGATTATGCTGGGATCGATGTAAAAGGAAAAACCGTGGTGATTTTAGTTAATGACCCGGGCTACGCAACCCAAAATCCACAGCTTTTTAATGGTAATGCCATGACCTACTACGGTCGCTGGACTTACAAGTACGAAGAAGCAGCGCGCCAGGGAGCCGCTGCAGCCATAATCGTTCATGAAACAGCACCAGCGAGTTACGGTTGGAACGTAGTGGAAAGTAGCTGGAGTGGTGCCCAGTTTCACCTGCCAACTAGCGAAACCAATGCTAAAGTAGTTGACCTAGAAATGTGGTTAACCGAAGCAGCTACTCGTTCAGTATTTGAAAAAGCAGGACTAAATTTCGATTTATTAAAACAACAAGCGATGAAACCAGGATTCAAACCGGTAGCAATAAATCTAAAAGCCAGTGCTGCAATTGAAAGTAAAATTGCGCATTCAAAATCTTATAATATTATGGCGACCATTCCTGGTAAAAAAGCTCCTGACGAGCATATTTTATACACCGCTCACTGGGATCATCTGGGCACCGATACGGCAAAAGAAGGCGACCAAATTTACAATGGTGCGCTAGATAATGCGACAGGAACTGCCGCTCTATTAATGATTGCAAAGGCCTTTAAAACAGCAGCGCCCACTGATCGATCGATCACTTTTGTTGCCGTTGCTGCAGAAGAACAAGGTTTACTCGGTTCCAAATACTATGCAGCTCATCCGGTTGTACCTTTAAATAAAACCGTCGGTGTTATCAATATGGATAGCGTTAACGTTTCAGGATTAAAAAAGAATATGACAGTAGTTGGCTTTAATAAATCTGAACTACAGAATTATTTAGAACAAGCAGCCAAACGACAAAACAGAGAGCTGGTTGCTGAAGCCAAACCTGAACGCGGAGGATTTTATCGCTCAGATCATTTTTCATTAGCAAAAAAAGGCGTACCCGCAATTTATGCTGGCGGAGGAAGCGAGGCATCGAATGAAGAGCAAGCCAAACTTGCAGAAAAAGTCTCGGCACATACAAGTCGCTGCTATCATAATTTATGTGACGAGTTCAGACCTGATATTTGGTCACTCGAAAGTGCTATAGCAGACTTACAAGTATTTTTTGAAACCGGATTTATTTTAGGAAATACGTCAGATTGGCCGAACTATTATGAAGGAACGGAGTTTAAAGCTATTCGAGATGCTTCGATGAAATAGCCTTTAATTACATTCTATTAATAACAACACACCCGCTTAAAAGCGGGTGTGTTGTTTTGCTCCATGATAAGCTTTATTGCTTTGACCTTATGCTACTGGGTGCATATTACTCAAATTATTGTTAAGCAATAATAAAGCAACTTTAGACAATGATCGGACAGCTTTGCTTAAATCAATATGAGTCGTATTTTAGGCAAAGAGCTTACATTTTTCGACTTTTGTCATCTCGCACTTGATGCGAGATCCAGAATTTTATTCGATCATAAGCCCAAGCATCATAAGGTAGAAATAGGCAAAGATCGGACATATTAAAATACTTATCTGCTCGCAAAGTTTCAGCATTGTACAAGTGAATAAGTTCTAATTTCGCTTCTCAGCGAGGGTGTTTTTGAAACAGAAAAAACACCCGACAAATTCGTCAGGAACGACTTTGAACCGCTTTAGCTGACCCG
>JBFHSP010000046.1:0-16953 GCA_041591085.1 Kangiellaceae bacterium | reverse complement strand
CGAGATTTAGAACAACGAGGATTGTGATAAATAGTGTATTCTTGCATGGCTATACTTTGTACCGATCAAAATTAAACAAGTGACCTATTGTAGGCTGAATTGATGATTGAAGAAAAGCTTGATTGGCTTAGACAGTTTGTGGCGTATGTTTTTTCTCGTTTCTCACGGGATGGCTGTGCTTCTATTGCAGCTGAATTGACCGTGACTACCTTATTAGCCATAGTGCCTTTGCTTACGGTTATTATTTCGTTTTTATCATTATTTCCGCAAATGCAATCGATGGCTCAAGATGTTCAAACTTGGATTTTTTCAAATATCATTCCGGAAACCGGCGCTGCCATAGAGCAATATTTAAGCGAATATATTGTAAATACCAGTGGGCTAACATGGATTGGAAGCTTAATGCTCGTTTTAACCGCTTTAATGCTAATGAAAACCATCGATGCCTCCTTTAACAAAATCTGGCAGGTTAAACGTAAGAGCAGTCAAGTCCGGGTTTTTTTGGTCTATTGGGCGGTGTTAACTTTAGGTCCTTTGTTACTGGCAGCAAGTTTAGCGACCAGCTCATATTTTTACTCTTTGCCTCTTGTTTCAGAAGTTGTAGATACCACCGCTGTTGTTTCAAATAGAATCATTCCTAGTTTAATGGCGTTTTTTGCATTTACCGTTATGTTTATAGCTGTACCCAATCGTAAAGTAGCATGGTCTCATGCGGTGGTTGCTTCGGTAATAACTACCGTATTATTTGAAATAGCTAAATGGGGCTTTGGCGTATTTGTTAAACAATTTTCAACGTATCAGCTTATTTTTGGTGCTCTAGCAGCCGTTCCTTTGTTCTTAATTTGGCTCCAAGTTACCTGGATGGTTATTTTGTTTGGTGCAGAACTTTGTCATGGCCTTGAGGTATTTCGTCCCGATGCGGAAAAAAAAGCCAGTCATCCATTTATTTTAGCGGCGCAAGTTTTAAAGATGCTTATATCCGCACAAAAATTGCGCAATACCATTGGAATGGATGAGTTTAGAGAGCAATTATCTAAAGCGAGAACTGATCACTTAGAAGGAGTGCTTGATAAACTAAAAAAAGCAGAATTAATTAAAGATATTGATGGTAACGGTTATACACTAACTGGAGATTCTGAACAGTATCAATTATTAGATTTAGTCAATGCCGGTTTCAATGAGCTACCGAATCAAGAAGCGATTGATTATTTAGTGATCACTGATTCAGGCTTAGCTCAAGCATTTCAACAAGCAAAAGCTGCATTGGAGTCCAGTTTAAGTTTTAGTATTGACTCGAGCACAAAGTGAAGATGTTTTTTCTTAATGATCACCTGGTAAACGAATAGAATCGAAATCAATGTTTTCACCTTTACTATCAATACCGTCATCGAATTTTGGAACAGAAGTCCACGGAATTAAATCGTCATCAACTTTTTCAGTTGGTTCTTCAACTTCAGTTACTTCATAGCTTTGATAAGAAAATATTTCGATGCATGGAGTTACTAAACTGCGTTTACGGCTTTTTATATCTTCAATTTTTCGATGATACTTAAGTAAGAAATCTCGCCCGTCTTTATGGGTGCCACGTGTTGCTAGCAGTTCAGTTTTACTATTAGAACTTGAATCTTTAAGCATCAGAGCGACTTGTCCTAAACTTGTTTTAGATTTCGACATTTTGTTGAGCAAACGACAAGGTGAAATGTTGCCTTCAATAAACTCTAATCCGGCTTTGGTACCATTATTTTTATCGCCGTATAACCATCGACAAATAGCCGGACGCCATCGATAGGATGGTTTTTGATCGACGTATTCGCGGATCATAACGAGTTCACCTACTTTTAGACGATGGGCGATGTTTTTATGTGTACTAATCCCAACGCCGCCAGAACCTACATTAAGCGCATCCCAATTAAGACCAACTTTATGCTCTTGTTCTAAAAATGCGGTAATTGTTGCGGTATCCCAATGAGTAGAGTCAGGAGATTTAATATGCTTACTCAAAAGGGTATGAATGGCGTGAATACCCCATATAACATCGAGTTTTGTTAAAACAGGATATCGCTGACCTTTACGTTCAACCTTTGCGTTCCAATGCTTGGACATGCGTTCAATTAATGACAAAGCCGTGCCAGGACGGATGCTTCTATAAAAGCCTGGAGGCGATTCGGTAGAAGTTTTAAACGACTCATGTTGATATCTGAGTTGTCTTACTAAGTCATGAGTCAATAAAAAAATTGAATCTTTTTGACCCTCACGGTTTTCTTTGAGAGAGTGGTAACTTGGTTTTGCTTGTCCATTTAAGTCAATGATAAAGCATTGAGAGCTTTCTAAATCTTTAGGATCTTCGGACAAGTCAGGAAGATGAGCCCACATTTCCAGGTACTTAAACATCTGCCAATGTTCACCTTGTGAAAGGTGGTAGGGATCAGATAAAGACATCAAGCAATTTCTAACAAAGGTCAGCTCAATGCTAGCAAGACATTGATTGTAGTTATCTGGGAACACCTCAATGTTTTCTAATTTCTTACTTAGGGCAAAGCCAAACAGGTTGTTGCATTCTCTCCAAAGCGATAAAGGAATAGGGCTGTAGGTTTCGTAGTGCTCCATTAAGAGCAAACCTAAATAATGCAATGCAAGGTTTATCGAGCGAGCGAGATCTTTACTTTTACCCCATAGCTTTTTCTTTTTGCGTTCTTCATCGGCAATGATTTTATGAGCGAACGACATTTCGCGCGTTAAGGTGTGTAAATTGTCATGTTCTTTACGTCGAATATCATCATTGATGATATGAGGGGCATTGGGCCTATAGGCATCAAAAATTTGACCATAGGTTGTATCAAACAGAGAAACGAGTTCTTTTCGAGTTGAAAGTGACACTTCAGAACGATTCAAGCTTGCTACTGCGCGGCTTACTTCAGGTACAGCGCGACCCATATCGCCATACGGAAGCGATCTAAGCCATTTGCGTAAAGAGCTTGGCTCGGTTTCAACAAGTAAGTGTTGCCCTTTTTGCTGTGTAGGATAAGTAAGACGTAAAGAGTCCATTCAGTCCTTCGATAGATTAACTAACTGATAAATTAGAGTTTAGCCTAAAAAAAACAATCTAACTATCTGAGATTGCGACAATTTTTACAAAATACCAGATTTGCCCAAATATTTAAATATGGCATAATCTTTGGTCCTGCTAGGTTAAATATTGTTCAAAAATTGTGAAAATCTTTTTTATTTCGGTGTTTTTTTCAGTTTTTATGGTTGGTTGTAGTGAAGATTCTTCGCAATTTGAAACCATTTCCGGTCAAAAGCAGCAACTGTCAGATTATTCTGGGAAATGGGTGCTGATGAATTTTTGGGCTGAATGGTGCAGGCCGTGTTTAGAAGAAATTCCCATCTTAAACGAACTGAATCAGCGGCAATCGTCATTAAACTTAGCTGTTTTTGGCGTGAGCTACGATAAAATCTCAAATGATGAAATTGTTAACATCATTGCAAAATACGATATTCAATACCCGATATTAGCGACTGATCCTCAACCGTTGCTACCGTTTAAACTGCCGAATAAGCTACCTGCATCTATCTTGATCCAACCTAATGGAATAATTTTAGGGCCTTTTTATGGAAAATCGGCGCTTGAAGATGTTATTAAGCAAATTGAAATGAATGGTAAGGTTGCTCTTTAGGGGCCGTCACTACTTAAAAACTCTTTGCAAATTGCAATAAAAATCTGTTTTTTGTGGACAATTCCCATTATTGAGCCCTGCAAAAAGGCGATAATGCGGCCTATACTTGTAACACCCAGAAATCATTGAAGAATTTTATGAAAAATGCCCTGAAAAGAGTCATGGTTATTACGTGCTTATTTATTGGATGCTTAAGTGTGAATGCCGAAGAAGCCGCTGTAGATGCCTTAGAAGACTTAAAAAAGCAGGTGCTTTCAATTAATCGTGAATTATTTATCTTAGAAGAAGATTTATTGTTTCCTGCGTCCACTCAAGTCGCCTTTTTTGTCTCAGTGGATGTTGGGCATTATTTTAAGCTCGACAGCATTAAACTATCGGTCGATGGAGAGGTGTTGACTCAGTACTTATACACCGACAGAGAAATTGATGCTCTAAAGCGAGGCGGTGTACAGAGATTATTGGTTGAAAATATTACCACTGGAGAACACGAACTCGTAATTTCGGCAATCGGTTATGGGCCAAAAAATCGTGAATACAAGCTGGCTGTCAGCCACCAGTTTGAAAAAGATACCGATGCAAAACTTTTAGAGTTTTCAATAAAAGATGATTTGAGTAAACAGCAACCTGTTTTATCTGTTAATGAATGGAATTAACTCATTTTAAATGGGAATTTTGGCAGATATGCTCAGTATACGATTTAAAAAAAATGCGCACTGTTTTATTGCGGCCACACTCGTATTCATTGCGAGTGCGCTTAGCGCTGCTTCTCCGCTGCTTGAATTAGATGGCCAAGACAATCCCTATTATTTGGATTTAACCCAAGAAATAGAGCTTAAAGAGCTGCCTTTTGGTGAACTGCTATTTGAATATTATCAAGAGAATTATTTTTCTGCTCTAACAAGGTTAGAAGTGGCAGAACTAAGGAATGAAATTTCAGTTCATGGACAGCCCGTGTCCATGATTAAAGGTGTGATGTATTTGAGTTATGGCATGCTTAATTCGGCGGAGTCGATTTTTATCGAATTATTAAAGACTGAAACTCAAGATACGGTACTTGCGCAAGTGCGATTTTTTTTGGCAAAAACACAATACTTAAATGGTCATCCAGAAGCTGCCGAAATTCACTTAAATAATGCGGCTAAACATTTGAGTGGTGAGTTATTAATTGAAGCGCAGCTCATTCAGTCGCAAATTCAATTTTTAAAGGGAAATATTGACAGTGCTGTTGCAATTTTAAAAAATATTTCATTCGACTCGAAGCATGGCCAATTCGCGCGGTTTAATTTGGCCGTTATATCGTTAAAACAAGGACAGTTAGAGCAAGCTCAAGAACTTATTGAAGGATTTAGAATTAATCGCAGTTCAGAAGACGTAGAGAAATCCTTGAAAGATAAGATTAATTTAGCATTTGGCTATTTTCATCTAGAGAGAAAACAATTTGATCAAGCGTATCAATATTTATCGCAAATTAGATTAGAAAGTATTGTGAGTAACCGAGCTTTATTAGCTTTAGGTTGGATTTATTATGAATCACAAATGCATGATAAAGCGATAGGGTTATGGCAGGAATTGAGCCAAAGAGATCACAGAGATGCAGCTGTTCAAGAAGCGTTGATGGCGGTCGCTTTTGCTTATTATAAAAATGGTGCAAAAAAGGAAGCCCTAGAAAGTTTTGTTACGGCAGCTGCCAGTTTTGGAACCCAGCTCAATATAATTAGCCAAGCTACCTCTCAGTTAGAAGGCGAGTTATTTGCAAACTGGCTCAACTCTAAAGGTGTTCAGGGAAATAATGTATTCGATAAGTGGGTAGCTGGAGATGTACCTGTAACCGATTTGCCAATCGAATATTATTTGCAACAGGTTGTGGCAACAAATAAATTTAACGAGTGGTTCAAGCGATTTCAAGAGTTAAGTCATCTTTTGTTAGTGCTCGATAAATGGTCTCGGCGATTACCCGTATTCGAACAGATGCTAGCGAATCATCAGCTACGTTATCAAACGATTAAACCGAAAGCGCAAGCTCATTTATCTCAAGTAGTTGATCAAAGTTATTTTGAGCAGATGGCACTTTGGAATAGCATTATTTCTGACAAACTACAGCAAGATGACCTAATGCTTTTTGCGACAGAAGACGAAATAGCATTGGGTAATGATTTCGATAGAATTTCAGAAACTATAAAGAAGTTGGAATTAGCTGGCATAGATTTAGAAGATCAAAAAGAGCAATTAAGAAGAGTCAAAGGCAGTTTGATTTGGACCTTAGGTGATGAATATGGTCCGCGCAAACAAAAACTTATGGTAGCAAAAGAAGATGCTGAAAATGCATTAAAAAATTTCAGGCTGCAAGTAGAAAAAATGCAACAAGCAGAAAGCAAAGCTTCAGGTCGTTTTGCAAATTATGATCAACGAATAATTGGTTTGAAGCAACAAATTGATGATTTGAAATTGGCAATAGAACAACAAAATCAAGTGGCTACGTTTGAAATGAAAACGGTTCTGAGTTCACATCTTAACAAAAGAAAACAAGAACTCGATTTTCTTTTAGCGCAAACCGAACTTTCTATAGCAAAGATTCAAGATGAAGCGATCAATAAATTGTTGGAGAAACAACCATGAAGTTGAGGTTAATGGTTGTTTTGTGTATAGGACTCTTGAGCTCTTGTAGTACTTTTATGGAAGCCGGTTCTTCAGATGACAATATGGTGCAACAACAAGAGCCAACCATCCAATTCATTGAGAAAAAAGAGCTTGTAGTGGCTAAATCATCAATTGAGTCAGTGGATGCAGAAACCGTGATCAACTCTTATTTGAGATTGATGCAATCTCCTCATCAAGAAGTTAAACGACAGGCTATGCGAAGACTGGCTGATTTAAATATGCGTTTAACCGAAGAAAAGTTAATTGCATTGGCTGATGGTAAAACCGAAGACCAAATTCCTCCTGCTATATTTCAAGCAAGTTATCAAAAGGCTGCTGATCTTTATCAACAAGTGCTCGATGACTTTCCTGCGCAAAGTGATGATGCAACGATACGCTACCAGTTAGCAAGAGCATTAGCGCTGCAAGGAAATAGCGAAGAGTCGCTGCTACAGCTAGATAACTTGGTCGAAAAACATAGTTCTTCGGCTGAATGGGTGGAAGTTCAATTTAGGCGCGGTGAAGCTTATTTTTTGCGTAAGGAGTATCGATTAGCAAGTGAGGCTTATCAGCAGGTAGTTGATTTTGGTGAGCAGTCTGACTTCTACGAAAAAGCGCTTTATAAAAATGGTTGGTCTCAATTTAAGCGTTTAGATTACGAATTAGCTTTACGTCAGTTTTTTCCGTTGTATGAAAGGTTAACTGAAAATCAAGTCACTGATCAAGAAGTTCAAAATGTATTAGTAGATATTATTAAAGATACCCAACGAGCCATCTCTCTTTCATTTTATTCATTAGAAGGCGATAAAAGTGTCACTGAATATTTTGCACAAACGGGCCGGAAAGATTATGAACATGATATATATGGTAATTTAGCTCAGCTTTATTTAACACAGCAGCGTTATCAGGACGCTGCAAGTAGTTATCAAGCATTTATTAAAAATAATCCTCTTAACGATTATGCCATTCGATTTCAATTAGCAACGATAGATACCTTTGTTGAAGGAGGCTTTCCTTCTTTAGTTCTTCCATCAAAAGAAAAACTGCTTAAACAATTTGGTGTGAAAAGTGACTATTGGTTTCAAGCTAGTCAGTTGTTAAAAGATGAAGTAACACCTCAGATCATTCGCAACTTAGATGAAGTGTCGAGTCATTATCATGCAGCGGCCCAAAAATCCAAAAAAGCTAATGACTATAAAATAGCCGCAGAGTGGTACAGTCATTTTCTAGTACTATTTGAAGATGAAGCGAAGCGTGCACCAAAACATATGTTAATGGCAGAAGCTTTGCTTGATGGAAAAGATTTTGAGCAAGCATCAAAGGAATTCGAGTTTATTGCTTATCAATACACTTTATACCCTAACAGAGAAACCGCGGGATTTAACGCGATTGTGGCGGCGGATAATTGGCTAATTCAATTAAAACCAGAAAACCTAGAAAAGCGTACAGAGTTACAAGATAAAATTATGAGTGATAGCATACGTTTTTCATCAAGTTTTCCAAGTTCTAAGCAAGCGGCAAATTTATTAATAAGAACGGTTGAACAGCAATTAACTTTAAAAAGAATTGAGCAAGCCATTGAAACGTCTAATAAACTGATTGCACTTGAGGGACCTAAAACAAAAATCCAACTTGATCGCGCTAAAATCGTCATTGCCAATGGACTTTTCGATTTAAAACAATATGCCGAGGCCGAAAAAGCAATTACTCGTGTATTGAATGAAGCGACTTTAACGCCATCAGAGTCTAAACAATTTCATCAATATCGTGCTCAATCGATTTATCAGCTTGCTGAAAAATTAAAGGAAGAAAAAAAATATGCCGAGGCTATTGCTGAGTTTCAAAGGGTTTATTTAGTCGAACCAAATGATGAGATTAGGCCCAATGCAGAAATGGAAGCCGCGGTTTTAATGCTTAAAACTGAGCAATGGCAATCAGCTAAACTCGCACTAGAAGGTTTTCGAGGGAGATACGTGTCACATCCATTGGCAAAAGGAATTGATGAGCGATTGGTATTTGTTTATGAGAAGCTTTCGTTATGGGGTGATGCAGCGGTTGCATTGACACGAATAGCCGATATAGAACCCGATGTGGCTAAAAAACGCGAGTATATTTGGTATGTGGCTGAGCTGCATGAAAAATCAAATAATCGAACAGAGGCCATTGCTTCATATAAGAGATATGTGTGGGACTATCCAGAACCCTTTATCAATGCGATGGAAGGGCGAGCAAAACTTGTCGATCTTTATACTCTAGAAAACGACAATGAAAAGCGCCTATTTTGGCAAAATCAAATTGTGAAGTTTTATAATTCGGCTGGCGATAAAAATACCGATAGAACGCGATATTTAACTGCTAAAGCCTCGTTTGAGTTAGCTGAACCATTGTATCAACAATTTAGATCAATCAGCTTGTCGTTGCCGTTAAATAAATCGTTAACAAAAAAACGAAGAGCAATGGATGATGCACTGGCTGCTTATACAAAAATCGCTAATTTCAAAGTTGCTGAATTTACGACAGCAAGTACTCACCGAGTAGGTGAGTTATATGCAGTCTTAGCTAAAGACATCATGTCTTCACAGCGACCTAAGGGTATGAGTGAAGATGAGCTTGAGGAATATAATTACTTAATCGAAGATCAGGCTTTTCCCATTGAAGAAAAAGCCATTGCGATTTATTTGTCAAACTTCAATCGAGTAACTCAGAATATTTATGATAACTGGATTAAAAAGTCTCATTCAGAACTGATCCGTTTGCAACCAGCACGCTTTAATAAGCAAGAAACAACAGAGCAGTGGTATGGGGTCTCGAGATGAAGCATTATATTAAACATTATGTTGAGTTAGTATTTTCTATCAGTTTATTACTTATTGTTTTTGGCTGTGCTACCTCGCCTAAACCCAGTGATGTTAAGCAGCAAGATGTTAAGTTAGATACCAGGCCCGGTTTTGAATCTGAAAAGTTGCCAAGTAAATTGGAAGCGCTGTTATCACAAGCTTTGCAATTAACAAACAACAATAATTTCGAACAGGCAGATACGCTTTTGAGTCAAGCTTCCCTTGAATTCCCGAATTATCCCCAAATTGAATTAAACAGAGTACTTATTGCTTTAAAAAAGGACGATTTGCTAATGGCGCAATCACATCTTGATGCAGCATTTAAGTCAAGAAAGAATTATGCGCCAAGTTTGAATTTGCAAGGCGTGATTTATCGGCTCGATGGTCGCTTTAACGAAGCCGAATCAGCATATCAAAAAGCCATCAGTTTAGAGCCTAATTACGCGTTGGCCTATTTAAACTTAGGTATTTTGTTTGATCTATATTTACAAAAAAGTGAGCTTGCACTTGCTGCATTTAATAAATACATTGAGTTAGCAGGAGAAGATGAAAAAGTATCAAACTGGATAGTTGAAATCAAAACTCGATTAGGAGTTGCAGAATGAAAGTAATGTATGGGTTTTTCTTAGTTCTGATCGTTTTTAAATCTTTAGCTGCTCAAGCAGCCTCTGAAGAGCTACCTAAAGTGACAACTACAGTGATCGACAGCTCGCTTGGTCTTGTTGTAAAAGGTAATAATGAATTACCCAACGTTTTATATATTGTTCCTTGGAAAAAGGGAGCCAGCCAAGATGTATCTCCTATTCAAGGGCGCATCGTTGATGAGGTTTATGGGCCATTGGAGTACCAAGTATTTCAAAGAGAATTAAAGCTCTATCGTCAATTTAATAATTCTGTAAAAAACGATAACAATTTGCGCAATGATTAGACGAGTCGCTTTTAAATAGTGAATTAATTCGCAAAAAAAGTTGCTAATGAGATATTTATTAATTGAGTGCGCTATACTTGGCGGCAATCAACACAACACAGTGTATTGGAGTTAAACAATGAGTGGTTTAGGTTTATTCGCTTTGGCTGAGTCGGTTTCTTTAGCCGCACCGGAGCAAGAAAAAGGACTATTTATGGTGATCGTCGAGTTTTTTCAAGAAGGCGGCGCTTTTATGTATCCTATTTTAATTGTAATGGCATTAGGAATAGCGATTGCGATTGAACGCTTCATTTACTTACAAATGGTAAAAACACGTAATCAAAAAGTTTGGAAAGCGCTGCTGCCTATTTTAAATAAAGGTGATTTTCGTCAAGCGTTAAATGTGGCTTCTAATTCCAATTCTGCTTTGGGCCGAATATTAGCTTACGGATTAAGTAAGTTTGGGCAAGGGCGGCGTCATGATGATTTGGAAATGGCTATGGAAGAAGGGCTAATGGAAATTATGCCTCGCCTTGAAAAGCGCACTCAATATTTAGCAACTTTCGCTAATATAGCCACATTACTTGGGTTATTAGGGACTATCTTGGGCTTAATCACGGCATTTACCGCGGTAGCTAATGTTGATCCGGCTGAAAAAGCAAATTTGCTTTCAGCGAGTATTTCGGTTGCTATGAATACCACTGCGTTTGGGCTCATGGCAGCAATACCTTTATTATTGGCTTTTACATTTTTACAAACTAAAGCGACGGAAATTATTGATAGTTTGGAAATGGCATCGGTAAAGTTTGTTAATGTTATTAGAGCTGCAACCCCAGTAGAGCCGCGACCAGCTAGAGCCGTAAAGCCAGCTGCTGCACCAAAATCTTAATTTGAGATAAGACTGATGTTTCAACGACGATCTAGACGATCTAGAGAAACAAACGCTGAGCTCAATATAACCGCTTTCATGAACTTGATGGTGGTTTTGGTTCCGTTTTTATTGATCACGGCTGTGTTTTCGCAGGTTTCTATTCTCAATTTAAACTTACCAGGAACGGCTAAAAGTGAAAGCGCGTCTGATGAGCCGATTAAAGCATTGGAAGTTGTTATTCGTAAAACGCGGTTAGAATTAGCCGAAAGAGGCAGCGGTGGTTTAATAACCATTGCAAATAATGAAAGCGGTTACGATTTTGTCAAATTAAATGAGTCGTTAAAAACCATTAAGGCGACCGAAGACTTTAAAGATGAAACAGCAATTACTTTGCTTCTAGAAGAAGATATTTCTTATGACGTTTTGATCCAAGCAATGGACACCGTAAGAATGATTGTCAATGAGTCACAAGATGAAGCTGGAGCGATCATAGAATATGGAGAGCTTTTCCCAGATATTTCGATAGGAAGTGCTCCACCAACGTATGATTCAAATTCGCCAGAAGGTGTAAAGCAATGAAGCTTTCTCATCGCGCGAAAAGAATGGATAGGCACCATAAACGATTTGGCAAAGGTGGCTTACATTTGGTCTCTTTGATGGATATTTTCACCATTCTGGTTTTTTTCTTACTGGTGAATTCGTCAACGGTAGAACAGTTGCCTTCGACTAAAGCCGTGACTTTGCCAGAGTCTAGTTCTGAAAAACTCCCTGAAGAAACCTTACTGATATTGGTGAACAATAATGATCTGATTGTTCAAGGCCGTAAAGTGGCACGTGCAGATGAAGTGATGAACAGTGACAGCAATATTATAGAGGGGCTTAAACAAGAGCTTGAAATTCAATTAGCACAGCGTATTGGAATTAATAAACAAGAGTCCGATCCTGGTGATGTTACAATTATGGGTGATAAAGAAATTCCTTATAAATTATTGAAAAGAATTTTATATACCCTAAGCGAATCAAATTATCAGAACATTTCTTTGGCGGTGGTTAAAAAGTCAAACTCAAAAGACAGCGCTGGGGAAAAACCGTGAGCGCTTATACGAGTCTTTATTTAAATCCCATACTGCCTTGGGAAGCGAGCGAAGAAGAATCAAAACGCTTTCGAAAAATTCTTATCGGCATTTTATTATTTTGTTTAATCTTTGGTATTGTTATTCCTTTAATTGATGTGCCTAAAGACGTTCGCGTTATTAATAAAGTTCCAGACCGATTAGTAAAGTTAGTTATTGAGCAAAAGAAAGTGGTTCAGCCACCACCTCCAACTCCTGAATTACCAAAGGAAGAGGAAAAACCAGAAGAGAAAAAAGAAGAGCCTAAGCCAGAAGAGAAAAAGCCTGAGCCGAAAGAGCCTCCTAAGGTTCCCAATAAAAAGTCAGCCAAGCAAGCAGCAGAAGAAAAAGCGGCCGTTTTTGATGTGTTTGCTGATTTGCGAGATAACACATCGGTTAATCAACTCACAGAAGTGACAGAGCTTACTAAAGCCGGTGATACGGCTGTTGAAAATAGGCGAGAAGTGATTGGTAATTCTGCATTAAAAGATACCGGTGGAATTAATGTGGCAGTCGCATCTTCATCTAAAGGCGGCGGAGGTACGCTTGAAGGCACTGGAACTACGGCTGTCACCAGTAAAATTCAAGGCGTGACTAGAAAAGCCGAAACGGCCTCTAAAGGCGGCGCAGGTGGAGCGCGTTCTAGTGAAAATATTCAGCTGACTTTTGATCGTAATATCGGCACAATTTTTACTGCTTACAATAGAGCACTTAGAAAAAATCCAGCGCTAAAAGGTGTGGTAGTGTTTAAGCTAGTGATCCAACCTTCTGGGAAAGTGTCTGATATATCTGTTGTCAGTAGCGAGCTAGGTGATGAGGCTTTAGAAAAGCGATTGATGTCTGCTATTAAACGTTTGGATTTTGGTGCTATGGATGTAGCCACGTGGACAGGCAATTATCCAGTCGTGTTTACCCCTCAATAATGCTCTTCACAACTTTAAGATATTGGGTTTGCATTGCAATCATACTTGCGGTGCAAACCGCTTATGCCAATTGGCATAGCTATAGTTTTGAGGTGATGGGAACCACAGCAAAAGTTGAGTTATGGCATAAGGATGAAAAACTCGCGCAACAGTTGATGAAAAACGTTGAGTTAGAAATGCGTCGTATCGATCAATTGATGAGTCCTTATATTGAGTCGAGTGAACTAAGTCTTATCAATAAAAATGCTGCCGACCATCCTCTAAGAATATCTGAAGAGACTTTTTCTGTTATTCAACGCTCTATTGAATTTTCTCGCTTAACTAAAGGTGCCTTTGATATTACCTTTGCTAGTGTTGGTTATAAGTATGATTATCGGGAAAAAGTTTCGCCAAGTGTTCAAGAAATAAATGAGACAAAACATTTAATTAATTATCGCTCGATTAATCTCGATGAAAAAATGCATACCATTTATTTCTCAACACCTGGAACCCGTATTGATTTGGGTGGGATCGCTAAAGGTTATGCGGTTGATCTATGTATAGAGAAACTCAAAATATCGGGGGTGGAGCATGCGTTTGTACAAGCTGGTGGTGACAGTAGAGTGCTAGGCGATAAACAAGGTCGTCTTTGGAATATTGGTATTCGACATCCAAGGCAAGAGCATGGAGTGGTCACTCAAATCCCACTAGAAAATGCAGCTATTTCAACGTCTGGAGATTATGAACGCTTTTATATTGAAAACGGAGAAAGGATTCATCATATTCTTGACCCAAAATCAGGAAAGTCAGTTAAAGGCGTTGTTAGCGTGAGTATCATAGCTGACACCTCGATAGTGGCCGATGCACTTTCAACTAGCGTATTTGTCCTAGGCTCTGCAAAAGGATTAGAGTTAATCAACTCTCAGGAAAATATCTCTGCAATTATCATTGAGCCTACAGGTAAAATGATATTCAGTGATGATTTAAAAAGTCTTTAATTAATCAAATTGAAGATACTTTCTTTTCTATCTCTAATTGAGACTCATTCCACATTTAATTTTTTGTTCGTTTAATGTATGTTGCTCAGGTACTCGGAATTTGGATTTAAGTCCATGTGGTATCCCGTATAAAAAATAAAATAAATAACTAAATGGGAGCAACCTATGATTGCAAATACATCGTCGCGTATTGAATGTTCGCGACTTAAAAACTCTATTGGCAAATTAGCCATTATTCCTTTAATCATTGCTTGTGCAATTAGTCAATCCAATAATCTTGCTGCAGAAGAACAAGCCGAAGAGCAAAGAGTCGTCGTCACTGGCTCTCGAATTCGACAATCACAGGCCGCTGGCTCATCGCCAATCTTCACGTTGTCTAGGGAGGATTTGAAAAAAACAGGACTTACATCCGTCGCTGATATTTTGCAAAAAATGTCTACTTCCGGTGCCGCTTTGAACACGCGTTTTAATAGCAGCGGAAATTTTGGTATGCCATCAGATGGAGGTGGTGTTGGTGCAGGTGGTGCCGAAGTAGACATGAGGCATTTAGGCTCTGATAGGGTTTTAGTTCTTGTGGATGGAAAGCGCTGGGTTAATGGATCTTCTGCCAGTGGTGTTTCTGGTGCTGTTGATCTCAACACCATACCTCTTTCTATCGTTGACAGAATTGAAGTTCTTGAAGATGGAGCTTCAACCATTTATGGATCAGACGCTATCGCAGGTGTGGTAAACGTTATCACTCGAAAAGAATTTGATGGATGGGAAATTAATCAGAGTTATGGAGGCTTTGGAGATTTTATTACTGGGCTTGACGACGGTGAAACTTCGAGTTTTGAATTAACTTTCGGAGCTGTTGGAGAAAGACACAATATTGTAACGTCAATCAGTCATGTTGATCAGAATGTTGTATTTTCTAGAGATAGAAGCATGGCAGATTCTCCTTTGGCCGGAACTGGAAATACGAGAGGTAGTTCCGCAACGCCTTATGGGCGCTTTGTATGGATTGAGCCACAATCTACCAATAACTATGGTGGGCTTTGCTCATTTATCGATACAGATGAAGACAATATTAATGATTCTACTTTATGTAGTGTGACGCCAAATGGTGCTGCTGCATCGACTGGCACTCTTGATCTGTTAACAGATTTTCACGGTTTTACTAATGATGATCGATTTAACTATGCAGCTTATAATTTGTACGTTACCCCAAGTGAGCGAACGAATATCTATACGCGAGCAAGTTATGATCTTTCGAACTCTGTAAGGTTCGTTACGCAAGCCATGTACAACCTAAGAAAATCTAAAAATCAAGCCGCGCCAGAACCCATTTTTATTGGTCCGGATGCAGGTACTGGTGGCATTGCTGATACTGTAAGTATTGACGTGACTAATCCTTATAATCCTTTTTCTATGACTCTTGATTCGAGCAATTTTATATTTGCTGGACGACGACCAGTTGAAGCGGGACCAAGAGAGTATTTTCAAAATGTAAATACTTCTTATATTTCTACGGCATTTGATGGTTCTTTTGATATTAGCGGTGCTGCTTATTATTGGGATGTTGGGATGTCATGGGGTACAAACTATGCTTCACAAATAAAAACAGGAGCATTAAATGCCGCCAGAATTAAAAAGGCATTAGGACCAATAACAGAGTGTAATGCCGATCCTCTTTGCGTGCCTTTAGATATATTCGGATTAAATGCAATTACGCCAGAAATGCTCAATTATATTATGTTTGAGCAAAAAGATGTGAGTGAGAATAAGGTTCAACTATTTTCCGCTAATATTTCCGGTGATCTTTTTGAATTGCCAGGAGGATATGCAGGTTTTGCGAGTGGCTATGAACATAGGGTTCAAACAGGTTACTTCAGCCCAGATCCAGTTGCTTCTAGCGGCGAGACTATGGGAATTCCCTCAAGTCCTACCGATGGAGGATTCACAGCCGATGAGTATTTTGTCGAAGCAAAATTTCCTTTGTTAGAAGGCAAAAAAGGGGCTGAGTTTTTAGAGTTGACGACGGCTTTAAGACGATCTGACTATAAAACAACTGCAAACACCAAGTTTGATGCTACAACTTCAAAACTGGGTATTCTATGGCGACCTATGCCTGAGCTCTCAATTAGAGCTTCATTGTCGGAAGGATTTCGCGCACCATCTATTGGTGAGTTGTTCAATACTGGGGCAAGGAATGATGCTACATTAACAGATCCTTGCGGCAATGCTTCTAATCATACCGCTTGTTCAAATATTTGGACTGAACCAAACTTTACAAATTACACACAAGCGAATGGGCAAATCTCTGTTACCACTGGTGGAAATGTTAATTTACAACCCGAAGAGTCTGAATCATTTGTATGGGGAGCAGTTTATAGTCCTGACTGGATTGAGAATGCAAGTTTGGGCTTTGAGTTAACTTTTTATGAGCACGAAATCAAAAATGCTATTCAGGCAATTGATGCTCAGCGTCAGTTGAATGATTGTGTTTCTGGCGCTAAGCCAGAGTATTGTGATGCTATCAGTCGTACTAACAATGGAACCATTAATGGATTTGATAACGGATTACAAAATATTGGTAAGATCGAAACGTCGGGAACTGATCTAAAAGTTAATTATTCTACCGAACTTGATTGGGGCAGAATTAGTGTTGTTTGGCGAAATACTTTTGTCAATGAATACATTGAGTACGATATTGATGGTATTCCATCAGGCGATATGGATGGAATAGAATTTGGAAGTAATCCAGATCGGGCTATTCCTGAATGGAAGTATGATTTGACTTTTGGTTGGAATAAAGATGACTGGTCAGCGAGTACAACACTCCGATATATTTCTAAAATATGGGAAAAGTGTTCCGACTTCTTAGACGGATCTCCAAATAGTTTAACTCAATTGGGCTTGTGCTCTAATCCCAATGCTAATGACGACTCTGCATCATACAATATTATGGATCCAACTTATTATGTGGATATGCAAGTTGGCTATAGTATGAAGTGGGGTGAATACGATGTT
>JBFHSP010000045.1:0-17178 GCA_041591085.1 Kangiellaceae bacterium | reverse complement strand
TACTATCGTGAAAAGAATTACGGGCCAACGCCAACGAAGTACCCATTCTGCATAACGAATAACACCGTTTTTAGGTGTCGGATGATTTTCGGTCATTCCCTCAATCTCCTGAGAAAAAGCCCTTAGTACAAAGGGCTGGACTGGCTTTAGACTGGAAACCTTATTTTTTGAGCAAAGCTACAAATCGTCAACTAAGCTCAATCAAGGACAGCGAGAGTATAAAAACAGACCAGTTGGTATGTCAACACAAAAACAGCATTTAAATCTTAAAACTAAATAAAAGAACCAAACCAAGATAAATCAGTTTTCTCAACTATACTTATCTCAACAAAGTGATGGTTGTTTAAAGGAAGGAATTCATGATTCGATTAAAACTGGCGTTTGCACTTTTGACGTTAAGCTTAACCGGCTGCTCTACCATTCAGTCTCCTTCAGAGCTCAGGGTGAATCCTTACACCCTTGGCCAGTCTGATGCTCGCTATGGTTTTACTGCAGAGTGGCGAAAAAATCAGCTTACAGCACAGGGTATTTCTTCAGCGGAATTTGATTTCAATCGCTACTTAGCCGGTAGGAAAGATCAACCCAAATAAGTCGATTTAAGCTGAACCCTTAAACACTTTTGAAAATACAGTAGAATACACTTCGCTTTTTGAGGTGGAATTTTCATGTGACAATCACTCTTTTTTCAAAACAAGCTCGTGTGTTGAACTTATTAGCCGATCAAGTTTCAATATCGGCTAACGAGTTTACAATTGATTACGAACATTGGGCTGTTGACTATGTTGAGAATAAGCTCTCGATTTGTGGCTGCATTGAAAACCAACTCTTCACTTTTAACATTGACTTTGCCGATCCTGTCTTTGGTTATCGACTAAAAAAAGGTGGGGGTAAAAGCGAACCGCTGATCAAAGCCATTGGCTTAAAAAACCCACCGCTGTTTGTTATAGATGCGACGGCCGGATTAGGTCGCGAATCTTATTTGATGGCCCATTTGGGAGCAACCGTTAGGGCATTCGAACGCCATCCACTCACCGCTTTATTGGTTCAAGATGCTTTGCAAAGAGATCCCTCACCTCCAGATTTAACGTTTCATCACGGTGACAGTATCGATATACTGTCGCATTGGAATGAACCAGTGAAACCGGACGTAATCTATTTAGATCCGATGTTTCCGACTCGAGACAAATCAGCCGCTGTAAAAAAAGAAATGCGTATTTTCAAAGCCTTGGCTGGAGAAGACTTAGATAGTGATCAGCTTTTAGAAGCAGCGATCAAGCTCGCAACCAAGCGGGTAGTAGTTAAGAGACCTAAGTCAGCACCTTTTGTAGCGGGCAGAAAACCCAGTTTTCAAATTGTGACCAAAAAATACCGCTTTGACGTCTACAATTAACCAATTGTAATGATCTATTACTTTTAAACTTAAAAAAAATAAGGCCCATTATTCATGATCGATCCTGTCATCATGCTGGTATTAGTTGGTTTGATATCCATCAGTTGCCAATTTTTTGCTTATAAATTCAAATTCCCAGCCATTTTGCCGCTGCTAATTGCCGGTATTTTACTGGGGCCCACTTTTGGTGTGCTTGATCCTGACGCCTTGTTCGGAAATTTACTGTTTCCGCTAGTTTCTCTGTCGGTTGCAATTATCTTATTTGAAGGCGCTCTCACCTTAAAATTTGAAGATGTGGCTGGTCATGGTTCGATGGTACGTAATCTGTGTACTGTAGGCGCTTTGGTGACTTGGTTTGTTGTCACCCCTGTTGCCCACTTTGCGTTAGGGATCAGTTGGCAAATGGCTTTTTTATTCGGTGCGATTGTCACTGTTACTGGCCCTACCGTTATCGTGCCAATGCTGCGTTCAGTTCGCCCAAGCGCCAGTGTATCCAACATTTTACGTTGGGAAGGCATCATAATTGACCCAATTGGAGCCCTGCTTGCGGTTCTTGTTTACGAGTACATTATCTCTTCGCAAGACGCGCTTTTACATACCTTGCAAACCTTTGGCTTAACTTTAGCCGTCGGTGGAATCTTGGGCGGTTTACTAGGTCACGGCTTAGGCTTAATGCTCAAAAATAATTGGGTCCCCCATTATTTAAGAAACACCGCAGTACTGACTTTAATGTTAGCCGCCTTTGCCTTCTCTAATGCTATCGCACATGAGTCGGGCTTATTAACCGTTACGGTTATGGGAATGTGGCTTGCGAATATGAAAGATGTGGAAGTCGATGATATTTTAGAATTTAAAGAAACCTTGAGCGTATTATTAATTTCTGCCCTGTTTATTTTACTGGCTGCCAGACTCGACTTTAATAGCATTCTTCATGTGGGTTGGGGAGCCATATTAGTGTTGCTCGCTATCATCTTCTTAGCGCGCCCACTCAGTGTGCTTATATCATCTATCGGAACCCCGCTTAACTGGAATGAAATTGGTTTGCTAAGTTGGATTGCGCCGCGCGGTATAGTTGCGGCTGCAGTTTCTGCTTTATTCGCAATTAAACTCGAAGCTCTCAATTACCAAAATGCTGAACTTATTGTTCCTATGGTATTTTTGGTGATCATCACCACCGTGGTTTTACAAAGCTTAACTTCGGTGAAAGTTGCGGAATGGTTAGGTGTTCGAAGTCCAGAGCCTCATGGCGTATTTATTTTTGGTGCAAGTTCCTTATCGCGGATGCTGGCGCTTGAACTAATGAACCGAAATATTCAAGTACGCATAGCAGACACTAACTGGGCCTCGATTCGTGAAGCACGTATGGAGAACATTCCGGTTTATTATGGCAATCCTATTTCTGAACATGCTTATCGAACATTAGATTTATCAGGCATGGGCAAAGTGCTTGTTATGTCACCTTATAAGCAGATAAATCCTCTGATCACTTATCACTTCGAAAACACTATGGGCAAAGGATCCGTAGTTGGTTTGACCCTAAACGAAACTGATGCGCGTGCAACCCACAAGGTGTCTGAAAGCTATACTAAAAAACTGGGCTTGTTTGGTGAAGGTATTACCTACGGAAAACTTGCCAGTATGATTGCGAAAGGCGCCACGATTAAAACGACCGGCATATCTGACTCCTTCACTATGGAAGATTACCGTGAAACTTGGGGTGAACATGCTCTACCTCTTTGTGCTATTGATCCGAGCGGTCTTCCACACTGGTTCACTACTGAATCAAAATTCACCCCAAAAACCGATTGGCAAATTGTTGCATTGATCACCGCAGAAGGTGCAGCGGAAAGACAGCGACAAAAAGAACAAGAAAAATTAGAACAAAAGCGAGCTGAAGCACTCAAGCAAGAAGAAGCTGAGTCTAACAACTCTCTGCCAAATGATCCTCTGCCCTCAAACGTTTAATCCACAAAAACAAGAAGGGGGCGAAAGCCCCTTTCTTAAGCTTTGAAAAACTGCAACCTTACTTTAGCTGCGCTAAGAATGACTCCGAATCGGCTATAGCTTCTTCCATATGATTAATTAAAGTTGAAACGTTGGATTTCACGGACGACAATTCATTTTTAAGCCCATCAATTGCCTGCGCATTTAAGTTATGTTTTAAATACAGAACCTGATCTCTAAACGCATTAATCACTGGAGTCATGCTTCTTTCCACTCGGCTCATAGAACGCATGAGTTGATCATATTTATTACGAGTGTCTCTCAGTTTTTGGGCGCTTTGCTGTCGAAGCGATTGACTGGTGTATTGCCCTAATTCATTTTCCCATTCTTCAAATAGTGCTTCGGAAACATCTCTTACCGATTCAATTCTATCTGAAACTTCTTTTGCCGCAGCTTCACTGCGCTCAAACGCGTCATTGAGCTCCTCGTATTTTTGTTCCAGAGGAGAGTCGGTTTTACCCACCACAAACTGAAAACGTTCAAGCGCCGACGAAAACTCTTGTTTAGCCGATTGTTGAGAATCTCGGGCATCCTCGACTCGGTCGACCATAATATCGCGCTTGTGAATGCCTACTTTTTCTAGGGCGCCGTAATAAGCACTTTGACACCCAACCAGCATAAGCAAAATCAGAATTGGCAATAAGCGTTGAACCATAAAAACTCCATTATGTTATTTCGTTAGCTTGATTAATAATTACTCGCATTTTTAAAACTTCTTACTTATATTAAGCGGTTTTTAGCATGGGCACAAAAGCCCGTTTTCAACATATAATCAAACTGACTCTTGTCGCACACTGTTGAGGATTATAGCCATGTTAATTGGTTTTGTTACAGCCTATTTGATTCTTGCCGTCGCACTTGGTGTATTTGCAGCTACCAAAGTTCATAATTCGAAAGACTATATTACCGCAGGCCGCAGGTTACCTATGGTGATGGTTTTGGCTATGGTATTTGCCACTTGGTTTGGTGCAGAAACCGTTTTAGGTATTCCTGGGACTTTTGTTGAAGAAAACTTAGGCGGTTTGATTTCAGATCCTTTTGGTGCGGCTTTCTGTTTAATCTTTTTCGGTCTTTTCTTTGCTCGCCCCTTGTATCGCCGCAATATGCTGACTATCGGCGATTTTTATCGCGACCGATTTAGCCAAAAAGTTGAAATTGCCGTGGGTGTTGCCATTGCTATTTCCTACTTAGGTTGGGTGTCGGCGCAGGTCACCGCTTTAGGATTAGTGTTCAACGTTCTAAGCAATGATTCAATAAGTATGACCCAAGGAATTATCCTTGGCTCAAGTATCGTTTTGGTTTACACCCTTTTTGGTGGGATGTGGTCAGTCGCAGTGACTACCTTTTTCCAAATGACCATAATTGTGATCGGTCTAATTTGGATTTCCTTTTTAGTTTCGGACTTAACTGGCGGTGTTGCTCCCGTTATTGAGCATGCAAAAGCCGCAGGCAAGTTTGAGTTTTGGCCAAGTTTTGAGTTAACCGCCATATTAACTTTTATTGCTGGCTTTTTAACTATGGGCTTGGGCTCTATTCCACAGCAAGATGTGTTTCAACGTTCCAACTCGGCAAAAAATGAAAACATTGCGGTTTGGGGAACGGTGTTCGGTGGTGTCGTTTACTTGGCCTTTGCCGCTGTCCCACTCTATTTGGCTTATTCCGCGTTTATTATCGCTCCTGAAATGAGTGCCACTTTAACCGAAAAAGATCCTCAGTTAGTGCTGCCTAGCTTAATCCTTAATCATATGCCCATATATGCTCAAGTGATCTTTTTCGGTGCTTTGCTGTCGGTGATTATGAGTACTGCCAGCGGTACCTTGCTCGCGCCTTCGGTAACTTTATCGGAAAACGTGATTCGTCCGTTGCTCCCAAATAGCAATTTAAATGATCAGCAGTTTTTATGGTTAATGCGCAGCGTTGTGATTTCCTTTGCGCTGTTAGTCACGGTTTATGCGCTTTGGTCAGCCGATCAAGCTACCTCAATTCACCATATGGTCGAAAACGCTTATAAAGTCACTTTAGTTATGGCCATGGTTCCGCTAGTTGCTGGTATTTATTGGAAAAAAGCCACCAATAAAGGGGCGGTTTGGTCTATCGTTTTTGGTTTAGTGGTGTGGTTACCGCTTGAATTTATTATTCCTGAAGCCGCTGTACCCCCGCACTTCTTTGGATTTTTCGCAGCCATAGTCGGCATGATTTTAGGATCTTACCTCTCTGAGAAGTCCGACTTGGCAACTAACCCACAATAAAATAGCGAATATCTGACGTAAACTTCGGAAAAGTCGACTCTATTTAAAGCAAAGGACTGCTTATACTGAAACTCATGGAAATAACGGAATTTAACCGTTGAGAAATTGGACTTACACCTTAATCTTTTTGTTAAATGCCGCTATAGCCTCGGCTACGGGGCTTTTTGACGTAGATTTTGCGGATCGAGATTTCCATACCTTTTTGCAAGGTATCCAAGGACTTGAGCCTTCTGTTGCTGCGAACCGACTGGATAACTTTGCCGATCAGCTGCAAATCACCGAAGCGCAAACTCAGTACTGGCTACGGTTTAAAAACCAGGTACTTGAGCAGCTCAATGAGCGCGAGCGCCGCCGTAAAGCTTTAGAAGAGCTAAAGCTACATACTAATCAACTCAATGCGCTTAACTTACTCCAGTTACAACAACGGCATTTGGAAATTCGGCTACAAGAAACCAAAGAGTTGAATACAGTAGTGATTGAGCTCTACGAAAAGCTCGATGAGCCTCAGCGCTTTATATTTAATCGAGCCATTCAATACGTTTGGAACTGGCACTAAAGCTGATAAGATCAATCCTTTCGAAAACAGCTTTTACCCGACATGACTCAACCAGTGATAGAGCTTGATACTTTGGGACTAAGATGTCCTGAGCCTGTGATGCTGATCCGCAAGAAAATGCGAGAGCTGTCGAGTGGCGATTTACTCAAAGTGATTGCTGACGATCCGGCAACCACTCGCGATGTGCCTCAGTTTTGCCAATATATGGACCACACTTTGCTCGAGCACAGTCAATCAGAAGCTCAATATATTTATCTCATTCAAAAAGGCTAAGTAACCTGAGCTTAGGTAATGGCATTGAAATGGTAGGAATATGCCATACTAAGTGCTGAATTTCCGCTAAATACGAGCAAGGATTAAGGCATACCGATGAACCTTGAAGACGTCAGCAAGCACATAAAACCGGGAGCCCTTCCTCCGGTGGAAAAATGGAACCCTCCTTTTTGCGGTGACATGCCGATTGAAATTAAGCGTGATGGCACTTGGATTTACCAAGGTACACCCTTTACCCGCGAACGCTTGGTGAGGCTTTTTTCTACAATTATATGGCGCGAACAAGACGAGTACTTTTTGGTCACTCCGGTCGAAAAAGTACGGATCAAGGTCGAAGATGCGCCATTTGTTGCGATCTGCGTAGAAAAAGTCAAAAGCGAGCAAACTCAACTTAAGTTTACCGATAATGTCGGCAATACCATCATCGCATCGAAAGATCACCCAATTTGGGTCAACCATTCCGAACAGGGCGAGCCATCGCCTTACATTTTAGTGCGGCGCAATTTACCTGCGCTTATCCATCGTAATGTATTTTATCAACTGGTTGAGTGGGCCAAGCCACAAGGAAAAAACTTAGTAATAGAAAGTAACGGTGAAGCGTTTAACTTAGGTGCCTTTGAAGAATGATGAACATTCGCCTCGTGTTTGTTAGGCCTCCCAAGTCCGCTCAATTTTGTTACGCTTTAGGCTTACCGATTGTCATTTTTGCTGTCTTAGCGATGAAGCTGCAATGGGATTGGATTTCGGTGGTTGTGCAACAGCAATTATTGATTGGTGGCGCTATCGTTTGTTTACTCGGCTCACTTATAAATTGGATGCTTCCCATGCTTAAAAACAAGGGTTCAAAAATATGAATAATTTCGTGTGGATTGACTTAGGGGTTAAAGACCTCGATCGTGCCGTAGCATTTTATTCTGCGGTAACAGGCAGTGCTTTATCGATTGAAGAATATGAAGGCTTTCGCTTTGCGGTGTTTTCTCACGCTGGAAACGATGTCAGCGGGTGCTTAATTCCGAAAGTCGACTTTCAGCCCATACCAGAATCCACCTTGATTTATTTAAATGTTGATGGACGGATGGAAGATGCCGTGGCTAAAGTTGAAAAAAATGGTGGCAAATTATTGAACCCGCCCCACTCGATTGGTCCACACGGACAAAGAGCCATCATTTTAGACAGCGAAGGTAACCATTTAGCGTTACACAGTTCATAATTCACACTATTTAAATGAGATTGATATTGACAATCATTCTCATTTGCATTTATATTTACTCTACTTCAACGATTAGGGTTTTCATTATGTACGTTTGCTTATGCCGCGGAATCACTGACGGTCAAATCAAACAAGCTATTGCCACAGGCCAAGCTTCTAGTATGCGTTGTCTTAATAGTATGGGTGTTGCCACTCAATGTGGTAAATGTGGTCGAGCAGCGAAAGACCTTCTTAAGAAAAGCTCCATGGAAATGAACGTAAACTTTAAGGCGGCTTAAAAAGAAGTCTCTTTTATCGTTTCTAAAAATCCTAGCCTTTTATTTTACATTCATCTTTAAATACTTTTCCTTTCTAAAGTCTCACGTTTCCATTTGATTCAAACATCGGTCTCTTTAACAATTTTTTTGCCAAAATAAAGATGGGACTTCATTCATTTAAAAAATAAATGACTTTATTAACTAACCTGAACTCGGGTTAACTATTGTCCTTGAAGATTAAGTTCACCTATTTGAAAAAGAGTTTTTGACCGAGGTTTGGATTAAGTGAGCTATTCATTGGTAATGAGTAAAAAAAGCTCGCCAAAAACTAAGCGAGCTTTTTAGTGCAACTAAATGATTATCTTTTATTTACAACCATGGCTTGCAAGATAGTCATATGCGGCTTGCGCTTGAACCAGTCCGTGGCCCATTTTGTAGTCGTAACCCGGTTCGCCAATATCCATTGCAGATCTTGTTAGTGCTTTACGAATATTAACTACATGGCAATCTGGAAAATGAGACCAAACCAATGCAGCTACGCCAGAAACGTGAGGCGTCGCCATCGAAGTTCCCGACAGAAAGGCGTACCAGTCGCCATAAGTTGAAAGCACATTGACACCTGGTGCTGCAAGCTCAACTTGTGATGTACGTTGGCTAAAAGTGGCTTGGTTCATATTCTGATCCACCGCAGCTACTGACATGACTGAGTCGTAAGAAGCCGGATAAGAGTGACGAGCAGCACCATTGTTACCCGCTGCTGCTACTAATAAAACGCCTTTTCCTGCGACTTTTTTGATCGCCTTCTCTTCGGCTTTAGACTCAAGACTTCCGCCTAAGCTCATACTAACCACACTTGAGCCGGCATCAGCACAATCTTGAATTGCACCAGCAAGGTCCGAAGCATAAACCCAATTGCCTGCGTCGTTAAATACCCGAACAATATGCAGATCGGCATCCGAATTAATTACACCGACAACACCTTCGAAGCCGCTAAAAATTGGGTTTCCTCCAAGTGCAGCAATTGTTCCAGCAACATGAGTGCCATGTCCATTTCCGTCCTGATTCCAAGGTCCAGCACCTTCATCCTCACCATCAACGTTCGTAGTCTGTAAATCAGGATGATTGATGTTATATCCCGTATCTACGATACATACTTTCTTGGCCCCTGATGGATTATGAGGGAACTGAAACGCCTGCACCATATCGACGCCGTAAGGTACGGCTTCATCTCCGTCCCAGCGATATAACTGAGGAGCTGGGGCATTTCCATTGGTATCAAATGTTTCAATGCTCATAGGTTCAGAAGAACGTTGTGCGTCAGCTTCAACAAAAGCCGTAAAAGGCATTTCATAAAGCGCTTGGGCGTTACTGGTGTTAATCACAAAGCTGGCCGCGATCCAATTTAAATCGTCGCGTAAATGATGGATCTCCCCACCGTAGGCTAAAATTGTTTCTTTGAGCTCGTTAAATTTACCATCTTCCGCATGAAGCACCATTCTAGCTGAAGCTCCGTTTTCTACTGATGTTGCGATAGTCGGTGAAAGCTCGGCGTTTACAGCAGCTGTATAGCTACCAGCCAAAGCAATAGCTGCCAATAATGTTGTTTTTTTCATGTTATCCTTTCCTTTTCGGTAATTAGATGTGACGAGCTTAAATGCAAGTATGTTGAGTTACGCCAGCTGAACCGACATTGTAGTAACCTGAATAAGGTCCTGTATCGACCCTGATTACGGCAATACCACCAACACCGCCTTGTTTCTTCGCGTCACCATTGTCACCAAGATCTGCCATACACGCGATACCAGTACCATTTCCTGACACTTTAGGATTTTTGGACTTATATGAAAAATTAATTTCTTGATATCCCTCTCCACAAGCACACATTGGAGCATCGAAGTCTAATGCACTAGAACAAAAGTAAGTCGATTCAACGTTGCCTGAAAAATGCACACCACCAACCGACTCAAAATCTATTGCAGAAAGATCTTTGATACTCAAACTTCCAGTACTGTTATCAATGCCATCGCATGAGTTAGCTTCCATACTAATATGAGCATCATTACTTCCTCCTGCTGAATTCATTGTATCGTGCACTGATATATGACCAGGGCCGCCACAGCCCACAAGTAAAAATGATGCAATTACACCAACGACCCCAAATTTTAGTGAATTCTTCAATGTCCTTTCTCCTTGAATGATTAATTAACTAAGAGCTAGCACAATATTCTAAAGTTAAAATTTCTTTAACTTCATTCTGCTAGCAAAGTTCTTATACAGTTGCTTATTTTGGATGTCAATATTCACCAATCTATCAAAGCTAATACTACCGTTTGCTTTTATAATTTCCCCACTTTACGATTAGGTGTATTTATTATGTACGTTTGCTTGTGCTACGGAACCACATGCGGTCAAATCAAACAAACCATTGCAACAAGCCAAACCGTAAATTAGCGTTGTATTAATAGTATTGGTGTTTTCTTAAAATGCGAGAAATGTGGTAGCGCAACAAAAATTCTACAGAGAAAAGCTTTAGTGGCGTTCAAGCCAGTTATCGAGCGGCTTAGGTTTTACTACAAATTTCACTATTTTTTAAACTTAAACCTAATCCTTTTTTAAACGCTCTCAAAGTTCCTAACCAAATTTATCGAGTTTTTTTAGAGCGTTTTATCTGGTTTTTACTTTATCGTAAGCTATGGCTGCAAACTCTGAATATCCAGGACACGCATGATCAACTATAAAGATGGTTTTGCTCTTTGCACCTCGTAATTGTAAAACTTGCGCTGTTGAATAATTATTAATCTCAAAAACATCTGACCATTTGTATCGCAAAGTTTTTGTTTTTAATTTAATAGAAAATTCTTTTTCATCAAATATCACCTCTGCTGAAACAAATCTAAACAACTCAAATCCGAGCTTAAAGAACCACGCGGCATATCCGGTGGGAACTAAAAACAAAATACCTATTAAAAAATGTTGATCCCTAAGAGCTTGAATAGTTAAAAATAATAGAAAAATTGTTCCTGCAAAAAAGAATCCTATACCAACATACAGTAGTGCTTGCATCCAGATCGGGTACTTTAGAACTTGCAAATTCAATAGTGTTTCATCCTTTCGCAATTTTATTAAGTAGCTTTGTTTGGGTAATTCAAGCTCTGCAAATTAAGAGTACTATCCGAAGTGCATCTTGACCATACTATTAAATGTAATTCTTTAATTTAAATGAGACTCATTAAGATCTAGCAAATATTGCAACTCTCTTTCACTTGATCCGCCTGCTGCTTACCGCTAATCTAACTAACCCTTCTATTAATTATTGCATCAGGATACGCCCATGAAAGGTGACGCTAAAGTTATTCAATACCTCAATAAAGCACTCGGTAACGAGCTTATTGCCATAAACCAATACTTTTTACATGCCAGAATGTATAAAGACTGGGGTTATAAGGAATTAGCCGAGAAAGAATACGAAGAATCTATTGATGAAATGAAGCACGCCGACAAATTGGTTGAACGCATCTTGTTTTTAGAAGGTTTACCGAACCTTCAAGATTTAGGTCGTTTAAAGATTGGCGAAAACACCCAAGAGATGCTGCAGTGTGATCTCGATTTAGAAATGGAAGCTATTCCATTATTGCGCGAAGCTATTGCTTATTGTGAGTCGGTTCAAGATTATATCAGCCGCGATGTACTGCAAGATATTCTCGATAGTGAAGAAGAGCATGTCGACTGGTTAGAAACCCAGCTTAATTTAATCGCGCAAATTGGCATTCAAAATTATCTACAAAAGAAAATCTAATTTAACATCGGCACAAGGAAGTTCTATGAAGCGCATATCGATTTTTTTAGCTGGCTTATTAAGTTTGGTATGCGTTTCAAGCCAAGCGGAGGTACAAAAAAGTGCAGCCGATGGTTTTCAAATTCAAATAAAAACTACTGTCAACACAACACCAGAAAAAGCGTATCAGCAATTCATTAAAGTGAATGAATGGTGGAGCAGCGATCACAGTTGGTTTGGTGATCAAAAGAACTTTTCGATAGAAGCAAAAGCCGGCGGCTGTTTTTGCGAAAAATTAAATGATAAGCAAGTGCTGCACATGACGGTCACCTATGTTGAACCCAATAAAGAATTGCGTATGGTGGGTGGATTAGGTCCCTTACAAATGATGGGTGTGCATGGCGGTATGAGTTGGCAATTTAACGCCATAGATAATGGCTCAACAGAAATTGTACAAAGTTATACTGTTTCTGGCTTTTCAGGATTAGAGCTCGATAAACTCGCTCCTATTGTCGATAAAGTCCAAGTGCTTCAGCAAACATTACTCACCCAAAAAATTAATCAGTCTAACTAAGCTCAAGTTAATTAAACTAAGACATATTAACCAATACCTCCTTTATGAAGCGATCGGCACAAAACAATTCCTACTTTAGAGAGCTAGCAACCCTCATTGATGCTGGCATCACACCGGCTCATGCGATTAAAAAATTGGGGTTTAGTTCAGCCGCTTGGCAAAGTGCCTATAACAATACTGAACGTGGCTACGCGTTAAGCAATGCCTTGTTTCAAGCCAAGCTTGTTTCAAAGTACGAGAAAGAACTGCTCGCTATTTCAGAAACGTCTGGGCAATTGACGAGTGGCCTCAAACAATTAGCACAAATAGCCGAAAAACGCGATGCGCAAGTTTCAAAGTTAAGATCCAAGTTAGTTTTACCTTCAGCTGTTTTATTGGTTGCAATAATAGTTAGTAATTTATTGAATGCATTATCAGGCGCCTCTGCTGCAGAAATTATTTTAACCGTAGCGTTACAACTCGGTTCGGTGCTTGTTATCTTAAAATTTATTTTTTCGCTCATCCGAAAAAATCCAAATGACTTGCTCAACACTTTTTCAGCATTTAACGGACTCAGAATTTATCAACTGGCGTTTCAACAAATTATTTTTTCTGGATTGTTATGGATGTATCGGGCAGGTGTTGATTTTGAAAGCGCATTTAGAAAACTTGGCTTTCAATTGCAAAACAAACAGTATCAAAGAGAACTGCTCTCTATTGCTCATAAATGTTCAACGGGGCAATCGGTGGTATCCAGTTTGCTAGCTGCCAACTTGCCGCTTAATTCTTCTTTTTTGCAAATATTACAATCAGCCGAAGTCAGTGGCAGTTGGCTCCATACCCTTGAACATAAACTGCTGTTAGATGGCCAAGAACTCGAACTTAGAATTGATCAAATTTTTGAGTGGATCCCACGATTACTTTATTCAGTGGTTGCGGTGATTGCAATTGCGGTTATTTTTCGGTAGTAGGTATTTTTATGCCCTTATTTTATTGAGAAGTCATTGAAAAAACGATTTGAAAAAATTCATATTGAAATTACCAATGTGTGTAATTTGCAATGCAGCTTTTGTCCGCCGGTGCAACGAGTGGATAAAACCATGGATATCGGTTTATTCGAGAACATAGTTAAACAAGCCGCTCCTTTAACTGAACTGATATGTTTTCATTTAATGGGTGAGCCATTATTGCACCCGCAATTTGATCAACTTGTGAGTTTATGTGAAAAGTATGAAGCTAAGATTTTTTTAGTGACTAACGGCGCATTACTAAAATCAGAGGCAATTGAGCAGCTTATTCATCCTAGTTTTCACCAAATCAATTTTTCTTTGCACAGCTTTTTCGATAATTTTCCTGGGCGCGATCCGAGTCGCTATTTAGATAAAATTTTTCGCTTTACCGAAAAAAGTTTAATCAAACAACCCGACACCTATATTAATTACCGATTATGGAACCTCAACGATCCGCTTGGTTCTCAAACTCGTAACACCGAAATGCTCAAAGCCATTTGTGAGCGATTTAATGTGCCTATCCCCACTAAAATTGATGTTAGGGAAAAGAAAAATGTTCGGCTCGCACGCCGGGTTTTATTACATTTTGATACTGAGTTTATTTGGCCCAGTATGGACTTGCCGGTATTAGGAAAAAAAGGTCGCTGTTACGGATTAAAAAGTCACTGTGGCATTTTGGTTGATGGTACCGTAGTACCTTGTTGTTTAGATAAAGAAGCAACCATCAGCCTTGGCAATATTCAAGAGCAAAGCCTAATAGATATTTTAAATTCAGAACGCGCTCAATCCATGAAGCTTGGTTTTCAAAATAAGCAATTAATTGAACCGCTGTGCCAACGCTGCCAATATATTGAACGCTTTGATAGCGCTAAAATAGAATGTAAAACTGATCTCGCTTAGTTTTATGTTTACAATCATGAGATTGCCGCGTCACTTTGCTCCTCGCAATGACGAAATTTGCCATTCCATTTAGCATCGATCTTTAATACCCAATTATCGAGTAGAATAGTTTTTATCTGACTTATCAGTATGATGCTTTAGACAAAACCAAATACCTACTATAGGCGCTAAATGCTTTAAGCTGTGCCCGCTAATAAAACCTAATGTGTCGAAAATGGACTGATCGAAATGCTCAAATAACTTGGCCACAATATAACTGCCAATCAAAATCCAATAAGGCTTAGCTTGTGATTTTTCATTTTTAAAACACAGTAGAATAATGGGAATTGTGATGACCGGAAAAAACTGAACAATAACGTAATAGCGTAAATCACCTTGATGCTGCTGCTCGGTAAACCACCAATATAAAGTAGAAATCGCACCAACAATCATTAAAGGAATTAATAACTGTTTCGCTTTTTGTTTAGAGATAAACTCACCAATTACAATACTAAACCATGCCATTAACGTGATGGCAATCGGCAACCTGTCCCACAATAAAGTGTCATTATTTGGGTGGTAATGATAATAGGCCGAGCCAAAACCCACTAAAAGAGTCCCTATATAAACAACAAAATAGGCGAGCTTATTTTGCTGAACAATGTTGGGGAAATGTTCCGTTGATCTAACAATTTTATAAAATCCAAAAAAACCTATCAGTACAAACGGCAAGTTACTCCACACATTAAGACCATTAGCTGAAAACAACCAAGCTTGGGTATCTGCAAATGCATGATATTTTAGATCTTGTGCAATGGGATCACTCATAACAAACGCAGCGGCGAGCATTAACCCGACTAAAGCGATCAGTGCAAAACCTATCTTATTTTTATTCACAAATACAATTCCGAAATATATTTTTCTTTCTAATAATCTACATATCTTAAGATGATCATTATTATCAAATATTCTTATTTGTCTCTAACAATTCAATTACTTCAGATAAACCATAATAACGTGCTAGATCAAGAGCTGTAATTCCTTGAAATGATTTGTGCTGTACATCAACACCCTTTTCCATAAGCAAGGCTAGAATTTCAGTGTTTTTGGAAAGTACACCTAAAAATAGAAGGCTTAATTTTTGAGGTGTAACTATGACATTTACATCTGCTCCTGCATCAATTAGTCGCCTTACTGAATTAACATTTCCTGTTGATATAGCTTTCGCCAATGCAGTGAAATCGTTTGCGTCTCTAACTTCTAATCCTTGTTTTTTAGCAAGTTTCGGCAATACCTCATCAGAAAATTTATAATGAGAAACCGAAGAAACAAGATCTACATAGTCTGAGTTAATTGTAAGTGCTTTAATATAATATTTAATTGCTTCCGTGCTTTCGTTACTTTCTTTTGCCCACAGACGTAGATAACCTAAAGATTTAACATGATTGAGAATTTTTTTGCAGCCTAGGTCTGAACTGTTTTCGATTTCAGCAATAACTTCTTGGTACAGATCTAGATATAAAGCTTTCACTTCTAATGCACTCGCTTTAAAACAAGAACGGCTAGGAAACTTGGAATATGTGGATTCAGCTAAATCAAGAGCTTTTTTATATTCGTTATTTTTTAAATAAATTGGATGTAGATAATCAGCAGCCATCCAAATAGCTCGGTCTGAAGAAACTCCTCGAAGCTCTGTACTGGCAGCTATTTCATAATAATGAATAGCGTTTTTCAGATCTCCTTGTTTATCATACATTTGGCCCCAATTGGTATATAACCAAGTATTTTCTGTTCCTAACTTAGTCGCCATTTGAAAATGCTTAAGCGCAAGTTCAAACTGTTCAGTCCACACATAAACATAACCGAGCAAAACATGAGTGTTTGCATGCTGGTCATTAATTTGAATCGAAGACTTGAGTACCTGTTCAGCCATTAACACACCTTCTGACTTAACGCCAAAAGGTTTAGACTTCATATAATATCGTGCTAATTCAATATAAATGTCTTGATTGTTAGGTTCAGCGTCAATCACTTTATCGATGATAAACTTTGCTAGTTTTAAAGCTTTACCTCCTTGGTCAACTAATGATGTCGCACTGTCGACTAATTCTATCAAAAGCATGCCATCATCTTTGTTAAGAGCTATTTCATCCCAATCAATTCTCAAAGGGAAACTTTTTTTATAGAAAGGATTTTCTCCTGGAAGAAAAAGCGCAACACCGATGGACTTAGAGGTAAAGGCTTCGAAGTTTTTAATAGGCCGAATAACTTCTATTTCAATAGAGTTCGAATCAATATCGAGCTTATGAGGGGAAAACTCGTTATAAATCTCTGTATTAGTATCAGCTAATATCGAATAAATCATTATGTCGTCATCTATTGAACTTAAACAATAATTGATGCGAACTAATACACTTCGCTCTCTTATCTCAGATACTTCGAGAGCGTTTACTTCAGGTGTTGAACATTCCTTTGCAATCAAAACATTACAACCAAATACAAATAAAGCGAATAATAGTCTCATCTTTCCATCTTAGTATTTTTATTTTCGGCCAATATAACAGATATTTATCTTTTAAGTTTAGGGAAAATTGCTGTGTATTTTTTACAGGTATGTTAGTTTTAAACCATTAGGAAATTCCCTGATCTGAACTATGACCTTACCTTTTTTAAATATTGTAAATGCCGCGCAAAGAATAGCACCCTATATTCATACCACACCCATTTTTGAAAGCAACCAGCTCAATCAATGGCTGGGTCATAGAATACTGTTTAAAGCAGAAAACTTGCAAAAAGTTGGCGCGTTTAAGGCGCGCGGTGGTTGTAATGCCGTTGCCCATCAAATTGAAATGGGGAATAAGCCTCAGCATATTGTCGCCAATAGTTCGGGTAATCATGCGCAGGCGGTTGCATGGGCAGCCGCGCAATTTAATATACCTTGCACTATTTTTATGCCGCAAAATGTATCGGCGGTAAAAGCGCAAGCCACCAAAGCGTATGGCGCACAAGTTGAACTTTGTGC
>JBFHSP010000044.1:0-17227 GCA_041591085.1 Kangiellaceae bacterium | reverse complement strand
GGCTTCCCCAATGGATTTACAACTAATATTTGGGCTTTTCCAGAGCAGAGAACATATAATCCTAATTCGCTTAAAACAGCAGAACTTATCCAACAAGATTTAAAAGCAATAGGCGTAACTGCAAAAATAATTTCTTATGAATTTGGAACATTTAATCAAAAAGTTAAATTTGGCGAGCACCAAACTGCGTTGCAAGGCTGGATAGCGGATAACGGTGACCCTGATAATTTTTTTGGCTCGTTATTGAGTTGTGATGCGACTCGGTCTGGCCAAAACTCAGCATTTTGGTGTAATCATGAGTTTGATGCATTGATCCAAGATGCTCGTCATATTGCCGAGCAATCAAAGCGTACTCAACTTTATGAAAGCGCCCAACAAATTTTTCACCGAGAACATCCTTGGGCACCTATTGCTCATACCAAACAACACTTCATCACCAATGAAAGAGTTAAGAATTTAAAACTATCACCCTCTGGAGGAATATTTTTCGAAGGTGTTACGCTTGATCAATTAAATGTAAATGAAGACCAAACAGCTATTCCATCGCAAAAAGAATCAACAAATAAACTAGAAAGGTCTCAGTAACATGATAAAGATAATTTTAAAACAGTTACTATTTTTAGCCTTAAGTTTTATTGGAATCACTCTGATATTTTTTGTATTAACCCGATTAGTACCAGGTGATCCGGTCGTTGTGTACTTTGGAAATATTCCGACAGAGACTCAAGCTTACGAAGACGCTTATCAATATTTAGGATTAGACAATTCAGCGATAGAGCAATATTTCATTTATGTTCAACATGTTTTGAACGGCGAGTTAGGACGATCAAGAATCACCGGAAATCTCGTATTAAACGATTTTTTGAATTTTTTTCCGGCTACAATTGAACTTGGCGTTTTCGCGTCAATTATTGCGCTTGTTTTTGGTGTTTTAGCTGGAGTAGCGGCTTCAGTTTATAAGAATACTTGGATCGATCACAGCGTTATGAGTATTTCATTAGTCGGATATTCAATGCCTATATTTTGGTGGGGAATGCTACTGATACTATTGTGTTCAATTACTTTAGGCTGGACGCCGGTAGCCGGTCGATTAAGCTATATCTATGACATAACTCCAGTTTCCGGTTTTATGCTCATAGATACATTATTAGCTTACCCTAAATATGGACTTTCAGCATTTGTAAACGCACTCCAGCACTTAATTCTGCCATCGATTGTATTAGCCACCATTCCTTTAGCGGTGATTGCTCGCATGACACGCTCGGCGATGAGTGAAGCATTTTCGTCTGACTATATTCTTACGGCTAAAGCAAAAGGCGTCAGTAGTTTTAAAATTATTTGGGTGCATGCCTTAAGAAACGCTTCGATTCCACTGATCACGGTAATTGGATTACAATCGAGCGTGTTATTAACTGGCGCGATACTAACTGAAACGGTATTTGCTTGGCCTGGCATTGGAAAATGGATGGTCGAAGCAATTTTTCGGCGCGACATTCCAACCATTCAAGGTGGCGTTCTTCTTATTTCTGTTGTGGTAATTACGGTTAATATTGCAGTTGATCTTATGTACTCCTTTTTAAATCCAAAGCTGAGACGTCCTCAATGAATGAAGTCACTTTTTACAAGGAGTCTCATATTCCGGGTCGATTGGCTGAGTTTTGGTTTCGTTTTCAAAAACATCAAACGGCAATGATAGGGTTAATCTTTCTCGTTATCATTGCTTTTGTTGCTTTGTTTGCAGGTGTATTGGCGCCGCATGATCCTACCTTTCAAAATCCTGAAGCACTGTTATTGCCTCCTGCTTGGGATACCAACGGTCAAGTAACTTATTTATTAGGTACAGACGATTTAGGACGTGATTTATTTTCTCGAATCATTTACGGCGCTCGATTATCGTTAGGCCTATCATTAGTGGTGGTCTTAATTGCGTTGACTTTAGGTATTGTTATTGGCGCCATTGCAGGGCTTTTTAGAGGCATTGTTGAGTTTTTCATTTTACGACTTATGGACATTATTTTAGCGATCCCTTCATTGTTACTCGCCATATTAATTGTTGCCATTATCGGTCCAGGTCTGCCCAACGCGATATATGCTGTTGCTATTGTTTTGATCCCACATTTCGTCCGAATAATTAGAGCTTCCTTGTTGGAAGAAATGGCTAAAGATTATGTCACCGCAGCCAGACTCGATGGAGCCTCAAAACTACGCTTATTTACTCATTCTATTTTGCCTAATATATTGCCGCCAATAGTTATCCAAACCAGTTTGGCTTTTTCGTTGGCTCTCGTTGATATAGCTGCTTTAGGTTTTTTAGGGCTCGGCGCTCAACCTCCTAACCCTGAGTGGGGAACTATTTTGTCGCAATCCCGAGACTTTATTCAGCTCGCTCCTTGGACCGTAACTATTCCAGGTATCGCAATTTTACTTACTGTTTTAAGCATTAATCTACTTGGCGATGGGCTAAGAGATGCGCTAGATATTAAGGGAAGCAAAATATGAGTTTGCTTCACATTGAAAACTTAAGCGTTGACTTTGTAACTAGCAGACAACGGCTCAATGTACTCGATAAAGTTTCATTAAGAATGCAAGCGGGTGAAGTACTAGGAGTAGTTGGTGAGTCTGGCTCAGGAAAATCGATGTTGGCACTAGCCATTATGGGAATACTGTCTTCTAGAGCTCAAATGACCGCCGATTATTTAGCTCTCAATGGCGTCGACTTAATGAAGCTTTCGCTGGAACAAAGACGCCGATTTGTGGCAATGAATGCGAGTATTATTTTTCAATCACCGCAAAACAGTTTAAATCCAAGTTTCAAAATTGGCTCACAACTCTGTGAGACTATTGAGTTACATGGCACGCGATCATCCAAAAAACAAAAAGATAAAGCTATCGAGTTGTTAGATAACGTGGGTATATTAGAGCCCGAAAAAATAGTCAGTTTATATCCCCATCAATTATCGGGGGGTATGAATCAAAGGGTCATGATTGCGATGGCCATTGCAGCAGAGCCTAGGCTTTTAATCGCAGATGAACCTACCACCGCATTAGATGTCACCATTCAATCGCAAATTATTGAATTACTTTTAAAACTTAATCGAAGCAGAGAAATGGGATTAATGCTCATCACTCACGACTTTGCTCTTCTCGCTGAATCAACTCAAAAAGTTTGCGTTATGTATTCAGGCCAAATAATGGAAAATGCGCCAACTAAAAAAGTACTGATGCAACCGAGACATCCTTATAGCCGTGCGCTGTTAGACAGTATGCCTCACGTAGGAGAACGACATTTAAAAGGGCAGCGTTTGTTTTCACTTTCGGGCTCAATCCCGCCCATCGATCATTTACCGGTAGGGTGTCGGTTAGGACCAAGATGCCCACGAGCTGATAAACAATGTGTAAAATCGCCAAGACTCGATCGAATTGAAGGACATGGTCAAGTACGTTGCCACTTTCCATTGGTAGCCAATGAATCACAGCTTGAAAGCAAGAGCAAAACAAAATGAGTATCGCACTCGAAGTTAAAAACTTATCTAAAAATTACCGCTTACTAGGCCTCAAAAACCGCGTGATTAACGCGCTCGATAATCTAAGCTTTAAACTTGAAAAAGGAAAAACCTTAGCCATAGTCGGTGAGTCTGGTTCAGGCAAGTCGACACTTGCAAAGCAATTAGTCGGAATTGATGAACCAACTTCGGGTTCTATTTTAATTGATGAAATTGATATAAGTTCTGTAAGCGGCAAGGCTCGAAAACAATTACATCGCAAAGTACGGATGGTTTTTCAAAATCCAGCCAGCTCTCTTAATCCGAACGCTCGAATCGATCAAATTTTGACAGAGTCTTTGCGCATAAACACCAATCTGGATGCTAATCAAAGAAATGAGAAGCTTCAACGTATTCTTAAACAAGTTGGACTTCAGGGAGAACATTATAAAAAGTTTCCTCACATGTTTTCCGGAGGTCAACAACAACGAATAGCCATCGCGAGGGCACTCATGCTTGATCCTTCTGTCATTGTTGCTGATGAACCACTTTCAGCTCTTGATGTTTCGGTCCAAGCGCAAATTTTAAATCTAATTATGGATCTTCAGGAAAATATTAATTTATCCATTGTGTTTATTTCACATGATTTAGGTGTAGTTGAACATATTGCGGATCACGTTCTTGTGATGTACCGAGGTCAACTGATGGAGTATGGGAGTGTAGCGCAAATATTTGACTCGCCGAAACATCCTTACACCCGAAAACTCCTAGCCAGTACACCTTCTTACCGAAATAGATGCAAAGAGTCGATGGAAGTTGTCAATTTGGAACTCAGTAAACGAGCAAAAAAATCTAACGGCTGTGTGTTTGCTCATCGCTGTCATTATGCACAAGAACGTTGCGTTGAGAGCCAACCGGTAATTATTCATCAAGACGAACATCAAATTAGATGTTTTACTCCGGTTGAAAAATAAAGCATTTGAATTACCTAACCTTAAGTTGGCTTAAGCGAGAGCCATCAAATTTAACTCCACGTCAGTGATATTAAGTCTTGGCTTAGTTACCTAAAAATAGTAAGCGACTAATCTAGCCATTGAGTTGAACATAAATTCATGAATACTTCGAAGTCTTGAGTGTTCAATCTGAGAAATATTCTTCAATTGCTCTTTGATAGTTTCAATATTGAATCCTTTTGAGAACATTATTCTATCCCTTTCTGATAAGGCTTCATACTACAGCGAACGTTAGTGATTAACTTTACACCTTTATCAAACATTGAGCTTTCTAGCGCTTTGCTGAGATAATCTTTATCGCCGCATAATTTATTGGATAAACCTTGCATTAAATCGATTACTTGTTTTGTGATGTGGATATTTCCAGTGGTTAATTTAGCAATAATAGTTTCCCCTTTTTTAACTCACGAACAAATGCAACTTTAATCTATAAAATCTAGCCATCGTAGCCCAACCTCTTTGTGCAACTCCACTAAAGGTTTTATGTCTTGGCATGCGAATGTTAAGGCACACCGATAATGTCGTAGAATCAATGAATTCAATGCCTGTAGGCTTTTTTTTAGGGTTGTAAAAGACCAGTGTTTGAGATATGACTGCTTAGAATCGAATGTAACTGAGTAATAGGGGAAATTGACGGCGATAAAATCGTGCGATATATCCTCTAAAAAAACTCTTAAAACATGATGATTTAACCTATGGAGTCTGATTATGAAACAGACAATGAGTTACATTTTTTACTAATTCTTTTCCCGAGTTGGGGTTAGTTAGTCACCCAATTTAAAAAGATAAACAACCAACTAATCATCAATCTATATTCCGGACTGCCATAATTATAGTTGACGCCGAAGCTTAACTTCAGTTTAATCGCATGAGGAATTAAAAAAATAATTCTATATTACAATAAGTTACTAAGAATAAAACTGAAAAAATGCTTTAACCACTTTTTTAAGTTCCAAGCGCTGGCACCTGTGAGCAAGTTGAAGTGTTAGCCTACTTTGATTATTTAGCATAGATAATATTTCTATCTTGGGCTTTTGTGTTAATATTGACCGTGCTGTCGAGCACAGCTTTACCATGATACGCGAAACTCAATTTGCAAAAATTTTTAACATTTTCTTTTTCGAACCATTGTCTAGAATGAATTAACTATATGTTATGGCAAGGAACATCTAGTTGATACTCTGTCATACCACAAAAATCTTGATTATAGGCAGTTTGTTACCTTAAAAAACGATCGACACGCCGCTCACCTCTTCGAGTGACTTAATAACCAACAATCCAACCATTAAGCAGATTGATTTAATTGATTCCAAATAAATTTATTTGATGATGCTCACCGCTTTTTAAGAGATTTTTCCTACATTTCAATCAAGAGCTTGAAGTTAGTTTTAAGATTTCGAGTCAAAATGGTCAGATCAAATTTGGCAATTATTTCTTTAAGATTATGCAATTAGTTTTTTTAAGGGGCGATTAATTAAACGGTAATAGTGCATAAAAGTAGCTCTATCCCCTTTTCTATCTGGACCAATTTAATGGCGGTTTTAATTGAGAGACTGTTTTAACTGATAGATATACATAAACCAAGTTAAACCTACTGCTAAAGTCTTATTGTCAATATTTTCGCTACCGCCTTGCATCTTAGACCTCCACTCATTAGCTGAGTTGATATCAGAAAAAAATCGCTCATACAGCGTTTCACAAACATCTGGGTTTTTAAGCTCTTGCGGGATCCATTTTTGATTGAATGCAAAAGCCACCATTTCTTCTAATGAAGTGAATCGCTCGCTCAACTCGCGAAAAAGTAAGTCCTTTACATATTCAGCAAATTCGGTTTTCAATAATGGAAATTCATCTTTAATAATTTGTTGAGCTTTAAAGTGACTCTCTTTAATCACTTCATCGGCATGCTCAACAGCTGTATCACGGATCTGATCCCCGTACTTCTGCTCCATTTGTTCAATTAAAGACAAATCAGCATCACTTAACGCGGTAAGATCACCCTTTGCATCCATGAGTTTTTGATTCAATTGCTCGAAAGCGAACAAGTCTTGTTCAGACAAGAGCGACTTTAACCGCTCTAAATGATTACTTAATGACATATCAAATTATGCTGCTGCTATTTTCAGGCCTTTATCGACATAAGTTTGTATATCGACACCATATGCTCTATTTGGAATGGCTTTAACCACTCTATAAGGCTTTGATTGAGCATCTAAATCAATCTTAGACATATCTATTATACGCTCTTTTGCGTGGCGATTTTTGTCTTCATTTAAAACTAACAATACTTTGGGTTTTAATTTGTAACGAGGGTTGGTCGCTAGGACGATACCTACTTCTCCATTGTGCATTTCTACTATTGAACCAGGAGGGTAAATCCCTCTCCATTCAATAAATTGCTCAACCATTTTGGCGTCAAAATGAGAGTCTCGGTTCTCCATTAAGATTTTATAGGCGTCCAAAATAGAACGAGAATTGTCGTAACACCGATCGGATGTAATGGCATCAAAACAATCTACAATTGAGACTATTCGAGAATAAGTTGAAATTTGCTGGTCAAATAATCCTCGAGGGTATCCTTTGCCATTGAGTCTTTCATGATGACTATAAGCGACATCAATGGTTGAACCGGCAACGTCCTTTTTACTTAACAATATTTCATAGCCAAACTTCGCATGGTCTCGCATTATCTGAAACTCTTCTTCGGTTAAGCGACCAGGCTTATTTAATATTTCAGGAGGTACCTTTACTTTACCAATATCATGAAGCATCCCAGCCAAACCAATATCTTCTAATTGCTCTTCATCAAAGCCTAAAAATCGAGCAAACGCAATAGACAAAATACCCACGTTGAGGCAATGTTCTGCTGTATATTCATCCTTGTGTTTTAGCAAGCTCAGCATAAGCAAAGCGTTTTCATTTCGGATGATCGACTGAACGCAATGCTTAACTTGTTGCTTAACTGCAGCGATATCGAAGTCTTTACCTAATAAGATTTTATCAAGAACCCCTTTCATCAGCGTTTTTGAAGTATTGTAATGTGATTTCGCAGGACCGATTTCATCTTGAATGCTAACTTCATTAACTTCTTTTTGTAGGCGTGCTTTTAATGTAGGTGATGCAGTATTTTTACTACGGAATCGTTTGTAATCAATTTCGTTATCAAAGTCGACATAAACATAGTCGCATTGGGATTTCACCGCAGCAATATCAGAAGGCGCTTGAACCGTAAAACCCTGCATCAAGAAGTTGGTATCGCTCCAATCTCTATCTAGATCAGACACGAACATTCCTACTTCAAGTTGGTCAGAAAACACTTTAACGCGTTTTAAATGTGACACTCACGTTTATCCTTTCATTTGCAATCCCAAGCGACAACAACTCACTATAAGACCTGCTTTAACTGCTCAAGCAAACTTTTTAATACAGGCTGAACCAAGTTTGCTTTCTCTAGATTATAATCAAAATCAGATTTATTCAAATAAGTACTTTGCGATAGCTCTAGTTGAATAGTATGTATGTTTGACATCTGATCAGCGTAATGGCGGGTAATATATCCACCTTTAAATCGACCATCAATCACTTTGCTGAAACACTTTGTATCAAAAGCTTGCAAAACCTTTAAAAGATTATTTGAGCAAGTCACTCCGTTATTAGTTCCAAAATTAAAGTCAGGCAGCTGACCTTCAAAAAACCGAGGAACCACTTGAGCAATTGAATGGGCTTCAAATAATAAAGCCTTTCCAAATCGATCTTTAATGTTGGCCAGAGCAGCGGTTAATTGTTGATGGTAAGGTTGCCAGTAACGTTCAACTCTTTTATTAATTTCATCCTCATTCGGCTCTCGTCCCGATTTATAAATAGGACTTAAGTCAAATTGAGTGGTTGGACAAAGCTCGGTGGTATTGGAGCCAGGATAAAGTGATTTCCCACTGGTATCACGGTTTAAATCAATGACATACCTTGAGTATAACGGACTAATAATATAATAGCCTGCATCCACAGCAAAATCATAGAGTTGTCGCAAGTGCCAATCAGTGTCCGCAACCTTGAGAGCCACCGGATTCATCGAATCAGCAATATCTTCAGGTATACAGGTACCATTGTGAGGCATTGAAATTAAAACAGGTTGATTTCCTTCAACCCACTCAAAAGGTTTGAGCCCAAAAATGGAGTCTGATTGAAACGCTCTTAAGTCTGGTAATACACGTGAACGTTTTGCTGCGGCAGAGCTGAGCAATTGATCGGAGTAGTAAATTCTAATACAAGCTTGACCATTTTCAATAAACGCTGATAACAAAGATTTCACGTCATCCCAGCAATTAAATGAGTGCCCTCTTAGTGCTTCGACAACTACACGATAAGCCGCATAAGTCATGGTTGCATGATATTTGTCAGGTGCACCGAGACTTTCTGCATATTTTTTGATACCCCAGGTTACTTTTTGCAGACCTTCTGAAAAGCCATATAGCTTAAAATATAAAACGGCTAATCGTGTATGAGCTTCGTGAGAAAAGGCTTCTCCAGGCAATGTGCATTGCTCAAATTCACTTATAAATTGGTTGTCAGATAACGATTGGTAATATTCCATATTTTGAGATTATTGATTGCCAGTGGTTCAGCCATTTTATAACATCTGGAACAAACTTTCTTGTATATACAATGGTGATTTAATGCAAAAGTCAGAATCTCGTTATTTAAGAGTTAAGCGATATGTTCTTGACGGTATTAAAAGCGGTGAATGGATGGCTGGCGATCAGGTGCCTTCCGAAAATGAGTTGGTTACCTTATGCCAAGTAAGCCGAATGACCGCAAGAAGGGCTTTAGAAGAGTTAAACTCTGAAGGCATCCTCACTCGCGTTAGAGGAAAAGGCTCTTTCGTTGCTGAAGAAAAACACCAGAGTTCGCTTCTTGAAATAAAAAATATCAAAACGGAAATTCAAAACGCTGGCCATAATCATAAAGCGCACCTTGTTGAAATGAGTGAGTTGCCCGCTACCGTCGAGTTGGCCGAGTTATTTGAAATTAATCCTAAAGATCCTGTTTTTCATTCAATCATTCTTCATTATGAAGATGATCAACCAATTCAACTCGAAGAACGCTATATTAATCCTGTAACGGCGCCCAATTACTTGGAGCAAGACTTTAAGCAATCTACGCCTAATGAATATTTAACGTCAGTAGCGCCCCTAACCGAAGCGGAACATATCATCGAAGCTATTGTCGCGGAGAAGCAAGTTCATAACTTACTCCACCTCGATCAGGATGAAGCTGTTTTACTAATGACTCGTATCACCTGGAGCTTCAATAAAGCTGTTAGCTACGCCAGACTTTACCATCCAGGTAAAAGATATCGATTAGGCAGCCGTTTCACTCCAGTTAGTTCTTAATTGATCAATTAATACAACTTTAATAATTTTCTTAGGCAAGGCTGATATGAATAGCCTGCCTATTACCAACAGTAATTAGACAAGTAATGCAATAGGGATTCGACTTTTAAAATCCACTTGTATATACAAGAGAATTCTCTATACTCTTGCTTAAATTGGAGGATAATTCTCTCAATCATCGAACGACTGCTTCAACGCAAGAAGGCCCTGTTATGAACACAAATCACCATGAAGGAAGAAAAATGACCTTTAAATATGGAGTTGACCATTTAAATTTAGACATCGTTAATAGTATTGCTAACGGTTCGGTTAAAGCAGAGTTATGTCCTCAAGCTATTAAGCAAATCAACACTAGTCGAAAAAATGTCGAGGTAATGGCAAATTCAAATAAAGCGGTGTATGGCATCAATACTGGATTTGGCCCTCTTTGTGACACACAAATTTCCCCGAAGGAAACGCACTTATTACAAAAAAACCTATTAATCACTCACGCAGTTGGTGTTGGAGAGCCCATTGCAAAGTCCATTTCAAAATTGATGCTAATAACCAAAGTACACGCTTTAAGCCAAGGATATTCTGGTATCCGCCTTGAAGTGGTTGAGAGAATGCTTAAATTTATTGAGCTCGATTTGATTCCTGTTGTTCCGGAGCAAGGCTCTGTTGGGGCATCGGGCGATTTGGCGCCTCTTTCCCATCTGTTTTTACCACTCATTGGTGAGGGTGAGTTTTGGCAAGGCGCAAACCAAGTGAGCGCAGCGCAATTATTGCGAGAACATCAACTCGAACCAATGGATCTGCATGCTAAAGAAGGTTTAGCACTTATAAACGGTACACAGTTTATTCTTGCACATGCGATCACAGCACTGACTAAAATGGGCTACTTACTCGACTTGGCAGATCTGGCCGGTGCGATGAGTATTGAAGGTATGCAGGGCAGTGGCTCACCATTTAGAGAAGAGCTGCACGCAACCCGACCTTTCACAGGCAATATTCATGTAGCCTCTCGAATGCGAGCGTTTTTTAAAGGCTCACAAAACATGACTTCACACACCGATTGTGATCGAGTACAAGATCCTTACTCGTTACGCTGTATTCCTCAAGTCCACGGTGCATCTCGAAATGCATATGCTCATCTCTATGAGTTAGTCGAAATAGAAATGAACTCTGTTACCGACAATCCAATAGTTATTAGTAGCGAAGAAGCGATATCTGGCGGCAGTTTTCACGGTCAACCATTAGCCATGGTTTTAGATTATGTATCAATTGCAGCCGCCGAATTAGGCAATATTTCAGATAGACGATGCTATTTATTACTTGAAGGATTACACGGTTTACCTCGGCTTTTAACCACCGCTGGCGGATTAAACTCCGGCATGATGATCCCGCAATACACGACTGCGGCACTTGTCACTGAAAATAAGTCTCTTTGTTTTCCTCCGTCCGCAGATAGCGTACCTACTTCAATGGGGCAAGAAGATCATGTATCTATGGGTAGTATTTCTGGCCGAAAGTTAAATCAAATTTTAGGTAATCTAGAAAAAATATTAGCGATTGAGTTGATGTACGCAGCTCAAGCGATTGAATTTAGGCGGCCTAATAAATGCTCCAGCATTGTCGAAGAAAACTTTAATTTAATTCGAACCCGAGTAGCAAAATTAGAAGAAGATCGGCTGCTCAAGCCAGACATTGATGCCATGATAGCTTTTGTTAAAGCTCAAGCCTTTAATGTAACTGTCAATTAACATATGGAACTCAAAAAGGAATCCACCATGAATTTTCAAGAGCAGATTAAACAAGGTATCCCGAATGAGCTTCCTGCTGCAAAACCTTATCCAGCAGATGCCAACCGTGCTCCAAAGCGTAAAGACATTTTAACTACAGAAGAAAAAAAGCTCGCGGTTAGAAATGCGCTTCGTTATTTTCCTGTTGCATGGCATCAAGAGTTGGCAAAAGAATTCGCTGAAGAGCTAAAAAACTTTGGACGAATTTATATGTACCGCTTTAAACCAAGCTATGAAATTAAAGCAAGAGCAATATCTGAATACCCGGCCAAATGTGAACAAGCTGCGGCTATCATGTTAATGATTGATAATAATCTTGACCCTGCTGTCGCACAACATCCTGAAGAATTGATTACCTATGGTGGTAACGGTGCCGTGTTTCAAAATTGGGCGCAGTACTTATTAACTATGAAGTACCTAAGCGAGATGGAAAGCGATCAAACCCTTCATATGTACTCTGGCCATCCGATGGGCTTGTTTCCTTCATCGGTTGAAGCGCCTCGAGTGGTTGTAACTAACGGCATGATGATCCCCAATTACTCTAAGCCCGATGACTGGGAAAAGTTTAATGCTTTAGGTGTTACTCAGTACGGACAAATGACCGCAGGCTCATTTATGTATATTGGGCCTCAAGGCATTGTTCACGGAACTACGATCACTGTTATGAATGCCTTTCGTAAGGTGTTAAATAAAAGCGAGTCACCAAAAGGAAAAATATTTTTAACCGCTGGTTTAGGTGGCATGAGTGGCGCACAACCTAAAGCTGGAAATATTGCAAACTGTATTACCATTTGTGCCGAAGTCAATTCAAAAGCGGCGATCAAACGTCATCAGCAAGGATGGGTTGATGAACTCATCGACAACATGGACGATCTCATCGCCCGAGTTAAAAAAGCACAAGCTGCCGAAGAAGTTGTTTCTATCGCTTTTATTGGTAATGTGGTCAATGTGTGGGAATCATTTGCTCAACATAATATTTTTGTCCACTTAGGATCTGACCAAACGTCGTTACATAATCCATGGTCTGGCGGTTACTACCCTGTCGATATCAGTTATGAAGAGTCAAATCGATTGATTCGAGAAGAACCTGATTTATTTAAAGCTAAAGTACAGGAATCACTCAGACGCCATGCCGCTGCAGTAAATGCACACACCGCAAAAGGCACTTACTTTTTCGATTATGGCAACGCATTTTTACTTGAAGCTTCACGCGCAGGTGGAGATGTTATGGCCGAAAATGGTATTGATTTTAAATACCCTTCTTATGTGCAAGATATTCTTGGTCCCATGTGCTTTGATTATGGCTTTGGTCCTTTCCGTTGGGTTTGTGCCTCGGGCAACTCAGAAGACTTAGATAAAACCGATATCATTGCAGCAAAAGTGTTGAACAAAATTATGGAAGAGTCTCCAGAAGAAATTCAACAACAAATGCAAGATAACATCACTTGGATTAACGATGCTAAACAAAATAAATTAGTTGTCGGCTCACAAGCTCGTATTCTTTACGCCGATGCCCAAGGCCGAATGGAAATTGCCCAAGCCTTTAATGATGCGATCAACCGAGGTGAAATTGGTCCTGTGGTTTTAGGACGTGATCATCACGATGTGAGCGGTACAGACTCTCCTTTTAGAGAAACCTCAAACATTTATGATGGCAGTCGATTTACCGCGGATATGGCTATTCATAATGTTATCGGAGATAGTTTTCGCGGTGCTACTTGGGTCTCCATTCATAATGGTGGTGGTGTTGGATGGGGTGAAGTAATCAACGGTGGATTTGGCATGTTGCTCGATGGCAGTATCGATGCTGAACGCCGTCTTAAGTCGATGCTATTTTTTGATGTCAATAATGGCATAGCACGACGCAGCTGGGCGAGAAATGAAGAAGCCAACTTTGCCATAAAGCGTGAAATGGAACGCTCTTCAAAGCTTAAAGTGACGCTTGGGAACACAGTGGATGATGACATCCTCGAAAAACTTGCATTCTAATTTACTAAAAATTTTTAGTGGCGATGAGAGTGTCGCCGCTTCTATTTCTGGTTAACAAAAGATTTCTTTTCCAATAAAATCTTTATATTAAGTTTAAATAATAATCATGTTTTTAATTATTTGACGATATAAAAACCATCAATTTTAATAGGTAATTTAACGTAACTATTTGACAATAAAGGCCTTTAATTTCAATCGGCAAATAATTTGATCTTACTCAACTTTGACTATACTGAACGTGGGAGCAATCTCCATCAACTAACTTAAGTCTATTTAGAGGCTCGAAGTTTGTTTGAGGTTTCCCAGTCTTGGTTGTTACATATATTCCATAATTTTATGGCAAGCCCGGTTCCCCTCCGGGCTTTTTTATTGACTAATAACTCAAAGTCCATTAACTTCCAGTCATGAACTTCAATCGCCCTTTCTTTTATATTTTTTATAACCAACGTTAGTTGGAGGGCGACGCTATCTGTGAAACCTCCAAATTAGGAGGTTTTTTTTTGCGAGGACAAAATGTTAACTCACCAAGCGCTCGATAAAATTCGCAGCCAAATCGATCTACTCGATCTTGACTTGTTGAAACTACTAGCTAATCGAAAAATTCTAACTCAGCAAGTCGGTGCTCATAAAATTGAAACTAATGCTCCCACCCGAGACTTAGATCGAGAAAAGCAGCTCATTAAGCAAAAAATAGAACACGGAACTGACTTAGGCTTAAGCTCTCAATTTGTTCATGAGTTATTCCAACTCATCATTGAGCAATCAGTCCGTCAACAATATCAAATGAAGTTGGCGTCATCGCAACCTAAAAATGCGCGCGTTGCGTTTTTAGGAGATCAAGGATCATACAGCCACCAAGCACTGATGAAATACTTTTCTTCTACCACCACCATTCCTAACCCTTTTGGCTATAAAACTTTCGAGCAAATTGTTGAAGCAGTGAACAAAGAAGAAATGGACGTTGGCATTCTCCCAATTGAAAACACCACTACTGGCGCAATTTTAGAAGTATACGACTTACTTCAAGGGTCAGGAGTGCATATAGTTGGCGAAGAAGTTTTAGAAATAAATCATTGCTTAGTAGGTAAAGTTGCATCTTCTGAACAGATTAAATCCGTTTTAGGCCATCCACAAGCTATCAGCCAGTGCAACAAACTATTAAGTGCTCATCCAGAGTGGAAAATTGAGTACTGTGAAAGCAGCGCTGATGCTATAGAGCAAGTCCTTAAAAGAAATGACCATCAATCCGTTGCCATAGCCAATAAGTTTGCTGCAGAACTCTATCACTTAGATGTTGTGTTAAGTCAAACCGCGAATCAACGTAAAAATTTTACTCGTTTTATATTGGTCGCTAAAGAACAAACCTATATCCCTGAAGAAATTCCAGCAAAAATCTCGATTGTATTTGCAACTGGACAGCAATCGGGTGCGCTGGCTGAAGTGTTAAATCAATTAAAAAGCAGCGAAATTGTTCTAACCAAACTGCAATCAAGACCAATACCGGAAATGCCATGGGAAGAAATGTTTTACGCTGATCTTATTGGTCACATTGATGATCCAAAGGTACAACATACTTTAGAAGAAATGGATAATCATTGTCGGTTTTTAAAAGTTTTAGGCTGCTATGCTAATTGTAAACTCGAAAAAGTAAAGCTCGGAGAAAGTAACGTTTAAACAGGTTATTTACGACTTTTCAGAAAACTTTCTATAAATGGCGCGGGAAATGGCTCTTACTTTCTCTCTAATTGAGAACCTGTTTAAATTCGTTTTAACAACGCCTTGAGTAAATCGTGTCGGCTTTGAATAATCAATTGCTACGTCAACAATGACCGGTTGACTCTTCGATGCAATTTCGAGCGCTTTTAAAATAACCGGTTCTACATCGTTATTATGTCCCAAATGTAAGTATTCCGCTCCGGTGGCTATAGCAACTCCCTCGGGTTTAAACTTAGGCAATACCGAACAGGTTTTACGGTTATAAGGTATGGTTTGAGCTTGAGAAATTTGAGATAGCTCGCCATCATTAAAAACAAAAAAAATACAGCCTAAACTAAGATGAGTCGCCGTAATGGTTTCTAGGCAGGTCATTAAAAAGCCGCCATCTCCGACTATACCAACAACTTGTTTATTGGGGTTGGCTAGCTTTGCTCCTATCACTGCAGGTACGCAGTATCCCATCGCATTAAAATCACTGGGAGATATAAAGTGTTTAGATTGATGAATTGGAAAAAGTTCTGCAGCTAAAAATGTATGATTTCCATCATCAGCCACTACAATGGCATCATCATTTAATTGCTTTCTCAGTTCATTAAAAAATACTATCGGATTGACTCGATCTTTTGAATCATGAGCAAGCCATTCTTGTTGATAGTTCTTTTTTTGTTGCTTAATTAACTCGACAATATTATTTTTCGGCATCTGATAAGCACTCTGAGATAACTCATTTAACAGAGCACTTACAATATCTTTTGCGTCACCTTCAATGGTAACTTTAGCCGAATAGTTGGCATTAAATACCGTAGGGTTGATATCAATATGAATTAGATTTTTGGGTACATTAATTCCGTAACTCCCGGTTGAGATTTCACTAAATCGTGTACCAATAGCAATTAAGCAATCAACCGATTTAAATGCGTTAAATGCTGCGGGCACCGCATATTCGCCAAAACCCATTCCTGTATGCAGTGGATGATTTGCAGGAAATACACTCAGCCCTTGTAATGTTGTTGCCACTGGCGCGTTCAGCATTTCTGCTAATGATACTAATGAACTTTCACAGTTAGCGGTGCCCCACCCTACAAACAATCCTACTTGCTTCGATTGATTAATTAACTGAACCGCATCACGAACCGATTGGAGATTAACCTCTAAGGTACTGACTGGATCTTCATAATTCGGCATCCGATCGACATCGCCTTTGAAATTCGCAATGTTATAAGGTACCTCTATGTAAACAGGTCCGGGTTCCCCTTGAGTCGCTAAATCAAAAGCTTGATAAACAGTGCTTATCACATCAGAGTGTTTAAGTACTTTAAATGTACCTTTTGTAATGGGTGAAAGGAGTGTGTGTTGATCAACATCGTGTAATTGATATTTCCGTCCGCTTTCACTATGTACCCCACCCGATATTATAAGCATTGGAATACCATCAAGACCGGCTTCGCCAATACCACTAGCGGCATGGGTTATCCCAGCAGCAGGAACGACTAATAAAGTGCCAATAGAATTACTCGTTCGACTAATAGCATCGGCCATAAATGCACCACCACATTCATGAGTTACCAATATGGGGCGGATTAACTCTGACGAACTCAACTGATCATAAATTTCAGTGGTATGAACCCCAGGGATCCCAAAGGTGAACTTTACACCTATTTGTTCTAAAGCGAACCGAATCAGTTCTGCACCGGTTTTTCCCATATTTATGATTATTGTCCAGTTACATTATAGTTATTAGAAGGTAAGAATAGCTGCTTCATTGAACCGCGTTAACTTTCCACCCCTGAAAATAGAAGAAAGTGGCAGGATTAAAATAGTTTTTCCATATTCCAATAAAATCAGCTAATTCGGAG
>JBFHSP010000043.1:0-17591 GCA_041591085.1 Kangiellaceae bacterium | reverse complement strand
GCTTCTTCATCTTTATTAATCGCAACAATAACTTTACTGTCTTTCATTCCTGCTAAATGCTGAATAGCCCCCGAAATACCAACTGCAATATAAAGTTCTGGAGCAACAATTTTACCGGTTTGGCCTACTTGATAATCATTTGGAACAAATCCCGCGTCAACAGCAGCTCTTGATGCGCCAACCGCTGCACCCAACTTATCAGCAATGTCTTCTAGCATATGGAAGTTGTCACCGCTTTGCATGCCTCGACCACCAGAAATGATGATTTTAGCTGCTGTTAATTCCGGACGTTCAGACTTAGTTAACTCTTCTGAAACAAACGAAGTTCCAGCAAAGGCACCTGAATCAAGAGTCTTTGACTCGCTGGTTGCAGCACCACTCATGCCTACTGCATCAAAAGCAGTTGCTCTTACTGTAACCACTTTCACTGAGTCTGAAGACTGAACTGTTGCAATTGCATTTCCAGCGTAAACTGGACGCTTGAAAGTATCTTCTGAAACCACTTCTGTAATGTCAGAAATCATTTGGACATCTAGCTTTGCAGCAACTCGTGGCAAAAAGTTTTTACCAAAAGTAGTAGCCCCTGCAAAAATATGAGAATAACCATCAGCAATACTCACCACAAAAGAAGCAAGAGTTTCAGCCAGAGCGTGTTCAAACGCACTATCAACAACTGAAAACACTTTAGTTACACCATCCACTTTTATAGCTTCTGTTACCACTGGTTCAATGCTACTTCCTGCAACTAAAAGGTGAACTTCTCCACCTACTTTGGCTGCCGCAGCCACGGTACATAGTGTCGCGGCATTTAAATGTTGACCATTATGCTCTGCAATAATTAAAGTAGTCATTAAATCACCTTCGCTTCATTTTTTAATTTTTCAACTAGTTCTGCTACCGACTCAACTTTTATACCCGCTTGTCTCACGCTCGGTGCTTCAACTTTTAAAGTTTTAACACGAGGAGCAACATCGACACCACAATCAGCAGGAGTGATTTGCTCTAAAGGCTTTTTCTTTGCCTTCATAATATTGGGTAATGAAGCAAAACGTGGTTCGTTTAAACGAAGGTCAGTTGTTACAACCGCAGGTAAAGTCAATTTAAGAGTTTGTAAACCGCCATCAATTTCACGAGTTACATTGACTGAGTTTTCTTCTACTGCAACTTCTGATGCAAAAGTACCTTGAGGCCAATCGAGCATTGCCGCAAGCATTTGCCCAGTTTGATTATTGTCGCCATCAATACTTTGCTTACCCAAAATAACCATTGAAGGTTGTTCTTTTTCAACTAAGCTTTTCAATATTTTGGCAACCGCTAATGGTTCTACGTTTTGATCGGTTTGCACTAAAATGGCTTTATCTGCGCCTAAAGCTAAAGCAGTTCTTAATGTTTCTTGAGACTGTTGAGGACCAATCGAAGCCACCACAATTTCAGAAGCAACACCTTTTTCTTTTAATCGAACAGCTTCTTCAACAGCTATTTCACAGAATGGGTTCATCGACATTTTTACATTGGCGGTTTCAACACCAGTATTATCGGAGTTAACGCGTACTTTGACGTTGTAGTCTATGACTCGTTTAACGGCTACCAGAATTTTCATGGAATGTCCTGTCCTGAGTTGTTTATAATACGTTAGATTTGCTTATGAGCAGGCTCTTTAGATTGCTAAAGTCTCGCTGCAATGCAAAAAGAAAGGCCAGATTTTGAACTGTTAACCTTCAAAGATCAACCACTTTAGCGGGTTTGGCCCATCGAATATTGACCTTAATCAAACTTAAAAACAGAGGAAAGAGCATGTCGGAAAGAGAATCGATGGATTTTGATGTAGTCATCGTAGGCGCAGGGCCAGCGGGTCTTTCAGCAGCAATAAAGATTGCCCAATTAAATGAGTCTTTGGCGGAGCCTCTTTCAGTTGTAGTAGTTGAGAAAGGCTCGGAAGTTGGAGCGCATATTCTTTCTGGTGCGGTTATCGAACCCACAGCACTCGATGAGCTCATTCCAGATTGGAAAGAGCAAGGCGCACCATTAAAAACAGAAGTCAAAGACGACCATATCTATCTTTTCAACAATGAAAAATCGGCGATTAAAGTCCCTAACCTTTTCGCCCCTAAAACTATGCATAACCACGGTAATTACATAGCAAGCTTGGGCAATTTATGTCGTTGGCTTGCTGAAAAAGCTGAAGCAATGGGCGTAGAGATATTTCCTGGTTTTGCCGCATCCGAAATTCTGTACGGTGAAAATGGAGAAGTCGTTGGAATTGCTACGGGAGACATGGGCGTGGCAGCAGATGGCTCTCACAAAGATGGTTACATGCAGGGAATGGAGCTACGAGCAAAATACACGTTATTTGCTGAAGGTTGCCGAGGACACTTAGGAAAACAACTGATAGAAAAATTTGCACTGGACAAAGGAAAAGACGCCCAACATTATGGCATTGGAATCAAGGAGTTATGGAAGGTTCCTGCTGAACAGCATCACGAAGGTTTGGTAGTACACAGTGCCGGCTGGCCATTATCAGAAAGTGGTAGTACTGGAGGTGGTTTTTTATATCACTTAGAAGACAATCAAGTCGTTTTAGGAGTTATTACGGATCTATCCTACTCTAATCCGCATGTTAGCCCATTCGATGAATTTCAACGCTACAAACACCATCCCAAAATCAGCCAATATTTACAAGGTGGTGAACGCATTAGTTATGGTGCTCGCGCGTTAGTTAAAGGTGGATTACAGGCTCAACCACAACTGCATTTTCCAGGAGGGTTAATCATTGGGGATAATGCCGGCACCTTGAATTTTGCCAAAATCAAAGGAACTCATACTGCTATGAAATCCGGCATGATTGCAGCCGAAGTGATCGCTGACGCGATAAAAGCCAATCGCTCAAATGATGAGTTAACTGAATATGCCGATGCTTACCAAAACTCTTGGGCTTACAAAGAGCTTTACATGCAACGTAACTTTGGCCCGGCACAGCACAAGTTTGGAAATTTACTAGGCTCGGCTTATGCCTTTATTGATATCAATATTTTTAATGGCAAACTTCCTTGGACTTTACGAGATAAAACAGCCGATCACCTTAAACTAAAACCGGCTAGCAGTTGCCCTAAAATTTCCTATCCAAAACCTGATAATAAGCTATCGTTTGATAAGTTATCTTCAGTTTTTATCTCAAATACGAATCATGAGGAAGATCAGCCAGTTCATTTAAAGTTAAAGGATTCCGCTATACCCATTAGCCATAATTTAGCACTATACGATGAGCCAGCTCAAAGATATTGCCCTGCTGGTGTGTATGAAATTGTATCTAACGATGATGGCACAGATCCAAAACTCCAGATCAATGCGCAAAACTGCGTACACTGCAAAACTTGCGATATCAAAGACCCAACTCAAAATATAAACTGGGTAACACCAGAAGGCGCAGGAGGCCCGAATTACCCCAATATGTAGTACATACTTTCAATTTAAGGCGGCTCTTTAGTCGCCTATGCTTCTTTTTGTGAATATTTACAGCCTTGATGTGAAATAGTTCACTGACACTCAACCTCTCATTTCTGCACAATAATCGAACAACAATAACATGCAGGTAAACTTATGAGATGGTACACAGATCAAAATAATCTATTATGTGTTGGCCTAACACAGAGCTCTGGAGAACAATCATTTCGTATCGAAACTCCACTTTATTCAAAAACTTCTATAAACAAATCAATGACAGAAGAAGATATTAAATTAATCGGCTCTTTTCCTGAAGATTGGCCACATGACAAAGCGATATCAGAAAAAGTAACTTCAGCAGCTCAAAAGCTCTTCAAAGAAAAACTTATCAACTGGTAGTAAAAAGAAAAAGAATAAAAAATAGTCACGAAATGTGATGATTATCTCAAACTGAGTAAACAGGAAAGATTACTATACAGTTTCAGTTGGAGGGGGAAGCAATGTTAAATCAAATCGATATCAATCAAACTAAAAAAGCGCCAACAAGCGTTCATATTCAAAACAATATCGACCTATCCAAAAAGGATTTTAGAGAGTTTGCTAAATTGGTAGAAAAAGAAGCCAACTTTTATCAGCAAATGGGTCTTGAGCACATCAATAAAATGCTTGCATAGTTAAAAAGCCTATTTTGCTCTGAAAAGTACAGCTCTACAGCTTACAAAAAAAGCGACTCAATAGTCGCTTTTTTTTGTTACTTTAATCGCCTCAAACTATGTCCGAATCTTTCTTATACCCAACAATACCAATAACAAAGATAAAAGCCATGAAAAGCTTCCAGAGTCGTCAGTAGATTCCGAACAGTTTTGATTCGCAGGCCTGACTCGAGGTTTTAGCTTAAAAGCATGAACTTCACCTCGCACAACACCATCTTCTTGGGCCACTAAAACAGAGCCCGAGCCTACAATCTCACCGTCATCATTGATCGCGCGAACCTCAGATAGACTCCAACCTGCATCGCAATCAATCATTGAGTTTAAATCAATTATCGAAGCATTTTCTGCCTCGATATCATAAATAAATGGATGATGAAATCTAGGAGACGATGATACAAGAGATGTCCCAACCACCAAATAATCTTTATTGATATCAAATGCTTCTGAGCTTTTAAATTGAGCGTTTAAATAACCGATTAAATGAGACGTTTGAGTTTCATTAGAATAATAAAACGCTTGATTTGCATTAAGTTGACTCGAAGAATTACTGCCTCCCACTGCAAAAGCTCCATCATCAGTAATGGCATTCAAACGTGCTGAAGTCGCACCAGACAACGAAGGGACTTCTGTTAATTGCTCCGAGTTAACATTGCCAATAAATCCCACCACTTTTCTTTGATCATCTTCTAACTGATGCGTTAACCCAACAAATTGACCGGCAGCATTAATCCCTTGAACTCTACTAAATGCAGGGCTCTCTTGATCGCTTTGATCTAAGGGGGTAATCCATTTGACTATAGAATTGGTATTTAGATCGTATACAAAGCCTCGATTCGCACTTAAAGAAATGTTGTTACACTCATCCTTTTCCAACACAATATTAGCGTAGCCAACCGCAAAGTCTTCATTCGCCGAAAATACTCGAGAATTAGTGTATTCGGTAATGTTAGGATCAATAGGCAAATTGTCATTTACTGAGGATGTTATAATCGTTAAATTATTGTTTAGGTCAAAAACAAAACCCTGTTCTCGTTCTTCATTCGAAACAACTGAAGCAACACAAACACCACTCTCATTTTTTGTATAAAGCTGAACTTGCTCTGTTTGAAAGCCATATCCAAATATCAATCCACTCGAATTAATAGCATTAACAAACATTCCTGTATTTTGAATACCAAAACCAAAATCTCTTTCCGTTGGCATAACCGATCGATTTGCATCGGAGAAATCTATTGGCTTTAATATATTAATATCAATGGTTTGATTAGCAATCCCAAAGTCATCTACAGAGTTTATTACTGTATGCTTTCCTTCTGAAGTACCAACGGCTTGACCGTTATTATTGATCGCTCCAGCAAAGGAAAAAGCAGTGGTTAAGTCATTTTCGTTAGTGACTCTTTCTAACCCACCCAAGTCCACAATATCGTAGGCTACGGGTAAGTTTCTCGCAAAAGAAACACTTGAAGCTAAAGCACTTAAAATTAACGCGTGATACAAACGCATAGTTCGATTCTCTTAATTACTACATTTAAAAAATTGGCGACAGTATATATTACTCCACAGATACGACCAATGGATAAACCGAGAGTTCCGTATCTTTTTAAGTAATTAATACTTAAGACTGGGCATCAGGCTGCCTTTCCGGGCTAGCTGTCTGAAAGGCCGAAAGGGATAAGCAATGTTCATTGATTTTTGATATTAAAGGGTAGTCATCAAGCGGAACATTAAAACGGTGAGCATTATACACTTGAGGCACTAGGCAACAGTCTGCCAAACTCATTGAATCTCCAAAGCAAAAAGATTGTCCGCTGTATTTTCTCAATAAAGCTTCTAAAGCACTAAAACCCTGATGGATCCAGTGAGCGTACCATTTGTTTTTTTCTTCGTCCGATATATTTAAATCGTTGGTCAAATATTTCAAAACACGTAAGTTATTTAATGGATGAATATCACAAGCGATCATCTGGCAAAGCATTCGAACTACTGCTGACTCAGCCTGACTGACCGGCATGAGTTTAAAATCGGTATATTTATGTTCAAGATACTCCAATATTGCCATTGACTGACCTATTCGGACATCGCCATCGACTAAAAAAGGCACTAAACCTTGTGGATTAAGTTCTCGATACGCCTTTTGATGCTGCTCTCCACCATCTTTAATCAAATGAACCGATAGATTCTCGTAGGGGACTTGTTTGTAGTTTAATGCGATTCGAACTCGATAAGCTGCTGTAGAACGCCAATAACCATACAGTTTTAACATAAGATCCCCTCGATTTATTCTTTTTAATATTCAATAACAAAAAGGAGCTCGAAAGCTCCTTTTAAATCACTTTGTGTACTTAACAACTGTTTGTTCAATTTTTCCGAATATGCTCTTCTTTTCGGCATCAAACATTTCAATTGAAACAGAATCACCAAACTTCATGAATGGCGTTGAAGGAGAGCCACTTTCCACAATTTCAAGCATACGCTTTTCAGCCAAACAGCTTGATCCTGCAGAACGATCGTAATTAGAAATAGTACCTGAACCGATAATGGCACCGGCTCGTAATGGCCTGGTTTTGGCTGCATGCGCAACGATGGTTGGAAAATCAAACGTCATATCAACGCCACAATTAGGAGCTCCAAATAACTCAGAGTTTAAATGAGTGACTAGCGGTAAATGCAGTTTATACCCATCCCAAGCTGTTCCCAACTCATCTGGAGTCACTGCAACTGGAGAAAATGCGCTCGAAGGCTTACTTTGGAAAAAGCCAAAACCTTTTGCAAGTTCTGCAGGAATTAGATTTCGTAATGACACATCGTTAACGAGCATAACGAGTCGAATAGCATCTCTGGCTTCTTCAACCGTTGCGGCCATAGGTAAATCATCGACAACTACCGCAACTTCAGACTCCATATCAATACCATAGTCTTCTGAAGCCATCTCAATATTATCGCGAGGTCCTAAAAATGCATCGCTTCCACCTTGATACATGAGAGGATCAGTCCAAAACGTTTCAGGCATTTCTGCACCACGAGCTTTGCGCACAAGCTCTACATGATTAACATAAGCACTGCCATCGGCCCATTGATAGGCTCTTGGTAAGGGTGACTCACAAGCTTCTTGAGAAAAATCAAAGCTATCGGCTAGCTCTCCTTTATTAAGCGCAAGATAAACCTCTTCTGCCTTAGGTGACAAACTATTCCAGTTATCAAGCAGTTGTTGCATGGTGTTTGCAACATGAGGAATTTTTACAGCTTTGGTTAAATCTTTACTGACAACAACTAACTGGCCGTCTCTTGTATTATTTTTTAAAGAAGCAAACTTCATTATTTCACCTGATTAACATTTATTTAGGCCGATCCTAAATTATATAAGCTTTAGATGCCAGTTTTGGATACGAGGATTTTTAGCTTGTCATACCATTTATTGATTTGCTCTCTACTTCAAGAAACATCTTCAAGTCGAGCGGGTAACTATCTGCCATAAAAGACATCTTATTCCTTTTACGCACTTTTTAATGCTCAAATTTTATACCGATTGAGCGTTTTTACAGCGAGTAAATAGCTGGTAAAAATTTTGCGTGGTTTCCCTAGCCAACATCTCCAACGACTCGCCTCTTAAATTTGCTAGAAATTCGGCGGTTTTTCTAACATAAGCTGGCTGACAAGGTTTTCCTCGGTAAGGCACTGGCGCCAAATAAGGAGAATCCGTTTCCACAAGCAATCTCTCTAATGGCAGTTTCTTTGCAACTGTTCGCACATTTTCCGCTTGTTTAAAAGTTACAATACCTGAAATCGAAATATAAAATCCTAAGTCGAGGGCCTGTGATGCCATGTCCCAATCTTCAGTAAAGCAATGAAGCACACCTGTAATTTCACCAGCATACTGCTTAAGAAGTTGCAAAGTTTGCTGTTTGGCATCACGTGTATGCACCACCAATGGCAATTGGGTTTGTTTAGCGGCATTTAGATGAAGTTCAAAACTTTGCTGCTGCTCCTTGAGCGTTTTTTCCGCATAATAAGCATCTAGTCCTGTTTCTCCAATTCCAACTACTTTAGGAAGCTTGGCCGCGTCGTATAGAAATTGCTCCATTCCAGTGACTGACAAATCGTCTGATAATGGATGCAGCCCAGCCGTACAAAACACGTCTTTATGATCTAATGCAATTTTGTGAACTTGTTGAAAGTTACTTTGATCAGTTGCAATACACAAAAACTGACTAACGCCTTGTTGCTGGGCATACTTAAGCGCATTAGAAAGAGAGTCATTGTGATCAGAAAGATCCAATCTGTCTAAATGACAGTGCGAGTCGATCAACATGTTAAAACCTAAAAGAAAAGCTAAATTACATAGTGTGAGTGGAACGGTCGGAAGTCAGGGCGCCAGCTAAATAGGTCTCAATTTTGGTCCGAGCCTGTCCGTTATCTTGATTAGTAAACTGCACGCCAATACCTGCGGCTTTATTTCCTTGAGCCCCTTTTGGAGTGATCCAGATGATCTTTCCAGCAACCGGCAGTTTTTCTCTTTCATCCATCAAAGATAAAAGCATAAAAACTTCATCACCCAAATTGTACTGTTTATGAGTCGGAATAAATAAGCCACCATTTTTAACAAAAGGCATATAAGCGGCGTATAGCACAGCTTTGTCTTTAATCGTTAAAGACAAAATACCGTGTCTAGGAGCTGCCTTGGGTTGGGTTGACATACCTTTTTCTCAATTAATTAGTCCGAAAAACAGTGAGCCCAGTGTGCAGAAAGCTGATCCAATTGCATTGGTAAACTTAACGACACACCTGTTTGTAACTCTTTGAGAAGAAACAATAAACTGTCTCTGAACTTGAATAATAGCCTTACATTAGCTGCTTGGGCAAGTTTGACGAGGGCTTTAGGCTCATTTTCGGTAAAACTGGCTGTAATAGAGAGAGCTATCACCCAATCCGTAACGGCTAACCATTGATTAAGCACCTTTAAAGCCGACTCACTAGATGATTGCACGTATTGACTTAATAAACCGTTTGAGCTTAACACGCTCAATAAATCTAAAAATTGGTCAAACTCAGTACTCTCGGAGTTCTCAAGTGAACTAAACGCCAATAAAGGGGCCGAATGGCTAACTCTAATGGCCATATTTATCGCTTCATCAGAGAAGTTATTATTAGTTTGCTTGCTGAGCCAATTCTTTAATGACTCTTCTCTAAAATCATCTAAATGAATCATCTGGCAACGACTTTTAATAGTTGCAGATAGAGCAGATACCTTTGATGTAATCAGCATTATTAAAGTTTTTTCCCCAGGCTCTTCTAAGGTTTTTAATAACGCATTAAAACCGTTTTCACTGAGTGAGTCAGCGGCTTCAATAATGGCAATGCGCCATCCTGAAAGGTGTGCTTTCTCGTGAATCGCCCCAGTAAAGTCCCTAATTTGATCTATCGAAATTTTCTTTTTATCTTCTAAAACTCCAATTCTATAAAAATCGGGATGAGTACCGGTTTGCAACAGATGGCAGGACTTACAATGACCGCATGCATCTCCTGTTGAACATAAAATTTCTTGCGCCCAAAATGAAGCAAAGTTATTACCCGCATACCCTTCTGGAGCGACTAAAATTAACCCATGGTGAACTCGGTCTTCTTGTTGACTGGCTTTGAGTTTTTTCCATGCTGGTTCGCACCAAGAATGGTGTTCAACAAATTGATTTCCTGAAAGAAAAGTTTGCTTAGTCACAAAGCACCTTTTGCTCAAATTGGCTTCTTATTTGGTTTTGAACTTGGTTTAAATCAACAGATGCATCTACTAAGCTAAATCTAACCGGATCTTCTTGAACTCTTTTTAAATAACCGTGCCTTACTCGATCAAAAAACTCAATTTTTTCAGACTCAAAGCGATCAAGCTCCGCCCGTTTCGCTGCTCTCAACAACCCTATTTGAGGATCAAGATCTAACAAAAACGTATGATCAGGCTTAAAGCCGCTTAGTGTCCAGCGCTCAATCTCTTTAATTTGTTGCCAATCAATCCCTCTACCGCCGCCTTGGTAGGCAAAACTTGCATCGGTAAACCTATCTGAAATTACCCAATGACCTTTTTGTAAATTCGGCTTAATAAAAGACTCGACATGTTGAGCTCGAGCGGCAAACATACATAATAATTCAGCTTTATAATTGACAGGCTCTTCTCGCTTTTTTAACAACAACTCTCTAATCTCTTCAGCGAAAGGTGTGCCTCCTGGCTCTCGAGTCATCACAAACTTTATCGAGTGCTCTTCAAGCAGTTGTTGAATAAAGGTAATATTGGTTGATTTCCCAACACCCTCTGAGCCTTCAATCGTGATAAATTTAGCGTTCATTTTTTATTCAAAATAAATTGTTTAACTGCTTTATTATGTTGCTCCAGTGTATCACTAAACTGGTGACTGCCATCACCTTTTGCAACAAAATACAAGGCACTGCCCTCTTCAGGATTAAGGGCAGCATGGATTGATTCTCTCCCGACAATAGCAATAGGAGTTGGCGGCAAACCGCCCCGAGTATAAGTATTATAAGGAGTATCTGTTTTTAAGTGCTTTCGAGTAATATCACCTGCGTACGACTCACCCACGCCATAAATAACCGTTGGATCCGTTTGCAGTCGCATCCCTTTTTGTAGTCTTCTAATAAATACGCCAGCAATTTTAGCTCGTTCTGCAGCGACCGCTGTTTCTTTTTCAATTATAGAGGCTAAAATTAACGCTTCATATGGAGAGTTAATTGGAAGATTAGGCGATCTATCATTCCACTCCTCCTCTAGTACCTGAAGCAATCTTACATGCGCTCTTTTTGCAATACTCATAAGAGTATCCTTATAAAAATGCGTATAAGTGTCAGCAAAAAGCCCTCCTTCATAATGAGGCCAAGAATACCAAGCTTGCTCAACCAGCGAATTAGGAGAAAGCATTATTTCAGATTGACGAAGTTGCTCATTTTCATTTAATTTTGTTAAAAGTTCTTTAATTGTCAGTCCTTCAACCAAAGTGACTTGATATTTAATTTGGTCATTACTCACAAATTTTCTAAATACATCAAAAACAGACATTTTTTCGGTCAACAAATATCGCCCTGGCTTAATGTCGATAAGTTCGGGATATTGCTTAAAAGCTAATTTAAAACACCATAAACATTCAAAATATTGTTCATCAATCAGCTTTCGAGCGACTTTAGATGCGCTATCGCCTTGTGCCAAGTCAAAAACTATATTGGTATTAACGTTTATCGGCGTCTGTTTCCATAAGCTAAACTTAAAAACAATAGAAAATACTGCCGTTAAAAATATAAGAGTTAAAATTCCAAAAATTTTCTTTTTCATAATTCAATTAAACAGTCGAATTTACTAATTGATTAAATCGAGATTGTAAAACTTCAGCAAGATTAAAATTCAAATATTCTTGCGATAAAATATTCTTGATTGGTGTAACACCTATTACACTATTGGTTGTAAATGCTTGTTCAAAATGTGCGAGGTCAGATTTGAATATTGGCTTTTCATAGACTTGATATCCTAATTCCTTGCACCAACTTTTTACTGTTTTTTTACAGATCCCTTCAATCCCATACTCAGAAAGTAAAGGAGTAACCACATCTTTCTCTTTTACAAAAAACAGGTTGGCATTTGTAGTACAGACCACAAATTTCTCGTAACACATAAGCGCATTATCAAAACCTAGTTGATGAGCTTCTGTTGCAGCTAAAACTTGATCGATTCGATTTAACGTTTTTAGTCCAGCTAGATATTTATTTTTTGAAACAGGGTAAGACGATATGCATAATTTTATAGGAGTATTTTTCTGACTTGGTTGATAAGGATTTGCTGAATATAAAACGCTATATTGCTCTGTTCCTATTGCAGCATAGCCTCTTTGCGAAGCCCCTCTGGTAATTGCTATTTTTAGCAATAAAAGGTCTTCTGAACGATCTCTCAATTGGCTTAGAACTTCGCTTAAAACGAATGGACCTTTCCAATCTGTAAAATTGAGTTTGTCAGCAGCTTGATTTAGTCGTTCAAGATGATAGTCGGCAAAAACCAAACGTCCATTTTTAACTAAACCTGTAGTGAAAAAGCCATCACCATAATGTAAGCCTCTATCGTTAGAGGCTACATTATTTTTATCGTTTATCTCTGTAAAAGAGTAATTCACACGTCTCAAATTTTACTGAATAATAATGAGCCGTTAGTACCACCAAATCCGAAGCTATTACAAAGCACATGGTTTACTTCGGCCTTTCTTGCGTTGTGTGGCACGAAGTCCAAATCACATTCTTCATCGGGATTATCTAAATTCAGTGTTGGTGGAACCATATTATTCACAATTGCCAGTACACTGAAGATTGCCTCAACTGAACCAGCAGCCCCCAATAAATGACCTATCGCAGACTTAGTAGAAGAAACCAATACTTTACTCGCATGATCGCCCATTACTTTTTTAATCGCACGACATTCAGCTAAATCACCGGCTTTAGTAGACGTACCATGAGCATTGATATACTGAATGCTTTCAGCAGAAATACCAGCATCTGAAAGCGCATTACTCATTGCCAAAGCAGCTCCAGCTCCGTCTTCTGGAGGCGAAGTCATGTGATAGGCATCTCCGCTCATGCCAAATCCGGTCAATTCAGCGTAAATTTTAGCGCCTCGAGCTTTGGCATGTTCTAAATCTTCCAAAACCATTACGCCAGCACCTTCTCCTAACACAAAACCATCTCTATCCTTGTCCCAAGGTCGGCTCGCTTTTGTTGGTTCATCATTACGTGTTGATAGCGCTTTAGCAGCTGAAAATCCAGCAACCCCAATTGGACATGTTGCCATTTCACCGCCGCCGGCAATCATTACCTCGGCATCGCCATAGGCAATCATTCGCGCCGCCTGACCAATAGAATGAACACCAGTCGTACACGCGGTTACAATGGATATATTGGGCCCTTTTAATCCATACATGATGGAAAGTTGGCCTGAAATCATATTAATGATCGAACCCGGTACATAAAAAGGCGAAACTTTTCTTGGTCCAACATTATGACATTTAAGAATGTTTTCTTCTGTAGCAGGTAATCCGCCGATACCAGAGCCAACACACACTCCTATTCTTTCGGCGTTATTCTCATTAATCTCTAACTGAGCGTCTTGGATTGCTTGGACACTAGCTGCAATTCCATATTGAATAAAACTATCAAATTTGCGCGCGTCCTTTGGAGACATATAAACGGCAGGATCAAATCCTTTAACCGGTGCGCTGAAGCGTGTACCGAATTGGCTAGCATCAAAAGTTTCAATAGGACAAACTCCACTTTTACCTGCGATTAAATTATCCCAAGTTTCACTCACGGTTAAACCTAGAGGTGAGACCATACCCATTCCGGTAACTACAACGCGACGACCTTTCAACGAAAATCTCCTTTAGCAATTGCCAAGTTCATATTCTGTTCTTAAAACCTAAAAAAAAACCGCATTGAAAGTTAGCTTTCAGCGCGGTTTTTCAGTTGAGCTTTTAGCTCGCTAATGCAGAACTATGCGCCTTCTACGTTAGCTTTTACATAATCGATTGCAGCTTGAACAGTGCTGATTTTCTCTGCTTCTTCATCTGGAATTTCAGTATCGAATTCTTCTTCTAAAGCCATTACTAATTCAACAGTATCCAAAGAGTCAGCACCTAAATCATCAACGAATGATGATTCAGCAGAAACTTCTTCTTCTTTAACACCTAACTGTTCTACAACAATTTTCTTTACGCGCTCTTCGATAGTACTCATGACTAACTATTTCCTCCAAAATTCACAGACGTCAATGCGCTGCTAGTTTATTGATTCGTTCACAACTTGCAAGTAACAAGTGCTAAATATTGCTTGGTCAGACCACAAAGGTGGCTATTATCGGCTTGTTTCTCTTATAAAATCAAGTCGTTAATTGTTATATTGCGTAACCTTATTACGCCATATTCATCCCGCCGTTTACATGCAGGGTTTCACCTGTGATGTAACCAGCCGATTCAGAAGCTAAAAATGATACCGCTGCAGCGATGTCTTCGGGCGATCCTAAGCGGCCTAAAGCAATTTGTTTTTGCAACGTTTCACGTTGATTATCATCGAGCGCATGAGTCATATCTGTTGCAATAAAGCCAGGAGATACCGTATTAACGGTAATACCTCGTGACCCGACCTCTTTTGCTAATGACTTTGAAAACCCAATAACCCCGGCTTTAGCCGCCGAGTAATTGGTTTGCCCAGGGTTTCCAGTAGTACCAACAACTGAGCCAACATTAATGATTCGACCCCAACGAGTTTTCATCATGCCACGCAAACACGCCTTTGATAACTTAAAAATAGAGGTTAAATTCGTTGTTAAAATAGAATCCCACTCATCATCGCTCATACGCATTAACAAGTTATCGCGAGTGATCCCAGCATTATTTACTAAAATATCCGGTGTTTTACCGAACTTTTCAGTAATCGATTTAATTAAAGCGTCGATTGAATCAGCTTGTGAAACGTTTACAACCATTCCCACGCCTTCGAATCCAGCATCTTGAAAATTTTGACTGATGCTATCAGCACCAGCTTGAGATGTGGCGGTTCCCACAACAATATGACCTGCCTGACCTAATTGCTTGGCTATTGCTTGACCGATTCCACGACTTGCACCTGTAACCAATGCTATTTTTTTATCTGACATTATTCAGTTTCCTTTTTTAATAAAGCTAAGCTGTTGCAGCGAGTGCTTGTTCAAATTTGGCTAATTCAAAGCTAACATCGGTGGTTAACTCTTTGTTAATTCGCTTATTAAGTCCAGCTAATACATTGCCAGCGCCACATTCAACCGCATGACCTACACCCTGCTCACTCATTTTTACTACGGTTTCAGTCCAACGAACTGGGCTAAACAATTGTCTAACTAAAGCTTCTTTAATGGCACTGGCACTGGTTTCAATTGCTACATCAACGTTGTTAATCACAGAGATCACTGGTGTGGCAAATTCAATGTTATCTAATAATTTTTTCAGTTTTTCCGCTGCTGGCGTCATAAGAGCACAATGAGAAGGAACACTTACAGGTAATGGCAATGCTCTTTTGGCGCCCTTTTCTTTACAGGCTTCCATAGCGCGCTCAACCGCACTTGCATTGCCCGCAATCACGACTTGACCTGGAGAATTAAAATTTACTGGAGCAACCACTTCGCCTTGAGCTGACTCATCACAGGCTTGTTTGATCAGGTCATCGTCTAAGCCAATAATGGCTGCCATTTTGCCAACACCAGCAGGAACCGCTTGTTGCATATATTGGCCACGAGCCTGAACCAACTTAACCCCATCCGCAAGCGATAAAACGCCGGCGCAAACAAGCGCTGAATATTCTCCTAAACTATGACCTGCTAGGACACTTGGCTGCTGACCTCCACGAGCCTGCCAAAGTCTCCAAAGAGCAACACTTGCAGTTAGCAAAGCGGGTTGAGTGTTAGCGGTATCATTTAAGGTTTCAGCAGGGCCTGATTGACACAGCGCCCATAAATCGAAACCAAGCGCATCTGAAGCTTCTTTAAAGGTATCAACCACCACTGACTCTTCCGCAAAGCTTGATAACATGCCAACTGATTGAGAGCCTTGCCCTGGAAAAATAAACGCTAAAGACATAAATTAACCTTATTTTAAATTAATTACATTTTTACCAATGCAGAAGCCCAAGCAAATCCGCCACCAAATGTTTCTAAAAGAACGGTTTGGCCTTTTTTGATTCTACCATCACGAACTGCTTCATCGAGCGCTAAAGGAATGGAAGCACTTGAAGTGTTTCCGTGCTTATTCACGGTAACGACAACTTGCTCCATATCCATCTGAAGTTTTTTGGCTGTAGCTTGAATAATGCGAATATTGGCTTGATGCGGCACCAACCAATCAATATCTGATTTTTCCATATTATTTGCTTCAAGGGTTTCATCAACGATACTGCTTAAAGTTTTCACCGCAACTTTAAATACTTCATTACCGCTCATAAATACTTTAGGTTGTGCGCAGCCCATTTCTTGGCCTCGAATATTATTAGGCGCATAGAGTAAATCAACATATTGTCCATCCGAATGAACGTGAGTCGATAATAATCCTGGCTCTTCAGAGGCAGAAAGCACCACTGCACCGGCGCCATCGCCAAATAAAACGCAGGTGGTTCTATCTGTCCAGTCAACAATTCTGGATAGCACTTCGGTACCGACAACCAACACGTTCTTTTTATGGCCCGATTTAATGTATTGATCGGCAATACTCATCCCGTAAACGAAACCAGCACATGCTGCAATCACATCAAATGCAGCTACACCGGGTAAATCTAAATGACGGCCAATAAAACATGCGGTCGAAGGAAACAAACGATCGGGCGTTGCGGTAGCACAAATGATCATATCAATATCAGTTTTATCAAGACCTGCGGCCTTAATTGCTCTTTCTGCAGCTCGAGCGCCTAATATTGAAGCACTGTCTTGTTCATCAACAACATGGCGCTGTTCAATCCCAGTTCTTTCAATGATCCATTGATTCGAGGTATCAACGATTTTTTCTAAATCTAGATTCGTTCTTACATTTTCCGGAAGATAACTACCGGTACCAGTAATGCGACTGTACATAGCGGTTTCCTAATCTCATGTTCGAGCGTTCAAATGCTGCTCAACTTGCTCTGCAATTTTTTGTGGGACTTCGTGTTCGACTTCTTTTATTGCGGCTTCAATGGCTGAAACCGTTGCTGCTACGGAAGCTGATCCGTGGCTTTTTACTACTATACCTTTTAAGCCAATCAAAGTTGCCCCATTATACCTATCTGGATCAAGTTGTTCTTTGAATATTCTTAAGATCGGACGAGTCATTAACCCAACCATTTTAAACAACCAGTTTGACTCAAAAACTTGACGAAGTCTTAAGGTAATTAATTTAACTAATCCTTCACTTGCTTTAAGCACATTATTGCCGGTATATCCATCACAAACAATCACGTCCACTTTTCCAGAATAAATATCATTACCTTCGACAAACCCAGAATAATTTATCCCATCAAAAGCTTGTAACAACTTAGCCGCTAATTTTACCTCGTCGTTTCCTTTGATCTCTTCTTCACCAATATTTAAAAGACCGACCTTAGGACGTGGATTATTATCGACAGCCTGAGCAAGTACCGATCCCATTATGGCAAACTGAAACAAGGTTTCAGCGCAGCAATCGACATTTGCGCCTAAATCAAGCATAAAGGTATGGCGGTTTTGATTTGGAATTGCAGTTATAATCGCTGGCCGATCAATGCCTGGGATCATTTTTAGAATAAAGCGCGATAGCGCCATTAATGCTCCAGTATTACCTGCACTAACACAAGCATGAGCGTGACCATCAGCGACCGATTCTAGTGACTTTCGTAAAGAGGAATCTTTTTTCGAGCGAAGTGCAACCGAAG
>JBFHSP010000042.1:0-17645 GCA_041591085.1 Kangiellaceae bacterium | reverse complement strand
CTACTACGAGAAGCACGTTTAAAGTCAGGTGTTGAACTTATTTTAGGTGAACGCCAAGGCGTTAGAGCCATGCTTAAGAAATTAAAGCAAGGCGAAGTGTTTATGGTGTTATCCGATCAAAATCCAGCAAAAGGCAGTGGTGTTTTTGCAAACTTTTTTCATCGCCCTGCTTACACTATGGTTTTAATTCAACGGCTCATCGAAAAAACCAATGCTGAATTACTGTCATTTTTTGCAAAACGAGTGGAGGGTGGATTTGAAATATTTATAGAAAAACCAGCGTTTAACTCAAACGAGCCAGATCCAACTCTGTTTGCTAATGGCTTAAATGAAACATTAGCAGATCAAATTAAGCAAGCGCCAGAACAGTTTGAGTGGAGTTATCGACGATTTAGGCCTCAACCAGACCATGAGCCATCGGTTTATGAAAACTTATGAAAGCACTATTGCTGAGTATTTTTTTCAAAATTTTCTCCAGCCTTTCACTAAGAGCTAACCGAAAAGTTGGTGCTGCTTTAGGTACGATCATTTATTTTCTGAATAATCGATTAAAAAAAACAACGGAAAAAAATATCAACTTTTGTTTTCCTGAATTAAGCCAAAAAATTAAACAAAATCTAATCAAACAAAGTTTAAAGCAAACGGGAATGGTGGCCACCGAGTCATTTTGGATTTGGGGAAACCCGCCCGATAAAATTAACCGTCATATTGAATCTGTAGCGGGAATTAAAGATCTGACCAAGGCACTAAAAGAGAGTGGCGTTTTATTATTAGGCCCACATCTGGGCTCTTGGGAGTTGATAACTTTTTATTGTGGACAACTAGCGCCTTGCTCGGCATTCTATAAATCGCCCAATGTGCCTGAACTCGATAAAATTATTAGACAAGGACGAAGCCAAACAGGAGCAAGGCTTTATTCAGGTGATCTAGCGGCGGTTAAACAAGCTTTGAGTTGCTTAAAGAATAGCGAGATTTTTATTTTTTTATCCGATCAAGAACCTGCAAAAGGCCAAGGGTTGTTCAGTCCTTTTTTTCAACTTCCGGCATTAACTCCAACCTTACCTTATCGCCTTGTCCAAAAAACCCAGTGTAAAGTTTTTCAGTTTGCCATTGAAAGAACAACAAAAGGATTTAAAATCAGTTTTATTCCGCTCGATTATTTAAATTCTAAAGCTTCAACACAACAATTTCTTGATGATATGAATGCAAGTTTTGAAAAGCTGATTAAAGCAAATCCAGAGCAATATGAATGGAGTTATAAGCGATTTAAAACACCGAGTGATGGTGACTACGATGTCTATCCTTTTTGACGTTTTAATAACCCAAGCTTAGGTTAAGCTTTATTTTCGCCAGAATGCAGGAGTTAATAAAACCAATAACGTGAAAATTTCTAACCGGCCAAATAACATCGCGATACACAGTACATACTTGGTAAGATCACTGACGTTTGCATAATTGGAGGCTACTTCTCCAAGGCCAGGGCCTAAGTTATTCATGCAGGCAGCCACGGCTGAAAATGCGGTTACTTGGTCGAGTCCATCCGCCATTAAGATAAGCATCATGATTACAAAAAGAGCAACGTAGGCACCAAAAAATCCCCATACAGCGTCAGCGACGTTATCGGGAAGAATTTGCTTTCCCAATTTAATCTTAAACAATGCATTTGGATGTATCAGTTTTTGGATTTCGCGAAATCCTTGCTTGAATAACAATAAAAAACGAATGACCTTAATGCCTCCACCCGTCGACCCTGCACAGCCTCCAACAAAACTTAAAAAGATAAGCATTAGTGGTAACATACTAGGCCATGTTGCAAAGTCTGCACTAGCAAATCCTGCTGTGGTCCCTATTGAAATGGTATGAAATAATGCTTTAAAAAAGGACTCTTTAAAACCAAAGGTTTGGGTGATAAACAATCCAATAAAACAAACAAGTACAACCAGAAATATTAACGAAATAAACGCTTTGAATTCGGGATCATTTGAATAAGGTGAGGTGCTAAGCGAACGATAAGCGGCGAAATGTAGAGAAAAATTAACCGCGGCAATTAACATGAATATACTGCATATAAATTCTATGGTGCTGCTATTAAACCAGCCAATACTGGCATCGTGAGTTGAAAATCCGCCTATAGCAACGGTTGATAAGCTGTGATTGATCGCATCAAATGGCGACATGCCGGCAAGCCAATAACAAGCGGCGCAAATGATGGTGAGTCCTAAATAAATAAACCATAACGCTTTAGCTGTTCCGGCAATACGAGGGGTTAATTTTGAATCTTTTACTGGCCCGGGCGTTTCGGCACGATAAAGCTGCATGCCCCCGATGCCTAACATGGGCAAAATAGCTACGGCTAAAACGATAATTCCCATGCCACCAAACCATTGTAAAAACTGGCGATAAAATAAAATCGATTGTGGCAAAGAATCTAAGCCAACAATTACTGTTGCTCCAGTTGTGGTTAGTCCAGAGAAACTTTCAAAAATAGCATCGGCCAAACCAAAGTTGGGTATAGGAGCAAGATAAAGTGGAACTGCACCCGATAAACTGAGTACCGTCCAAAAGAGCACAACCACCAAGAATCCATCTCGAGTTTTTAGTTCTGCTCTTGCGTTTCGGTTTTTCCAAAAAAGATAGAAACCTAAGATTAAATTGATCAGTAAACTGTACAGAAAATAAAGCGCCCCGCCATCACGATAAATCAGCGATACCATAATAGGCAAAAGCATCACACTACTGAATAGCATCAGTAAAATGCCTAAAATTCGGATTACCACTTGATGTTGCATCGATAGTCTCAGCTAAAAGAATGACAGTTCGACTTGGAACAACTGCTCAACGTCAAACACATATTTTTTGTCGACTAAAAACAAAATAACGTGATCTTCAGGTTGGATAACAATGTTGTCATGAGCGATCAGTACATGTTTTTCCCGCACAATCGCACCTATGGTGGTGCCTGGCGGTAATTCAATTTCACCAATTGATCGGCCAACTACCTGAGAAGTTTGCTCATCACCGTGAGCAACGGCTTCTAATGCTTCAGCAGCTCCGCGTCTTAATGAATGCACCGCAGTAACGTCGCCACGGCGAATATGAGTCAATAAGCTTCCCAAGGTTGCTTGTTGTGGAGAAACCGCTATGTCGATATCTTCACCTTGTAATAAATCGACATAAGCGCTTTTACCAATCAATACCATGGTTTTTCTAGCGCCCATGCGTTTTGCTAAAATCGCTGAAAGAATATTAATTTCGTCATTGTTGGTTACTGCAACGAAAACATCGATATGTTCAATATTTTCATCTCGGAGCATATCTTTGTTTGCTGCGTCACCTTGAATGATCAAGGTATCATCAAGCTCTTCAGAAATGATCTGAGCACGCTTTGAATTGTGTTCAATTAATTTGACCTGAAAATCTTTCTCTAAAAGTTTGGCAAGACCCAGCCCAATATTACCACCACCGGCAATCATGATTTTCTGATAGGGCTTTTCGAGTTTTTGCAGTTCACTCATCACCGCTAAAATGTGCTGTTTAGCGGCAATAAAAAATACTTCATCATCCGCCTCTATCATAGTATCGCCAGTTGGCATGATAGCTTGGCCGCGCCGAAAAATTGCAGCTACTCGAGTTTCAACACTGGGCATATGTTGTTTTAATGTTGAAAGCGCATGGCCAACTAGAGGCCCCCCATAATAAGCTCGAACAGCAACGAGTCGAACTAGACCGTTGGCAAAGTCAACCACCTGCAAAGCACCTGGATTTTCGATCAAACGAAAAATAGATTTCACCACAAGTTGTTCTGGGCTTATCGCAACATCGACAGGAATGGCTTGTGGTCTAAATAATTCGGGTTCGTCTACATAGCTTGGCGAGCGGACCCGGGCAATTTTATTGGGTGTTCTAAATAAAGAATAGGCAACTTGGCATGCCATCATATTAGTTTCATCGCTGTTGGTTACAGCAATCAGCATTTCAGCATCTTCGATACCCGCCTGACGTAAAATATTAGGGTAAGAGCCATTGCCAACGATAGTGCGTAAATCAAGATGATCTTGTAACTCGCGAAGTCTTTTGGCATCGGTATCGACAAGTGTGATGTCGTTATCTTCCCCGGCTAAGTTGAGCGCGAGTTCTCCTCCGACTTGTCCAGCACCTAATATAATTATTTTCATAGGGTATCAATGAGCTACTTGTGTGCAAGCATTATGCGACATTGTAGATTAAATGCCAAAAAATAGCTGATTTATTCCCCAATATAATCAAGCACTTCTAACGGTTTGCTTTTGAAAAAGCGCATAGAAAAAGCCATCGTAGGAAAATTGAGGAAAAATTTGCAAACCCAAATCGCTCAGCACGCCAAGCTCTGCAAAATGTTCTAATAATCGCACGGGTTTAGCATCGAGATGAGCATTAATAAAGTCCTCTATTTGTTGATGGTTTTCATCGGGCAATACAGAGCAAGTTGCGTACAGTAAATAGCCGCCCACTTTTAATTGAGGCCATAAATTATTTAAAATTTGTTTTTGCAGTTCAACCAACTCAGCAATATCAGCATCTCGGCGATGCATCTTGATATCTGGTTGTCTTCGAATAACACCGGTTGCTGAGCATGGGGCGTCAATTAAAATGGCATCAAAAAGATGATTTGATTGCCAATTCGTAGCGTCATCCACAACTAATTGAGCTTTTAATCCTAATCGATCGAAATTCTGCTGGATTTTTTCAGCTCGATTCGGATCTAACTCTAACGCAATAAGGTCTATATTGCGATTATGATACTTTTCTAAAAGATGAGCAGTTTTGCCACCAGGAGCTGCACACGCATCTAATACGCGCACCGGTTCTGAGTTTTCATTTGGGAGCGGCAGTAAATCCGCAGCGAGTTGTGCAGAGGCATCCTGCACCGAAAACAGTCCGTCATCAAAGCACGGTAAAGCCGAGACATTGGTTGCTTCAGTTAATATCAAAGCTGAATTTTGATTTGGCAACTGTTTAAACTTGATTTGTTGTTCGGTTAGTAGGTTTAGCGCGTTCTTATATTGTGAGTGCTTTTGATTGACGCGTAAGGTCATTGGAGCTTGTTGGTTACTTTCTCTACAAATACTCGCCCAATGATTTGGCCATGCTTTTATTAATCGTTTTAACAGCCAATCAGGCATTTCGCGATAGGCGGGATCGGACCACGATCGGCTTTGCCATTCATCGGATCGCCGTAAAGCATTGCGTAAAACTGCATTGACGAGTTTGCTACTCCAATCTTTTTTTAATGTTCGAGTGGCGTTAACCGATTCTGAAATAATTGCGTGATGAGGAATATCGGTATAAAAAACTTGAAACAACCCGGTAATCAATAAGCTTTTTATATCGGACTCTTTATTTTTAAGCGGCTTTAACAACAGTAAGGATAAAAACTCTGAAAGTTTTTCAAAATGACGGCAGCTGCCAAACAAACAAGCCTTAGCAAGGCCCTTATCTCTCGGGTCAAATTCACTTTGATTGATTTGAGTGATGATTTGGTTTGCGGAAACCCCTTTAAAGGCTACTTGCTCTAACCAAAGGGCGATGTTTGCTCTTAGCGTCGACATTGTTTTTTAGTTATTCAGCTAAAGAGGCGCCTACAGAAAACCAGTGCGCTTTTGAATTGAGTAAGTCAGAAACAGCCATTTTGCGACTGCCCGCAGGTTGAAGCTCTTTTATAATAATGCTTCCTTCGCCGCAGGCAACTGTAATCCCTGATTTATCAGCGGTTACAATGGTTCCTGGTAGTTGATCGGTCGGCTTACCAAGCTCTGCCTGCCACAGGCGACAAGGTGCGCCATGGATTAAAAAATAAGCCACTGGCCAACTGTTGAAAGCTCTAATTTTGCGCTCAATCTCAATTGCAGAAAGCTGCCAATTTATTTGTGCTTCCTGCTTGGTCATTTTATGGGCGTATTCAACCCCATCTTCGCTTTGCGGAGTTGGTTTTGATTCTCCAGAAAAAATGATAGGTAAACTTTCTATTAAGCAGTTCGCGCCGACCTCGGCTAATTTATCATGGAGTGAAGCTCCAGTATCCTCAGCTTCGATGGCAACTGATTGTTCAGCCCATACTGCACCGGTATCTAACCCCAGTTCCATCTGCATAATACCGACTCCGGTTATTTCATCTCCTGCTTCAATTGCACGCTGAATGGGTGCTGCGCCGCGCCATCTTGGTAGTAATGAGGCATGAACATTAATGCATCCATGTGTTGGGGTGTCGAGTACTTCACGTGGCAAAATCAAGCCATAAGCCACCACAATCATTAAATCAGCGTTATAAGCTTTAAGCTGCGCCAACGCTTCTGTCGACTTAAAGTTAAGAGGTTGCTCAACTGGAATGCTGTATTCTAAAGCCAAAGATTTTACTGGGCTTGGCTGTAGCTTTTTGCCTCTGCCAGCAGGCCTATCGGGTTGAGTATAGGTGGCTACAATATTGTAGCCAGACTGAATCAGCTTCTTTAAACAAATGGCCGCAAAATCTGGGGTGCCGGCAAAGATGATTCTTTTATTATTTAGGTTTTCCATGAAGTTATCGATTTTTATGTGCTTTTTCGAGCTTTTTTCGAATACGATCGCGCTTTAAAGCGGATAGATAATCAACAAACAATTTGCCTTGAATATGATCGATTTCATGTTGAATGCATACGGCTAATAAGCCATCGGCCTCTATTTCATAAGGCTTTCCTTCGCGATCAAGAGCTTTTAGTGTGACTTCATCGGCTCGCTCAACTTTGGCATAAACGCCAGGAAACGACAAACAACCCTCCTCTCGTACCTCAACCCCCCGTCGTTCGGTAATTTCAGGGTTGATTAGTACCAAGGGTTCTGATTGATCATCGGAAACATCAATCACAATAAGTTGTTGATGAAAGTCCACTTGAGTTGAGGCTAAGCCAACACCAGGAGCGGCATACATAGTTTCAAACATATCGTCGATTTGTTGCTGTAAACTAGCGCCAAAATCGGTAACTGGAGTCGCTTTTGTGCGAAGCCTAGGATCGGGAAATTCAAGTATTTCTAATAAAGCCATAATATAGTGTGATCTAAGTTCTAGTAAAAAAGTAACTTTTGCTGCTAAGATTATGATCATACTGAATAAGTAGGATCAAAGACACCTGTAATTTAACAGCAAAATTTAAGTTATGGGACGTTGTTCAGTTGCAAATTACCCGTATTATAAATTAAGGGACATGCGATATGAAAAAGTTTATTGTCACATTGGCCGCGACACTCGCGTGGATTGGCAGTTTTGGGGTCTGTGCAGCTGAACTCAAAAATGGTCATCCAGAGTTTCATGTGGTTCAACCCGGCGACACTTTATGGGACATTTCTGAAAAGTTTCTTCAGAGTCCGTGGCTATGGCCGGAAATTTGGCATGTAAATGATCAGGTAGATAATCCTCATTTGATATTTCCCGGAGATGTTTTGGCGCTTGTTTATGTTGATGGACAGCCAAGAATTACTAAAACCAACACGTTACCTAACGGTACGGTTAAGCTAACTCCTCAAGTCCGTGAGCTGACTCGTGGCCAAGCTATTACAACCATTCCTCTTGATGCAATTCTGCCCTTTTTAGTGAGTGCCCGTGTGGTATCAGAAAAAGATTTGGAAACCGCTCCTTATGTGGTTGCAGGGGATGAAGGTCGTTTGGCCAATGCAATGGGTAATCGAGTCTATGTTCGCGGTGTAACTTCAAGAGAAGCTACCAAGTACTCCTTTTTCCGTGAAGGAGAAAAATATATCGATCCTTATACTGGCGAAGCGCTGGGTATTGAAGCGGTTCATCTTGGTTCAGGACTTAAAGTTAGAGATGGTGATCCAACGACCATTAAAATAGAAAAGTCTGTGGGTGAAGTCGCCAAGGGTGATCGATTATGGCCATCAAATGAAGAACAGCTTCGTCCTTACTATTTTCCACATGCACCTGCTATGGACGTAGATGCTTCAATTATTTCGGTTTATGACGGCGTTGTCCAAATTGGCCAATATGATGTGGTGGTATTGAATAAAGGTGAACGCGATGGTTTGGAAGTGGGCCATGTTTTAACCGTTCATCAACGCGGCGAAGTTGTAGTTGATCCCTATGCTCGGGATAACGAAAATGTAAATAAAGACGGTGCATTAACGAGTTTCTTTAAATCGTTAGTGAACGCTAAAGATAAAGTCAAGTTACCAGAAGAAGAAGCTGGAAGCTTGATGGTTTTTCGAACCTTTGAAAAAGTGAGCTTAGGTTTAGTACTGAAAGCTCAGCGACCATTGCATGTATTGGATAAAGCTAAAACGCCTTATTAAGCTAAAAGCGTCACAGGCTTAAACTAAAAAACGACCTTCGGGTCGTTTTTTTATGGTCGATCTCTGATGATTTGCTTGCGAAAGTCAGGATAAGCTCTTTGTTGTAAAAATGATTGGCAGGATGCCACCAGCTTGTGAATTCAAGCATTCTAAATACAAAGCAAGGAGGTTTTTATTGTGCAACATTGTTTAGAGTCCATCGGTTTATGGTTAAAACTGCGTAATATTAGGCAATTAGGACCAGCAGGCGTTGAAAAGCTGATTGGGCACTTTGAAAAGATAGAAAAGGTTTTCCTTTGCTCAAAAGATGAATTACTTGAAGCGGGCTGTTCACTTGTTCTTGCTGAGAATATTGAGCAAGCCCAATGCCCTGATCTGGCAAAAATTAAGCGTTGGTTAAATCAATCGAGTTTGAATCGAATCATTTGTTGGGGTGATAAAGAGTACCCGATAGCGCTCAAAGAATCAGTGGGAGCGCCTTTACTCTTATATTTGAAAGGAGATCCTCAATTACTGCATCAGCCGCAATTGGCCATGGTGGGTAGTCGAAATCCGACTCAATTGGGCAGAGAAACCACCTATGAGTTTGCTCAAGCACTTGGTGATGAAGGACTCACTATTACTTCAGGCATGGCCTTAGGTGTTGATGGGATTGCCCACCAAGCTGCTCTGGATGCTAACAATCCGACTATAGCGGTGATTGGTACTGGTATTGATCGAGTTTATCCAACAAAGCACCAAGCGTTAGCCAATAGGATAGCGGAACAAGGATTGATTGTTTCTGAGTTTGACTTGGAAACAGGCGTTCGATCGATTAATTTCCCAAAGCGTAATCGAATCATAGCGGGCTTAAGCTTAGGAGTATTGGTAGTTGAAGCAGCCATTAAAAGTGGATCGCTGATCACCGCACACTATGCTTTGGAACAAGGCCGAGATGTATTTGCTGTGCCCGGCTCGATCCATAATGTGCTTTCGAAAGGTTGTCATGCGCTGATAAAGCAAGGAGCATGTTTGGTTGAGTCGGTCAGTGATGTACTGGAGCACTATCCGAGCTTACAGCCTAAAGTGGAACAGTTCGACTTAGCGTTACAACCCGATAATTTAGAAGGACAATCTCGTTACCCTAGATCAGAAGAAGCGCGCTCACTACTTCAACTCATCGACTTTTCAGTAACTTCGCTCGATACAATCATCAACCGAAGTAAAAAACCGGTAGCTCAAGTTTCCCCAATCTTGTTAACATTAGAATTAGATGGTTGGATAGCCCAATGTGTTGGAGGCTTTCAACGGCAAAAATAGATGTGTATTAATGCATCAGTGATAAAACTTTTGGGGAAGCCATGAAGAACGATGTTCTTGACGTGCTGTTGTACATTTTTGAGCGTTTTGAAAATGATGATTATTTTATCATTGAAGAAGCTCAAAAATTGGCAGATGAATTGACTGAAGTCGGGTTTACCGAAGGAGAAATTGGGTCGGCTTTTGACTGGATTGATGCACTTGCCACATTACGTGAAAATCAAGAAGAACATCTATTTGAACAAATTCACTCTGATGGCTTTCGAGTGTTTTCATCCCAAGAACGGCGAATACTTGGTCAACAAGGACTGTCTCTATTGGTTCGGTTAGAACAAAGTGGGTTGATCGACTTTGCTGCACGAGAACTTATTATTGATAGGATCTTGGCGCTTAAAATGGACACGGTGAGTTACGATCAGGTCCAGTGGATTGCCATGATGGTACTATCCAATCTTGAAGGCTATGAGCAAGCTTGCGCCTGGTTTGAATTGCAAGCAGATGAGCTGCACTGAACAATTTTCATCGTGAACAACACCCAATCTTATTTTTCTTATTGGCACCTTAAAAAGGCGGTTAATTTTTTACGCCAAGGTGGTGTGTTAGCCTATCCCACAGAAACCGTTTGGGGCTTGGGTTGCCTACCCTTCTATCAAAACTCAGTTGAACGAATTTTTGCCATAAAAGGTCGTAATGCAAATAAAGGACTGATTTTGGTTGCCAGTAACATCCAACAGCTTAATCATTGGTTTTTGCCGTTATCAAAACAAGAGCTAAACCAATTATCGGAACGCACGACAGTTCCCACTTCTTACTTAATTCCGGCGTCAGCGAGTGCTCCGCATTGGTTAACCGGAGGCAAGCCAAATTTAGCGGTGAGGTTTTCGAGTCATCCTTGGGTGAAAGCGCTTTGTGATGAAGTCGGGTTACTTGTGTCTACCAGTTGTAACAAAAGCGGCTACCAAGCAAAAACCACTCGTCAAGCTTGCGTTGCCCATTTTCAACAGCAGGTTGAATGGGTTACACCTGGCAAAGCCTTGCAAATCGCACCTGCATCTCGGCTGATTGAGCTTAAAACCGGAAAAATATTACGCGGATAACACTATGAACAAACTATCGGTAAAAGATTACTTACTCAGCTTGCAAGATAGTATTTGCCAAGATTTAGAGTCTGTAGAAGCCGAATCAAGATTTGCCGAAGACAGCTGGACTCGAGAACAAGGTGGTGGTGGCCGTTCTCGGGTGATTGAAAATGGTGAAGTGTTTGAAAAGGGTGGCGTTAATTTTTCTCATGTCACCGGAGATGCCCTGCCCGCATCGGCGACAGCGGTGCGGCCTGAATTAGCAGGACGCTCATTTGAAGCGATGGGTGTATCGTTAGTGATGCATCCTAAAAATCCTTTTGTTCCAACATCTCATATGAATGTGCGGTTTTTTATTGCCGAAAAACCGGGGTGCGATCCGGTTTGGTGGTTTGGTGGCGGGTTTGATTTAACCCCCTATTACGGATTCAAAGAAGATGTGGTGCATTGGCATCAACAAGCAAAAAAAGCTTGTGAGCCTTTTGGGCAAGAGGTGTATCCGGAATTTAAAAAATGGTGTGATGAATATTTCTTTTTAAAGCATCGCAATGAAGCGCGAGGCGTCGGTGGTTTGTTTTTTGATGATCTCAATCGTTGGGATTTTGCTAACTGTTTTAGTTTTATGAAGTCAGTGGGAAATAGTTATATTCCGGCTTATTTACCGATTGTGGAAAAGCGTAAAAACACGCCATTTAATCAAGCTCAAGTGGAGTTTCAGCACTATCGACGTGGTCGTTACGTTGAATTCAATTTAGTTTATGATCGCGGCACATTGTTCGGTTTACAAACTGGCGGCCGAACGGAGTCTATTTTAATGTCGCTGCCAGCCCATGTGAGTTGGCGCTATAATTGGCAACCAGAAGCCGGTACTGAAGAGATCAAACTTTATACTGATTTTTTACCGCATCAAGAGTGGGTTTAATTATTACTCACCGTTTAAAGTAAATATGGGAGAACTTTGTGAACAGCATTCATTCTGGATTTTACCCGTCTAGCCGTAAACGTCGGAACCGAACGGATGATTTTATTCGACGTTTAGTTCGCGAGCATTCCGTGTCTGCTAACGATCTTATTTATCCAATGTTTATTTTACCGGGTAGTAATCAGCGTCAAGCCATCGGATCAATGCCAGGGATTGAAAGACTCTCTATTGATTTATTACTCCAAGAAGTTGAAGCATTGTGTCGATTAAAAGTGCCTGCCCTCGCTATTTTTCCTGTGATTGAAAGCCAACACAAAAGCTTATTAGCTGAAGCGGCTTATGATGAAAATGGTTTAGTTCCGGAAATTATTAAAGCAGTGAAAAGTCGTTTTCCAGAAATGGGGATCATTACTGACATTGCACTCGATCCTTACACCAGTCATGGGCAAGATGGGATCATTGATGAAAAAGGTTATGTTCTTAATGATGAAACGATTGATGTATTAATGAAGCAAGCGCTTTGTCATGCCGCTGCTGGTGCAGATGTAGTAGCCCCTTCCGATATGATGGATGGCCGCATCGGTGCAATAAGGGATGCGCTTGAAGTTGAAGGGTTTATTAATACCAAAATTTTGGCTTATTCCGCTAAATACGCCTCGGCCTATTATGGCCCCTTTAGGGATGCGGTCGGTTCGGCCACCAACTTAGGCAAAGCCGATAAGAAAACCTATCAAATGGATCCTGCAAATAGCGATGAAGCTCTGCACGAAATTGCCATGGACATTGAAGAAGGCGCCGATATGGTTATGGTGAAACCGGGTATGCCGTACTTAGATATTATTCGCCGAGCCAAAGAGACCTTTAAGGTTCCGGTCATGGCTTATCATGTCAGCGGCGAGTACGCCATGCTAAAAGCGGCCAGTCATAATGGTTGGCTTGATGAAAAATCGGTAGTGATGGAAGCGATGACCTGTTTTAAACGCGCTGGAACGGATGCCATTTTAACTTACTACGCAAAACAAGTGGCCGAGTGGCTAGCTGAGTGACGGATCATTATTGAAAACTCGTCTATAGTGTTTTTATCAAAAGTGTTTGAGAAACCTCAGTGAATAAATCCCTGCCGCCAGATCTAGAAGTCGATACTGGAGCTGAAGAAGTTAAAAGTTTATCCAGTTATTTGGATGAACTACCTCAAGTTAAAAAGAAAGCCGCGCTTGATTTAGATAACACCGAGTTTTATATCAATCGGGAGTTATCCTTTTTACAATTTAACTGGCGAGTGTTGCAACAAGCGCTAGATGAAGATCTGCCCTTGCTAGAGCGAATAAAGTTTATTTTTATTTTCAGTAGTAACCTTGATGAGTTTTTTGAAGTTCGAGTGGCCAGCTTGGTGCATTGGGCGACAGCTCACCCTGATCGAGTGGGGCCCGATGGATTAAATCCGACGCAAATTTTAGTGGAAATCAGTAAAACTTGTCATGAAATGGTGGCGGAGCAATATCGAATATTTAATGATGTGTTACTCCCTCAATTAAGTGAGCATGATCTACATTTTTTACGTCGCTCAGAATGGACCGATGAACAGTCTAATTGGATCACCGATTACTTTATTAATGAAGTAGCACCGATTATCTCACCTATTGGTCTAGATTTAGCGCACCCATTTCCACGACTAGTGAATAAAAGTTTGCACTTTATTGTTGCGTTAGAAGGTAAAGATGCCTTTGGTCGTGATAGTGATTATGCGGTGATCCATTTGCCACGTTCCTTGCCGCGCATTATTGAACTTCCAAGTGAATTAAACAGTAATAAAATGAACTTTGTTTTTCTTTCTGCCATTGTTCACGAAAATGTTGCCGAACTTTTTCCTGGTATGAAAGTGAAAGGTTGTTATCAGTTTCGATTAACTCGTGATAGTGATTTGTTAGTGAATGAGTCAGATGTTGAAGACTTAGCGCACGCACTGAAAAAAGAACTACAAAGTCGCGACTTTGGTACTTCAGTTCGATTGGAAATAGCAGATAACTGCCCAGATAAAATTGCGCAGTTTTTACTGCAAAAATGTAAGCTGACTGAAAATGAACTTTATCGAGTGAATGGCCCGGTCAATTTAAATCGATTAATGAGCTTGAGCGATATGGTGGATCGGCCCAATTTAAAATTTAAGCCTTTTGTGCCATCTATTCCAGCAGCATTAAAAAATAAAAATGAATCAATTTTTGATGTGCTTAAGCACCAAGATATTGTTTTGCATCATCCGTATGAAAGTTTTGATCCGGTGGTTAATTTTATTCGCAGCGCGGCTAATGACCCTAGTGTTTTAGCTATTAAGCAAACACTCTATCGTACTGGATCGCAATCGACTATTGTCGAAGCGTTAATTGATGCTGCGCGCTCAGGAAAAGAAGTGACCGTAGTTATTGAGCTTCGAGCGCGTTTTGATGAAAAAGATAATATTGAATTAGCCAGCCGACTACAAGACGCCGGCGCCTTGGTGGTTTATGGCGTGGTTGGTTTTAAAACTCATGCAAAATTATGTGTAGTGACTCGCCGTGAAAAGAAAAAACTGCGTCATTACGCCCACTTGGGTACTGGTAATTATCATGCGGGCACGGCGCGACTTTATACCGATATTGGTTTGTTAACGGCTAACAAAAATTTATGTGAAGATACTCTAAAGGTATTCTTGCAACTTACCGGTATGGGCAAAGCGTATAATCTTAATAAAATGCTACAAGCACCCTTTACTTTATATAACGGATTATCCGATTTAATTGATCAAGAAATTGAAAACCAAAAAAACGGGAAACTTGCGTATATTAAAATGCGCATGAACTCGCTTACCGAGTCCAAGATGATTAAGAAACTTTATCAAGCTTCGCAAGCAGGGGTTAAAGTTGAATTGATTGTGAGAGGTATTTGTTGTCTGCGCCCGGGTATTAAACACTTATCTGAAAATATTACTGTTCGTTCTATCATTGGTCGGTTTTTAGAACATTCTAGAATCTATTGTTTTGCCAATAATGGCGATGAAAAAGTATTTGCATCCAGTGCGGATTTGATGGATCGTAATTTATATCATCGAGTTGAAACTTGTTTTCCAATCATCGACAAACAATTGGCTAATCGAGTGGTATTGGAGTCTATTGATCATTATTTGGCAGACAATATGCAAAGCTGGTTGCTTCAAAGTGATGGCCGTTTTGTTAAAAGTAGGCCAAATACTGATACTGCATTTAGAGCGCAAAAGCATTTACTTGACTCACTAGCGGCTAAATAAAAAGGTACTCTAAGTACTTTGCTTTTTATCCGAATGAGTACTAATTAATAGAAAAGCATCTCTACATAGTATATTTTATTTATGAGAAGCTTTGTGGAGGTAGGTATGCTTAAACGATTAATGGTAATTTCAATTTTATCTTTAGTTTTGATCGGTTGTGGTGGCAGTAGCGATAGTGACGATTGTTCTATACCAGATCAAAACCAAACATGGTTCTCTTATTTGCAAGACTGGTATTATTGGTATCAAGATCTACCCGCTTCAATCAATCCGCAAGCGTATTCTTCCATCCAAGCCATGCTCGACGATGTGAAATCGGATCTTGATCGTTTTTCTTATGTCATTACCCGTGAAGAATACGATGCTTTTTTCTCAAGTGGCAGTTATTTTGGCTATGGTTTTTCATCGAATACGACTCAATATGAAGATTCTTATGTGATTCGTTATGTGTTTTCGGGCTCAGGTGCCGAGGCAGCGGGATTGAGCCGTGGTGACAGGCTTACAGTCATTAATGGGTATACGGTTACTGAGATAAAAAACAATAATATCGACAATGCCACTGTTTATGGTCCAGATGAAGAAGGCTACACAATTGAAATCACCTACATCAATACACAAGGTCAAACCATAACCACCAATATGGTGAAAGGTACCGTGAATACCAACACTGTATTTCATACCGAAGTATTTAACACGACCGCCGGTAATGTGGGTTACTTGTCATTTCAACACGGATTTATTGAACCCTCATCTGCAGAGTTACAAACAGCGTTTAGTACATTGCAAGCGGGCAATCCATCGCAACTTATTTTGGACTTGCGTTATAACGGTGGTGGTCGAATCAGCGTTGCTGCGTTACTCGGCTCATTAATTGGTGGTAATACCACAAATGGTGAGTTAATGGCTACTCTTCAATACAATGACAAACATCAAGATTCAAACTCGACATACACCTTTAGTGACCAAGCAAACAAACTTAATATCAATCGAGTGATTGTGTTGACTACGGGCTCTACCTGTTCCGCTAGTGAAATGATTATCAACGGCATTGATCCTTTTATTGAGGTAGTCACAATTGGAACCGCAACATGTGGTAAACCGATTGGCATGTCACCTCAAGAATACTGTTCAATGGTGATGTCTGCGATTAATTTTAAGGTGGTTAATTCAGAAGGTTACGGAGATTATTTTGATGGCATTGCGTCAAGTTGTACGGTGAACGATCAAATCGTGGCTGGATGGGGATCAAGTAGCGACCCAATAACTGCTGAAGCTATTTATTATGCGGAGAATGCATCGTGTTCGGCTGCCGCTAATAAAACTTTCGAGCCTTACATAGCACCTGAAAACAGAGCAACTTTCAAAGAACTCCTGTTTGAAAACAGATATTAAAACCAACTTTAAGGCCGCGATAAGCGGCCTTTGTTTTAAGCAATAATTTTTACCCTTATTATTCATAACTTTTGTTAGAAAAATACTTTATATTCAAATATAAATCCGCGTTTTTAAACTGAATTAATGAAAATATGGCGTGTACAAACTGCGGAGCTTGTTGTGGTTTTTTCAGGGTTTCTTTCTATTTCGGTGAAACGCAAGAGGCAGGTGGTTCTGTCCCTGATAATCTAACCACGCCTATTTCACCCTTTCGGGTTTGTATGCAAGGTACTCAAAGTAAGCCTACGCGTTGTGTAGCTTTGTTAGGCGACATTGGTAGTTCTGTAAGATGCACCATTTACGATTCGCGCTCCAGCAGTTGCCGAAGCTTCGACATGCATGGAGACAATGGTGCCGTTAATGAAGATTGTAATAAAGCACGTGCTTTTTACGGTTTACCGCCCTTACCCGATCCAATCTTTGTTCCTGAACCGAGTGATACGGAAATAGCGGTTTAGGTTTTTATTTCTTTCTAAATATCGCATTTGTTTCTGAATTATTGATTGAAAAAAAAAGCACACTTCGGAAATTTGCGTTTCAAAATTTTCCGTCATTCCGCACATCTGATGCGGAATTTAGCTTTTAAATCTTAAAGTCAAAGGCGGTTTCGCACCGCTTCGCTTCGATCGACATGGATGTTGGGAGTGCAGTTTTTGCAGGAGCAAAAAACTGCCGAGCGAGATACTTTTACCAGACGTTGCAAAAGTGTCCACAAATTTATCAGGAATAAATTTGAATAGCTTTAGCTGGTCCATTAGGTCGAAGGGCAGGAAGCCCGCAGTAAAACGCCCTTGCTCCACAATGCTCTTCAATCAAAATCCAATTATTTTTATCGAGCCACCGGTTTTGACTCGTAGTCCTACTCGACAAAACCTGCTTTCGGCTTCCATGCCTCAAGCCAGCTCAATCATAATTGTTTTTTTGCGAGCATTGAAGTCGCGATATTATTTTAGAACTTCCTGTCATAGAGAGGCGTTTCACGCCGTGGCTATCTCGATTTCAATTAAACAAAAAGATAGATTATTGCGTCACTTCGTTCCTCATAAAGACAAACCTTAATTTCGACAATTAGTCGAAATCACCCTCTTCCAATTTTGGGAAAGGGAAGGGTGAGGGTTAAAGATTTAATTCTTTTCGATGTCAGAATAGTAAATCGCAGCTTGCGACTCTAAAGGGGGAAAAGAGCACAAAGCGGTCATTAGCATCTCAAAAATTTAGGCTCATTTTCTGTCAAAAAAGACGATTTTTGTAGTTGCGGGCAAGTGAAGGGCAATACCACCACCTATTTGTTTTTTTTGTTATCTACCGCCCT